>NZ_JAAMNS010000020.1:0-96203 GCF_011066175.1 Paenibacillus sp. EKM211P
TAGCTACCGTTTCCGGTAGTTATCCCTGTCTTGTGGGCAGGTTGCCTACGTGTTACTCACCCGTCCGCCGCTAGGTTGATTAGAAGCAAGCTTCTAACTGACCCCGCTCGACTTGCATGTATTAGGCACGCCGCCAGCGTTCGTCCTGAGCCAGGATCAAACTCTCCATTAAAGACCAACCGAAGTTGGTTATAGAAAGAGCGATTAGCTCATTTTGAAACTGACGAGATAAAATATCTCTTTGTTTGATTTTGCGAACAAAATCAATTTACTCACTCGTTGTTCAGTTTTCAAAGATCAAACATTTCTTTCGTTGAATCAACTCATCGCCTCATCAACTTTTATATCATATCACTTCCGAACCAACTTTGCAAGCATTTTTTAAAACATTTTTTTTGTATCTCTCGCTCGCAACTACTATGTCTTCTTGGCCGGAATTAGAGTATATCATTCTGGATTTTTAAATGCAAGTTTTTTTATTAAATTGTTTTCACACCTATATATTTGTAACTAGGCCCTAGGCTTTTGTTCAAATGGTTCCTAATTGTATATTCATTTTTTCTTTAATATTGATGATTTGACAAACAAAGGATGGGTATAAATGATAAGGAACGCCCGCGCCATTCCCCCCAGCCTTTAATAGTGAATAGGTAGATACTACAGAACTCCAACTTAATGTTTACATGAAAGTTCATCATGGCCCAACCACACCAAAGCAATTTTACCTCATATGAAATAGATTTTGTGAATTGAATAATGACCTTATAGAGGAGTAGATGTTATATGAAACAACGAAGGCTGACCTGGACGAAAGTTGTGTTTTGGGTTATCTCTTGCTTACTGCTTGTTGTTATCTCTGGATTTGTGTATGAGTGGATTGCATCCAAACATGATAAGTCGCAACATCCTCCTCTGGGGAGAATGGTCGACGCTGGAGGTTATCGTCTCCATATTCATAAAATGGGTGCCGGCTCTCCAACGATAGTGCTTGAATCAGGGAGCGGGGAAAGTAGCCTTTCTTGGAGAGATATTCCCGAGAAGCTATCATCCTTTGCCACCGTTGTATCCTATGATCGGGCAGGCTATGCATGGAGCGAAGAGGCAAATACTCCACGTACCGGCGAAAACATCGTTCGGGAGCTTCATACCGCTCTAAAAAATGCAGACATCCAAGCTCCATATATCCTTGTAGGCCATTCCCTCGGGGGGATGTACTCAAGACTCTATGCACAGACGTACAGAGACGAAGTCGCAGGATTGGTTCTGGTGGATGCTAGGCCCGAGAATGATGCCCGCCGGACAAATAAGATCTATGCCAAAGAACGGCCTAAGGTTAATCCCTCGCCGCTCATATCCATTCTCCTAGAAAGATCGGGGGCTTTTCGTCTGTTCCCCAACTTAATGCTAAACGGTCGGGTGGAGTATCGAGATAGAAAATCTTTCGTGAACATTGTTGCTTCCCCCAAGTACTTTCGCTCTGTTGCCGAGGAGGGTGATCTGGCGAGCACTACCGAAGATGCCATACGCGGCCAGCATTTGGGCAACCTCCCTGTACGCGTAATTGCCCGAGGCATTCAGCAAAATTTGACTCAGTTCGGTATAAGTAAACGTGGAAATGATCAGATCGAACAAAGCTGGCAAATCGGGCAGCGCGAGATGCTCCACATCTCTAACAACAGCAAGCTTATTGTCGCCAAAAAGAGCGAACATATGATTATCCATGATCAACCTGAGCTCGTCATTCAAGTCATCCGTGATCTCATCTCCAATATCCATTATTCTCGGTCAACCATTGCTAAAACAAACACTGATCATTAAGGGCACTACTCTCTGCATGTTGCGGATTTCATAAAATAAAAAGGACGCCCGGGTCCCTCCTTTATAAAGGAACCCGGGCGTCTTTGTTGCCCACTACTATTCTGGTTGATTGATATTAAGACAAAATAGGCTTGTTTTTAGATGAGGCTTCTGCAATTTTACCAAGTATCTGTCTCAGTACTTTAGCATTCTCCCCAACAAAACCGGAATCAAGCAGCACATCGTGCGTTCCGATGACCCCGTATTCTTTGTATTGGCCAAGTGTTGCCTGTTGCCATAACAATTTATCTAATGATGTATCCGGACCAACACTATCATCCTCTGCAATCATAGCATGGATATTCGCATGAACTTCACCTGCGTTAATAAGCTCATCGCGGTAGCTGGAGTAAACCAACATTTTGTCCATGACTCGCTCCCTGTCGGCTGGATCGGCCAGGAATGCTTTGTACTGCTCCCTAATGCTGTCCAGCACCGTCTCGACAATCTCTTCAAGCTCCTCAGGTGTCGATTCATCCTTGGACATCTTTCTCATAGCATCTACCATAATAATGTCCCCAACATGGTAACCTCGGCTTTCCATGGCTTTAGCTACCTCAAAGGCAAGATTTCCTCCAAGTGAGTATCCCAAGAATATATACGGACCCTCTGCTTGAATACCCACGATGGCATCGATGTATCGATCCAACATATCTTGACCCTGGAAACGGTCGCCGATAAATTCCATCCCGTACACTTCGCAAAGCCCATCCAGCTCCTTGGCCATCTCATAGTACCCCAGAGAGTGACCTACCCGAGGAGGGAAGCAAAATACTTTAAGCGCTCCTTTTCCTGGGAAGCGGATAATTTCCATTTCTTGTTCATCGGCAGCAGTTGTTGCCTGCAGCTTGAAAATTTCATGCGCCATTTCTTCCACAGTCGGCAGATTAAATACGGCTTGAAGTGGGAGATGAACACCCATACTGGACGAGATCCTTTGGATCAAGCCCAATACTTTCAGTGAATGACCGCCAAGTTCGAAGAATTGATCCCTGATCCCGATTTCCTGTACGCCGAGCACCTCGGACCAAATCTTAGCAAGCTCTACTTCTGTCTGCGTACGCGGCGCGATATACTCGGCTATGCTCCGCAGAAGTGTTTCCGGTGCCGGTAGCGCTTTGCGATCCAATTTGCCATTTGGATTCAGCGGCATTTGTGCGAGCTGTACGAAAGCAGACGGAATCATATAGCTTGGCAGCTCGCTGCCCAGTGCCTCGCGTAGAACGCCAGCTGCGAGCCCTTCCTCGGCCACAAAGTATGCGCAAAGCTGAGTACTTCCGCTGGAGTCAGCCAGTGCTAGAACAACCGCTTCCTGCACCGATGGTACCTTCAGAATTTGTGCTTCCACTTCTCCCAGCTCAATGCGGTAACCGCGGATTTTTACCTGGTGATCAATCCGTCCCAAGTACTCAATATTCCCGTCAGGCAACCACCGAGCCAAATCGCCCGTTCGGTAAATCCGTTCACCCGACTTGTACGGATGAGGAATGAACTTCTCTGCTGTCAGTTCCGGCTGATTGAAGTACCCTCTCGCTACCCCTCCACCTGCAATGCAGAGTTCCCCCGGCACACCTACTGGTGATACCTGAGAAGCGCTATCCATCATCCATACTTGGACGTTAGCGTACGGTTTGCCGATAGGCACATGCGTTAGAGTCGCAGTCTCACGACTCGTTGTATATCGAGTCGCATATACAGCCGCCTCCGTAGGACCGTAGATGTTCTCCAGTACGGCATAAGGTGATACTTTATAGTACTCTTCCACAAGTTTGGCAGGCAGCGTCTCGCCGCAGGCAAACAGATATTTCAGAGTAAGGAATCCTTGGGTACTGCTTTCTTTCAAATATTGAACGAGCACACTGAGCATCGAAGGTACCAAATTAAGATGCGTGATTCGGTTCGCATCCACAGCCTCCAGCAGTGCAACCGGATCTTTGTCCACGCCCTGCGGCAGGATCACAAGCGTCCCCTGTCCAAAGAACCAACAGAACAGCTCCGGTACGGAGAAGTCAAAGGTGAATGTCGTTTTGAGCAGGAATCGGTCACCTGCCAACATCGGATATTCAGCTTCCAACTGGCTCAGTGTATGGACGGCGGAGCGATGCTCAATCATTACACCTTTCGGCTTGCCGGTTGAACCTGACGTGTAAATGATATACGCCAGATGCTCTGGTCCTGCAATTGGCTCCAGATTGGAGTCATCCGCATGATACGCCTGCGGATCATCCAGTGCCAGGATCGTGCCAGTGAATGGGAAACGATCCTTGAGATGGCTCTTCGTCAGCAGAAGCTTCGCTCCCGAATCCTCCAGCATGTGGTGAATACGATCCTCAGGGAATTCCGGATCAATCGGAACATAAGCGCCGCCCGCTTTTAGAATGGCATGGATGCCTATGATCATCTCAAGCGAACGCTCGACCATGATGCCGACTGGCTGATCTGGTCTGACCCCTTGCGCACGCAGCGTACGTGCGAGGCGGTTGGCCTGCTGATGAAGTTCTCCGTAGGTAAGCTCCGTTTCGCCGAAAATAAGTGCTGTATGATCCGGTGTGAGTGCAGCTTTTTCCTCAAATATGCCGTGAAGGGTCTTCTCACGCGGATAAGGAGCTGCTGTGTCTCCCCATACCTCTATAATTTGTGATTTCTCTTCTGGCGTTATCAGCTCCAGCTCATCAATACGGATAGCAGGTTGTACAGATACGCTTGTCAGAATTTTCGTCAAGTGCCCTTGAATCCGTTCCACGCTCTCCCGGTCATAGACACGGGCATTATAACGATACAAGAACTCCAGACTACGTCCCGGCAGCACAATGAGGTTAAAATCATAATTTGTCTGTTCAAACATCTGAACATCCGTAATTTTGTATTCAGCCTCATCATTGGCAATTTTCTCTTCCAGATGCTCTTCTACCGGGTAATTCTCAAATACCATGATATGGGAAATCAAATCTTGCTTTTGTTCGCTCTGTGCCTGAATCTCATAGAGCGGATAGGAATCATAAGCATGCCCAGCCAAATATAATTCCTGCTGTCTCTTCAACACATGAGAGAACGTTTCGCTTCCTTCGGCCTGAACTCGAACTGGAACTGTATTAATGAAGAGACCGATCATGCTTTCGATGCCTGGAATCTCGGCAGGTCTCCCCGAAACCACACTTCCGAAGACGACATCCTGACTTCTATTGTAGCGTTGCAATACGATTCCCCAAGCAGCTTGCATCAGCGTGTTCATCGTCACTTGATGCTGTTTGGCCACTTGTTCCAAGCGCTCAGTCAAATCCGCATCCAACGTGAATACCAGCTTCTCCGACACGTAGGCTTCTGCTTTTGCCGATGGCTGTGTGATGGCCTGTGGCAGCTTCGTCTGCTGCTCGTAGCCTTCCAGATACCCTCTCCAGTAGGAGGATGCCTCTTCCTCGCCTTGTTTCTCTAACCATTGAATGTACTGGCTGTACGATGCTGCTACAGGAAGTTCAGGCTCCCTTTGCTCACGCAGAGCTCCGTACGTTTCAAACACTTCCTGGAGCACAAGAGGCATACACCAGCCATCCAAAATGATGTGATGAGAGCTCCACAACAGATGGTAATGCTCTTTTGCAGTACGTAGAATAGCAACACGCAGCAAGGCTTCATTCGTCAGATCAAAACCTCTCGCTTTGTCCTGGTCCATATAAGCTGCAAGACGCGTTTCCATTTCGCCCGGTTCCAGCTCATGCAATTCCTCGTATACGAAATCGCATGCTCTTTCTTTGAACACAATCTGTATAGGGAAGTCGCCCCATCCAGCATGGAAATTCGTTCTCAGTATGGCATGCCGTTTCATCAGATGCTGTAAGCTGCGTTTGAAATCCTCAGGATAGAATACTCCCTGAATTTCAAATGTGGCCTGCTCAAAGTAGACCTCTGAATGAGGCTCCAGCAAGCTGTGGAACAGCATTCCCTTTTGCATCGGTGTCAGTTTATACACATTTTCAATGCTACCGATGTGCCGTGTCTGCTCTTCCAGCTCCTCGATTTCCTCCAAGCTGATATCGTTGAGGAGTACATCGCTTGGTGTAAGCTCGGTTCTATCCTTGCCTGCACAGTGTCCAATGACTTCACTGAGACGTTCCTTCAAGATACCGGCAAACTTTTCTACCGAATCCACATGGAATTGTTGATGGTTATAGCTGACCGAAAGCTGAAGCTGTCCTTCGGTAATCAGTCCATTAATATTCAAGGCCTGATGCTGCACCATCTCCTCACTGACCTCAGACCCTGCCGAGTAAGGGGACACCTCCATCGTTCCTTCTGCAAGATCCTGGTCAAACTGCCCCAGGTAGTTGAAGGTAATCTCCGGTTCTGCCGAGAAGGAGGAGCCAGTGGATACGTCACTCAAATATTTCAAAATACCATATCCTACACCTTTGTTCGGGATACGACGCAGGCCTTCCTTAATACGCTTGATTCTGGCGCCGATCTCCATTTCGCCTCCCATCTCAAGGGCGACAGGATACTGACTTGTAAACCAGCCTATTGTGCGAGTGATATCTAATTCCGGTACAACAGGCTCCCGTCCATGTCCTTCCAGCACGATGCCTACACGTTCGATCCCTGTCCACTCGTGAACAGCCATACCTAGGGCCGTCAAGAGCAGATCGTTAACTTCCGTATTGTAAGCGCGATTCGCCTCTTTCAGGAACTGCTCTGTCTCTTCTGGCGACCATGTTACCGTAACAGCCTCGGTGTCTTTTATGAGAAGAGCGCCGTCTACCTTGTCTTTTGGAAGAAGGGCAAATCCCTTTCCTTCCACCTCTGCCCAAAAGCTGCGTTCTTGTTCAGCCGCCGGGCTGTTGGCATATTGCGTGATCCCATCAACCCATGCCCGGTACGAATCCGTCTTTTGTGGGAGCTTGACCGCTTCTCCACGTGCTGCTTGTTCGTAGCCTTCCTGCAAGTCCTCAAAGAGAATACGCCAGGATACGCCATCCACAGCTAAATGATGAATAACGATCAACAAATGTTCGCCTTCCGCACAACGGAACAAACCTAGTCTAAAGAGCGGTCCATCCTCCAGAGAGATGCTGCGCTGAATGGCTTCTGCACCAGCTTCTATTGCCAAAGCCGGGTCTTTTTCATCCTGCAAATCGTGGATTTGGAGGCTATACAGCTCACCTTCGCCCAAACTGCGGTTCCACGCTTCTACTCCGTGCTCTCCTTGGCGGAATACCAGTCGCAGCGCATCATGGTGTTCTGCAATTTTTTGAATAACCTTGGCGAGCGCATCGGTATTAAAGCCTTCGCGTCGGTACAGCATGACCGACTGATTAAAGTGATGTAGATCCTTTGACTGCTCTTCGAAAAATCTGCGCTGGGCAGGTCCCAGTTTTACCGTTCCGTGTACCTCGCCCTGATCTGCAATTCGGCTGACTGCGCTAACACGCTGAGCCAGTTCCGCAATTGTTGGATAGCTGAATAAATTCTTCATTTCCAGTTTGTAGCCTGCGTGGAGAAGTCTTGATGAAACCTGAATCGATTTGATCGAGTCGCCTCCAAGTTCAAAGAAATTATCATGTATGCCAACAAGCGGTACGCCGAGCACACCTTGCCAAATCGAAGCCAAAATATTCTCCACATCCGTCCGCGGAGCAGCAAAGGCGGCTCCTGCTTTCACACCCAAGTTTGGTTCAGGCAGTGCCTTACGATCCAGCTTGCCATTTGGTGTCAAAGGCATTACGTCCATTTGGACAAAGTAAGACGGAATCATATATGCAGGCAGTTCGGCAGACAGTTCATTTCTCAGCTCGCTGACAGACATTTCCCGATCAGCTACAAAGTAAGCACATAGAGACTTCTGTCCATTGGCGTCTGCCCACGCAACAACGAGAGCTTCCTCCACAAGTGGCATATCCAGCAACTTGGCCTCAATCTCACCGAGCTCAATACGATAGCCCCGTATTTTAACTTGATGGTCAATACGCCCAATGTACTCAATGTCTCCATTAGGAAGGCGACGAGCCAAATCTCCGGTCCGATACATATTTCCTTCCGCAGCGAACGGATCCCTAATGAATTTTTCTGCGGTAAGATCTGGACGATTCAGGTATCCACGGGCTACTCCGTCCCCGGCGATGTACATTTCGCCCTCCACACCTAACGGTACAAGACGAAGCTGTTCATCCAGGATATGAATGTATATGTTGTCGGACGGCAATCCAATCGGTACAGATTCCCGTGTATCCTTCGCAGGATCGTACAGGTGAATCATGCAGCCAACGACGGTTTCGGTTGGGCCGTATTCATTGTAAATTTTGATGTTGCCGCCAAAGAGATCGGTAATCGTTTTGGACAAATGAGTGGTCAGATTCTCTCCACCCACAATAAGCTGCTGAATACGACTCTCCGCTGGAATGGTCATGTCTTTTATGAGACTGAGATGCGTCGGCGTCAGCTTGAGAATATCGACCGCATTTTCGCGCAAAATATGCTGAACGACCTCTGCCTTATCTATACCATCATAAATCCGTACTATTCCTCCGTTTATTAACGGAGTAAACATTGATGTCATCGTCAAGTCAAACGAAATGGATGAGTACAGCGGGAAGTCCGTTGGTTGCCCTGCACAATAGACCTTATTGGCCCACCAGATGTAGTTCACGATCCCTTTATGGTTAATCATGGTTCCCTTCGGATTCCCTGTTGTACCTGAGGTATAGATTAAATACACTAGGTCGTTTCCTCTTACAGGAATATTAGGATTATCCACTCCGGTTCCGTAGATGTGCGGAGAATCCAATTCCATAACCATTCCCTCAAAGGAGGCCAGCTTCGTCAGGTGGCTCTGTGTGAGCAGAATCTCAGCGCCGGAGTCCTTCAGAATATACTGAATCCGCTCCTGCGGATATTCAGGATCAATAGGTACATAGGCTCCGCCCGCTTTGAGTACACCCATGATGGCAACCAGCAGTTCCACTGACCGATCCGCCAACAGACCCACTACTTGTTCACTCCGCAGTCCCTGGTCTATCAAGGTCGAAGCCAGTCTGTTCGCCCGCTCGTTCAACTCCCGATACGTGATCTGGATATCGCCGCTTACTGCTGCGATATTATCTGGCGTACGGACAACCTGTTCCTCAAACAAGGTATGCAGACCCTGATCACTTGGATAGGCATGAGCCTTGCCACCCCAGTCAAGCAGCTTCGTCCGTTCCTCCGGTGTTACAATCTCCAGCTCCTGTATCGTCGCTTGCGGACGAGTAGCTACCTGATCGAGCATTTGCAACAAATGTCCTCCGATTCGCGCAATGCTTTCTTGCTCGTAGACCGAAGCGTTGTAGCGAATGCAGACCTTAATGTCCTCGCCTGGAATGACAACGAGGTTAAAGTCATAGTTGGTTTGCTCAAACATGGCGAAGTTGGCGACTTCGAGATTGTCCTCTGTGTGATTACCCGACTGTTCTACCTGTTCGTCGAGCGGATAATTTTCAAAGATCATAATATGAGAAATCAGGTCTTGCTTTTGGCTTGTTTTCCCCTGAATCTCATACAGCGGATAGGTGTCGTAGGCACGACCAGCCAACGAATGTGCTTGTGTACGTTTCATCACATCGACAAAGGCCTCGTCTTTGGATGTCTGTACGCGGATAGGTACTGTATTAATAAACAGACCCACCATATTCTCGATCCCCGCGATCTCAGCAGGTCTACCTGATACAACGCCACCGAAAACAACATCGGAGCTGGCATTGTAATGTTGGAGAATCAGGCCCCAGGCTGTCTGCATGAGTGTGTTGACGGTCACATGATTGCGCTTCGCGACAACATCCATTTTATGGGTCAAGGACGCGCCCAAATGGAGAACATGCTCATTCAGAACGTAACCCTCTACTTTAGCTTGAGATTTCGTTTTAGCTTCCGGCAATACAGTATTACCGTCATAGTCTTCGAGATATTGGCTCCAATATGTTGAAGACTCTTGATCGTCCTGTGCATCAAGCCATTCTATATAACGGCTGTAGGGCTGAGCCGGTGGTAGTACAGGCTGTACTTGCTGACGCAGGGCAGAATAATAATCGAACAGCTCCTGTGTAATAATCGGGATGCACCAGCCATCCATGACAATATGATGGAAGCTCCACAATACAAGGCAGCTTTGTTCCTTTTGCAAAACAGTCACTCGCATCAGCGGATCTTCTGACAAGCTGAATCCCTTAGCCATATCTTCAGTAGTATAAGCCTGAATTTGGGCTTCTTGCTCCTGCAACGTACCGGCACGCAAATCTACGTAGTTCAGAGGGATTGGCCGTTGCTTAAAGACAACTTGCAGCGGTACATCAGCGATATTGTTGTAAAAGCCGGTACGCAATATGGCATGTCGTTGCGCCAAAGCCTGGAAGCTCTCGAAGAAGATATCTACATCGAAGCTGCCACGTAGCTCAAACGTTGCCTGCTCAAAGTATGAAGAGGAGTCCGGCTCCAGCAAGCTGTGGAAGAGCATGCCCTTCTGCATTGCCGTTAGCTTGTACACATCCTCAATCTCTCCAATATGGGCCGTTTGGGCTGTGAGTCGATCAAGCTGCTCCAGGGTCAGTCCTTGGAACAGAACATCACTCGGCGTAAGCTGCGAACGCTCCTGAGTCACACAATGCTGGATGACCTCGCTAAGACTTGACTGTAATAATTCAGCAAAATGACTTACCGTCTCCTTACGGTACTGCCTGTTGCTGTACGTAATCGTCAGTGATAGCTGGCCTTCGGCAATCATGCCATTCACATCCAGAGCATATTGCTGTGGTGTGTGATCACTGAGCGCCTTACCGACTGAATGTGTAGACAGGCTAAGAGCATTGCCTTCCAAATCCTGATCAAACTGTCCAAGGTAGTTGAAGGAAACTTCCGGTTCTACGCTGAATCGAGTACCTTTTTCCGGTGCCATATACTTCAGCAAACCGTAGCCGATGCCTTTGTGCGGAACCTCTCGCAAATTCTCCTTGATGCGCTTGATTTGGGCAGATACTTCCTGCCCACCTTGCACGTTCAGCAGAACAGGGTATTGGGTGGTGAACCAGCCCACGGTACGGGTAATATCCAGATCTGGTACGATCATTTCCCGGCCATGCCCTTCAAGGTTAACCAAAATCTGTTCCATGCCTGTCCAGCGCTGAATAGCTGCTCCCAGCGCAGTCAAGAGCAAATCATTCGTCTCCGTATGATAAGCCCGGTTTGCTTGTCGCAACAGCAGGTCCGTTTCTTCAGCAGACCACGTTACCGTAACCGACTCGGTATCCCGAATGGTGCCCGGTTCCTGATCCTCATCCTTTGGCAGTGGAGCCAGCATCGTCTCCTCAATCTGCTGCCAGTATGAACGTTCCTCGTCCAGGGCAGGGCCTGCTGCATACTTCGCCGCTTGCTCGGACCATACAAGATACGAATCGGTCTTTTGCGGAAGAACAATCGCTTTTCCATTCAATGCCTGCTCGTATCCTGTTGCAATGTCTTCAAACAGGATGCGCCAGGATACGCCGTCAACCAAGAGGTGATGAATGACAATCAACAAATGATCGCCATCATTACAATGGAACAAGCCTAGCTTGAACAGAGGGCCGTCTTCCAAGTGGAAGCTTGCCTGGATGGCATCGGCCTGCGCTTGAACAGCAGCTGCCTGGTCTTCTACCTGTCTCATATCGACGATGTCCAATGTGTAGAGTTCGCCTTCGTCAATTCCCCGATTCCAAGCTGCATATCCAGCTTCTGTAGAACGGAAAACCATACGTAGCGCGTCATGATGAATCGCAACTTGGTCCATTGTCAACCGGAGTGCAGCCTCATCAAAGCCGTCTTTCCGATGGAGCATGACAGCATGATTGTAATGATGTGGCTCCGCTGTGTGACGTTCAAAGAACCAGCGCTGAATTGGCATTAACTCCGCTGCACCTTTGATTTCACCCTGCTCTGCTGTGCGTCCGGCTACTTGAAGATACGGGCTTAGCTCAGCAATTGTCGGATATTTGAAGAGATCCTTCATCTCTAATTTATATCCTAATTGGAACAATCTAGAGGACACCTGAATCGCCTTGATGGAGTCACCACCCAGATCGAAGAAGTGATCATGGATGCCGACCTGCTGTGCTCCTAACACACCTTGCCATACAGAAGCCAAAGCTTCCTCAGCTGCGTTCCTCGGCGCTTCATAAACCGCTCCAGTCTGCACATTGGTCTCAGGAGCTGGAAGTGCTTTGCGATCCAGCTTACCATTTGGTGTCAACGGCATCTGTTCCAATTGCATGAAGTAAGACGGAATCATATAAGCCGGCAGCTCAGCAGCCAAGGCTTTTCTCAATTCGCCTACTGTCAGCATCTGATCGGCAGTGAAATAGCCCACCAGTACTTTTTGTCCACTTCCATCCTCCCGGGCAAGCACAACGGCCTCCCTCACAGACGGAGCATGGAGCAACTTCGCCTCCACTTCTCCTAGTTCGATACGGTAACCTCGGATTTTAACCTGATGGTCAATCCGTCCCAAATACTCCATGCTGCCATCCGGCAACCAGCGTGCCAAGTCACCTGAGCGGTACATGCGCTCGCCCGCTTCAAACGGATGAGCTACAAACTTCTCTGCCGTCAATTCCGGTCGGTTCAGGTAGCCACGCGCCAGGCCTTCGCCCGCCACATAGAGTTCACCCGGAATGCCAATCGGTTGTGGACGGCGTTGTTCATCCAGAATGTACGCACGTAGTGTCGGAATCGGGATACCGATATTGCTGCGGCCCTGTTCAATTTCCAGTTCCGTAATTTCCTTATACGTTACATGCACGGTCGTTTCCGTGATGCCATACATGTTGATGAGCTGCACTTGCGGATATTTCGCTCTCCAGTCCTTGAGCAAGGCCGGGCTTAATGCCTCCCCGCCGAAGATAATCATGCGAAGACTCAATTCTGCCGCGCGATGACTAAGTTCTTCTTGTAGTAACTGATAGAAGTATGTTGGCGTCTGGTTCAACACGGTAACCTTCTGGTCCTTAAGCAACTGCAAGAAACGCTCTGGGCTCTTCGCAGTAAGCGATGGAACGATGACCAGACGACCTCCGTTCAGCAATGCCCCGTACATCTCCCATACGGAGAAGTCGAAACAGAATGAATGGAACAGCGTCCACGTATCCTGAGGACCGAAATCAAACATATTTTTATCATTAAAGAGCAAGCGGACTACATTTTTGTGCTCGATCAGCGTTCCCTTTGGCTTGCCTGTCGTACCCGATGTGTAGATAACGTAGGCAAGATGATTCGGTCCAGCCGTAGGCTCCAGATTTGAGACATCTCCCTTGTAGGAAGCCGCCTCGTCCAGATTAACGATGTCCCCGGTGAAGGAGATACGTGTCTCCAGATGCGCTTGTGTCAGCAGCAGCTTAGCTCCCGAATCCTCAAGCATAAAGCGAATGCGGTCCTCTGGATATTCAGGGTCGACAGGGACATAAGCCCCGCCTGCCTTCAAGATGGCCAAAATCCCGACGACCATTTCAAGGGAACGATCCGCCATGATTCCAACCAAACCGTCTGGTTGCAGACCACGCTCGCGGAGCGTTCTGGCAAGTCCATTGGCTCGCTCATTCAGCTCGCTATAGGACAAGGTTGCCTCTTCACATACGACCGCTACTGCATCCGGATTACGGACAGCCTGTTCCTCGAACAGTGCATGAATCGTTTGGTCACGAGGATAATCTGCTTTGGCTTCGTCTGCATCTTTCATCAGCATCGACTTTTCCTGCGGTGTCACGATATCAAGGGATGACAACGACAATCCCGGATTGGCGATAGCTTCCTGAATAAGCTGTACAAAGTGGCCTGCCATCCGCTCAGCGGTCTCCCGCTTGTAGATTGCAGTCGCGTATTCCAACGTGCAGTTCAATGCCCCATCCGCTTCACTCACTGTCAGCGTGAGGTCGAACTTGGCAGCAGGATGGGCCTGATCGTAAGGAGTGAAACGCAATCCCTCTATTTCTTGTTCTCCCTGCTCGATATTTTGCAGAACAAACATAGTATCAAATAGTGGGTTACGACTCAGGTCACGCTGAAGCTCCAGCTTCTCTACCAGCTCCTCGAACGGATAATCCTGGTTTTCATAGGCCCGCAGTGCTGTTTCCTTCACTTCCTTCAAGTAAGCCTCGAAGGACTTTTCGCCCTCTGGATAAGTACGCAGTGCCACTGTGCCTACGAACATACCGATGAGTCCTTCGAGTGTGGCATGGGATCTTCCCGCCACTGGTGAACCGACAATGACATCTTCCTGCCCCGTGTACTTGTGCAAGAGCGTCGTATAGGCTGCCAGCAGCACCATGAACAGCGTAGAACCTGTTCGGGTAGCCAGCTCCTGGAGTGAAGCGCTCAGAGAAGCATCAATCTGGAAGTCAATCCGATCTCCCGCAAAGCTTCGTACCGCAGGACGAACTTCATCTACTGGCAAATCCAGCACTGGCAAGCTTCCGCGGAATGCATCCAGCCAGTAAGCTTCCTGGGCTTTGAGACGCTCGCTTCCGAGCTGCTCTTGCTGCCATACCGCATAGTCTGTGTACTGGATCTGCAACGCAGGCAATACGTCCTCTTCTTGGTAGAAGTGAAGGAACTCTTCTATGAGAATATTCATAGAAACCCCATCCGAGACAATATGATGCATATCGAACAACAGTAAATGGCGCTCGTGTGCAATTCGAATGAGACCTACCCGCAGCAATGGTGCTTCGCCAAGGTCAAAAGGATGAACAAACTGCTGAAGGGCAGCTTCTGCCTCTGTCTCGCTCAACTCCGCATATTCCACTGTAAACGGAACATCCGGTAGGATCTGCTGTACAGGTTCACCGTTAACAGTCACAAAACGGGTGCGCAGTGAACCATGACGATGAATCAGACGACGGAATGCCTGCTCCAGTCGTTCCCGATTCAGGGCTCCCTCAACCGTAAGGATACCTGGCATATTGTAGCTCAGCTCTCCGCCTTCCAGCTGGCTAAGGATAAACAGCCGTTTTTGGGCTGAGGACAATGGGTAGTGCTCTCGCGCTCCCGCTGTAGGAATTTCTTCAAAATTCAGCGGTGTATAGCCCTCAATGGCACGAGCCAAGCCTTCAATGGTAGGCGACTCGAACACTTCTCTTAGGCTAATCTCACGGTTCATCTCCTTACGAATTCGCGAGACTAGCAGAGCTGCACGCAGTGAATGGCCTCCAAAATGGAAGAAATTATCCTTTACTCCCGCGCTCTCTACACCCAGCACCTCTTGCCAGATTTCGGCTAATTGAATTTCTACAGGTGTCTGTGGAGCCTCAGATGAAGCAACTGCCCATCCTTGCTCACCCTGCAGCGCTTTTCGATCTATTTTTCCGTTCGACGTCAGAGGCATGTCCTCCAGTTGTACGAAGCGGGAAGGGATCATATATCCAGGTAACATCTCCGACAGAACTGCCCGGAGCTCCGATACCTCAAGCTTCTGAGCAGCTACAAAGTAAGCGACTAGATCTTTGTAGCCATCCTCACTTTCCACAGCCAAGGCCACGACTTCCTGAACGAACGGCACTCTGAGCATGTGTGCTTCGACCTCGCCCAGCTCGATCCGATAGCCACGAATTTTGACTTGGTGATCTATCCGACCTAAGTACTCGATAGTTCCATCTGGTAACCAACGAACCAAATCACCCGTCCGATACATACGCTCTCCTGGAGTAAACGGATTGTCCACGAACTTCTCATCCATTAACGCAGGCTGGTTATGATAGCCCCGGGCTAACCCGATACCTGAAATGCATAGCTCTCCAGCTACGCCGACAGGCAGCACTCTGAAATGGTCATCCAAGATATACACACGATGGTTAGCAATGGGTTGTCCAATGGACACCCGTTCCATCGTTTCTTCACTGTCCGGGACAGTCCACATTGTGGTGCATACAGAATCCTCTGTTGGGCCATAGCCATTGAAGTACTGTACGTGCTTCCTCCATTTTTCGATCAACTCGACCGATGTGGCCGATCCGGCGGTTAGCAGGCATCGCAGTGCTGGCAGGCGCTCCGGCTCAAGGTGAATAATGTAAGCTGGTGGCAGAGTCGCTATCGTAATTGCCTTGCTGTTCATGAACTGCTCGAACAGGGCATGATCTAAAATATCTTGCGTAGAAGGAATGCATAGAGTAGCCCCGTGGCTCAGTGCCGTTATAATCTCGGAAACCGATGCATCGAACGACAGACTTGCAAACTGAACGATCCGATCCTGCGGTGTAACTTCGAAGAGTCCCCGATATACGTCCGACAGATTTCGTAGTCCGCGGTGCTCTACTAACACGCCCTTAGGCTGACCCGTCGTGCCCGAAGTATAGATCACGTAAGCCAGGTCATCAGAGTTGGCCGTATCCTTCAAATTCGATTCATCGGCATCATAGGTCGACGGTTCTTCCAGCAACAGGACATTTCCCATCCAGTCTATATGCTCCAAAAGATGCGCTTGGGCAAGGATCATCTTCGTCCCCGAATCTTCGAGCATGTAGTTGATTCGCTCTTTCGGATACTCTGGATCCATTGGAACGTAGGCGCCCCCGGCTTTCATAATGCCGTACATCCCAACGATCATATCCGTTGACCGTTCAACAAGCAGCCCCACCAGGTCTCCCGTCTTGATTCCCTCAGCACGCAGTCTTCTCGCCAATCCATTGGCTTTTGCGTTCAGCTCGGCATAGGTCAGCATCTCGTTCTCAAACAGAATGGCAGTCGCGTCCGGCGTTCGAGCCGCCTGTTCCTCCAACAGCCCGTGAAACGTGGTACGGTGTTTGGAGCTGGCTTCCGTTTCTCCCCATACGCTCAGAATCTGTTCTCTCTCCTGCGGCGTAACCAATTCCAGAGCATCCACGGAAATTGCAGGATTCTCCACAATTTGTTCCATGAGGTGAAACAAGTGACCCTTGATTTGTTCAATCGTGGCTGGATCATAGACGAGCGCATTGTATTGGAACAACAATCTCATCTCTTTGCCCGGTAGAACAATTAAGTTAAAATCGTAATTCGTTTGTTCAAGAAGCTCCGCTTCCTCAATCTCAAAGGCAGCCTCGCCATCTCCTAGACGCTCTACTTCCTCTTCCACAGGATAATTCTCAAATACCATAATATGTGAGATTAGATCCTGCTTTTGGTCCGTCTGAGCCTGAATTTCAAACAACGGGTAGGTGTCATACATATGAGAAGCCATATATTGCTCCTGCTGTTGCTTCATCAGGACTGTGAAGGGGAGATGTTCTTCCGTCTTCACACGAACTGGAATTGTATTAATGAACAAACCGATCATCCGGTCAATTCCCGGAATTTCAGCCGGTCTGCCTGACACTACACTTCCGTATACAACATCCCGACTACCGTTATAGCGTTGAAGCGCAACGCCCCAGATGGACTGCAGCAATATATTCATCGTGACATGAGCATCTCTGGCCACCTTTTCCAGACGTTCAGTCAATTCCCTGCTGACAGGATAGTTCAGCTTTTCTGCTACATAGCCTTCTCCTTTGACTGCTCCACCGACTTGAGGTAAAAGCGTCTGTTGCTCATAACCGGCCAGATATCGGCTCCAATAGTCGGCCGCAGCTGCTTCATCCTGCTGTTCCAGCCATTCAATATATCGGCTATACGGCTGGACCTCTGCCAGCTGAGGCTCTCTTCCTTCCAGGAGGGCAAAATAGTGTTCAAACACCTCCTGTGTAATTAATGGAACACACCATCCATCCATGACGATGTGGTGGAAGCTCCACAAGAGACGGAAGCTCTCTTCATCTGTTTGCAAAATCGATACACGGAGAAGCTCATCTTCAGCCAGGTTGAAGCCCTGTGCTTTGTCCTCAGCGGCAAATGTCTTTAGATAAGCTTCACGCTGCGGTGCATTCATCTCACGCAGGTCTTCATACACCAGTTTGGCGCCTCTGTGCCGAAATACGACTTGTAAAGGCTCACTGCCCCAACCACTGTAGAAGTTCGTGCGCAGAATGGCATGACGCTCCACCACTGCATCCAGACTGTGTCCGAAAGCGGTCGGATCAAAACTACCCTTAAAGTCAAAGGCGGCCTGCTCAAAATAAGCACCTGTATGCGGCTCGAACATATCATGAAACAGCATGCCCTTCTGCATCGGCGTCAGGCTGTATACATTCTCAATATCGCCTATGTGGCTGGTCTGCTTAGAAAGCTCCTCCAGATCAGCAATGCTCAGCCCCTTGGCAAGCACATCGCTTGGTGTCAATACAGTTCTTTCCTGGGTTACACAATGCTGAAGAAGCTGCCGTAGGCTTTCTTCAATATATCCAGCGAGCTGTTTCATTGTAGATGACTTATACTGTTTTCCGTTATAACTCATCGTCAGAGTCAAGGCTCCGTCTGTCACCATGCCATTAATATCTAGCGTATAGGCTGGCTCTCCCAACAGGCTTTGCGCGCTTCCGGTCGGATAAGGAGAAACCTGCAACGAGCTTCCTTGCAAATCCTGATCAAACTGCCCCAGATAGTTAAAAGAAATCTCAGGCTGCAAGCTGAAACTGTCTGCGTCCTCCTGACTCGCCATCGTTTTGAGCAACCCATATCCGATACCTTTATTCGGAATACGGCGCAGCTCTTCTTTCACTGATTTGATTAAGGCTGACAACTCAAGATCATTTCCCAAGTCTAAAATGACTGGGTATTGGCTTGTAAACCAGCCAACAGTACGGGTAATATCGATATTCGATATAATCGGCTCACGACCGTGCCCCTCAAGATTCACAGCGATCTTACCAATACCAGACCATTTGGATACCGCCATGCCTAGAGCAGTCAATAGCAGATCGTTCGTCTCCGTTTGGTAAGCACGATGGGCTTTTCTCAGCAGTTGATCGGTTTCTTCTACCGTCCATTGTGCTGTCACCACTTCGCTATCCTGCAATAAAAGGCTTTCCACAGCCTCATCCTTCGGCAACTGCTCGAGTGGCTGATCCCCAAGCTTGCTCCAATACGCCCGATGCACCTCGATTTCTGGTCCTTCCGAATAACGGGCAATAGCGTCTCCCCAATCACGGAAGGAATCCGTTTTCTGCGGAAATGTCAGTGCTTGTCCTTGGATCACCTGTTCATAGCCTGCTGCGAAGTCCTCGAACAAAATCCGCCAGGATACTCCGTCCACCACTAAATGATGGATCACGATCAGAAGGTGGTCTCCATCCTGACAATGGAAAAGCCCTAACTTCATCAGTGGACCTTCTGCCAGATTGATGCTGCGCTGGATGTCATCCGACAGCGTTGTAATGGCTGCAACCGGATTAGATTCGCTCCGTAAATCAGCAGTGATCAGGCTATACAGCTCTCCTTCTCCAAGATCACGGTTCCAAGCCTCGTAGCCCTGCTCGGTCTGACGAAAAGCCATGCGAAGGGCATCATGATGCTCTGCCAATTTTCTCAGCACTTGATGCAAGGCCGTTTCCTCAAATCCCTGTTCACGATACAGCATAACTGCTTGATTGAAGTGATGGGGCTCTGTCTGCTTCCGCCCAAAGAACCACTGCTGGACTGGAGTCAAGCGAGCCGCTCCACGCACAACTCCCTGCTCAGCCATATGCACGGCTGTTTGTATTTCTGCACCTAGCTCGGCAATGGTTGGGGATTTGAACAGTTGCTTCATCTCTAACCGATAACCAGCTTGCAGTAACCGTGACGACACCTGAATGGCCTTGATAGAGTCTCCACCCAATTCAAAGAAATTGTCATGGATCCCCACCTGTTCGGCACCCAGCACTCCTTGCCAGACAGATGCCAAAGCTTCCTCAGCCGGTGTACGAGGAGCTGTATACTTCCGTCCTGTATGCGCACCTACTTGCGGAGCTGGCAGAGATCTGCGGTCCACTTTTCCGTTCGACGTTAATGGCATTCGATCCATCTGGATAAAGTAGGATGGCATCATGTAGCCCGGAAGTACCTGCGATAGGGCAAGGCGTACTTCGCCTGCCGTGAGCGTACGATCTGCCACATAATAAGCGCAAAGCTGCTTCTCTCCAAGCTCATCCGCACGAACGACGACTACGGCTTCAACTACTGACTCCACCTTGGCTAATTGAGCCTCGATTTCGGGGAGTTCGATACGGTAACCGCGTATTTTGACCTGCTCATCAATTCTTCCCTTAAATTCCAGGTTCCCATCTGGAAGCCAGCGAACCAAATCACCAGTTCGATAGCAGCGTTCCCCTTCCTTAACAGGACTAGGGACAAATTTTTCTGCTGTGAGGTCAGGACGATTGAGGTATCCGCGCGCTACACCTTCACCACCGACAATCAGCTCGCCCCAAGCACCAATGGGCTGTAATTGCAGCGATCCATTGACTACATAAGCGGTCGAGTTACTAATCGGGCGCCCAATCGGCACGCCCCCTTCAACACGACCCGGAATCTTGTAGGTGGTGGAGAAGGTCGTATTCTCTGTCGGACCATAGCCATTGATAGGGACAAGATCAGGATTAGCCTCAATGACACGGTTTATATGAGATATGGACAGTACGTCACCACCTACCAGCAATGCTTTCAGTCCTCTGAACAGGTACTCGTCCTGCAGTGAAAGCTGATTGAAAAGCGGTGAAGTAAGCCACATGGTCGTAATTCCGTATTTGGCAATAGCTGCTTTGAGCCGATCGGCAATCAGGATATCGTCGTTCTCTACGAAATAAAGCTGTCCACCATTAAGCAACGCTCCCCATATCTCAAAGGTCGAGGCATCGAAGGCCACGGCTCCTGTCTGCAAAATTCGCGTGGATTCGTTCAGCTCCACATAATTGGTTTCTTTGACCAGACGGACCACGTTCCGATGTTCAACCATAACGCCCTTCGGTCTACCTGTCGTACCCGAGGTATAGATCACATAAGCGAGTCCCTGTGGTCCCTGAACTGTCTCCTCAGCTTGGACAGGATCAGACGCATAAGCCTCTTCACTGCTGAGGTCAACAATCGGTATACCGTAGTCTACATTTATAAGCTCGCCCTTTTGTACCAGTAGTAGCTTGACATCGGAATCTTCGAGCATATAACGAACCCGATCTTCCGGGTAATCAGGATCGATTGGCACATAGGCTCCACCAGCCTGAAGCACGGCGAGCATACCAACCACCATCTCGATACTCCGTCCGCCCATAATAGCCACCGGTTGCTCCCTTAGCGTCCCCAAACGACGCAGTGTTTGGGCCAAGCGGCTCGCCTTGTCTTCCAACTCAAGGTATGTTAACCGGACATCGCCGAATACCAACGCCGTCTGCTCCGGTGTATGCTTGACTTGTTCCGCGAACAATTCATGAATGGTCTTATCCCTTGGATAAGGAGTAGCTGTCGCGTTGAATACTTCAATGATCTGTACTTTCTCCTCCGGTGTGATCATTTCAATTTCGGCCAATTGCAACTGAGGATTGGCCGCGACTGCATGCAGAACCCGAAGCAAGTGGGTTGCAAGTCGCTCTACAGTTTCCCGCCGATACAAAGCTGTACTATATTCGAGGCCAAAGGCTAGTTCAGCGCCCTTCTCCTCTACATTAAGGGACAGGTCAAATTTGGCTGTGACGGTGTCCATCGGGTAAGGAGTAAAGTGCACGCCATCCATGTCTTGCTCTTCCTGCTCCGTATTTTGCAATACCAACAGGGTGTCAAAGAGCGGATTGCGGCTGACATCACGTCCTACGCCCAGTTTTTCGACCAATTTCTCAAAAGGGTAATCCTGATGCTCGAACGCCTTGAGCGCTGTTTCCTTGACTTCCAGAAGATAATCCTGAAAGGTTTTTTCTCCTGCCGGGTAGCTGCGCAAAGCCAGTGTATTGACAAACATACCAATGATGCCCTCAAGCTCCGCTTGTGGTCTGCCGGCTACTGGAGAACCTACGACGATGTCCTTCTGCCCTGTATATTTGTGCAGCAGCACCGAATAAGCGGCCAGCAATACCATATACAGTGTAGTACCTGTACGGGATGCAAGCTCTTGTATCGCCTTATTGCCAGACTCGTCCAATGTAAAATCAATACGGCTGCCCTCGAAGCTCCGAACCGAAGAGCGCTGGAAGTCCGTAGGCAAATCCAATACCGGCAACTCTCCTTCAAAGGTTTGCAGCCAATACGCTTCAAGGTCTTGCCATTCTCTTTCCGACTGTTCCCGTTGCCATACCGCATAATCCTTGTATTGAATATGCAGTTCTGGTAGTTGTTCTCCTTGATATAATTGCGTGAGTTCCTCCACTAGTATTTGAATGGAAACCCCATCTGAAATGATGTGGTGCATATCAAACAGCAACAGATGACGCTCCTCCTGCAGCTTCACTAAGCTAACACGAAGCAATGGAGCCTGGCTCAGATCAAAGGCACGGGTAAAGCTGTGAATGAGCGTATCCGTCTCCTCCGCTGAAGCCTCTGTGTAGCCCAACGTGAACGGAACATCCTTATGCACATGCTGAACAAGCTCTCCATCCTGCATATAAAAGCAGGTTCTCAGCGATTCATGGCGCTGGATCAGTGCCTTGAACGCAGACTCCAGCCGCACGCGATCCAACGGTCCGTCCACGGTGAAGGCACCTGGCATATTGTAGCTGAGCTCTCCCCCATCCATCTGTCTCAGCACGTATAACCGCTTTTGCGCTGAGGACACTGGGTATGCTTCGCTTTCTTCAGCCTGTGGAATGGACTCGTACACGGTTGGAATGCGTTCCTTCACCAGTCGCGCCAGGGATTCAACCGTAGGCGATTGAAATACTTCACGCAGCGAAATGCTGCATCCCAGCTCTTTGCGAATCCGCGTAACGAGCAATGTTGCCCGCAAAGAGTGACCACCGATCTCAAAGAAATTATCGTGGACGCCAACGCGGGCAGCTCCCAGGATATCCTGCCAAATAAGCACCAGCTGTGCTTCCACTGCAGTTCTTGGAGCCAGATAATCCTCGCCGGATTGTACGCTACCCTCAGGAGCCGGCAACGCGCGGCGATCCAGCTTGCCATTAGGTGTAAGCGGCATTTGCTCCAACCGAACAAAATAAGAGGGAATCATGTAAGCTGGTAATTCCGTTGCCAGCTGAGACCGCAATTCCCCTGGCGAAAGATCGCTGGAGGCTACATAGTAGGCGCACAGCAATTTTTGTCCCTGTTCGTCGTCCCGGGCGAGGACAATCGTTTCCCGTACGCCCGGAGCTTTGAGAATTTGGGCTTCGACCTCGCCCAGCTCAATTCGGTAGCCGCGAATTTTGACCTGATGATCGATCCGGCCCAAATATTCAATATTGCCGTCAGGCAACCAGCGAGCCAGGTCCCCAGTTCGGTACAGGCGTTCTCCCGCTCGATACGGATGTTCTACAAATTTCTCAGCCGTCAAATCTGGCCGGTTCAAATACCCACGGGCAAGACCATCCCCCGCAATGTATAGCTCTCCCGGAACCCCGACAGGCTGCAAGCGTCTGTGCTCATCAAAAATATAAGCGCTAAGCGTTGGAATGGTTCTACCAATATTGCTTTTGCCTGCTTCTATCTCATGTTCTGTGATTTCCTTGTAAGTGACATGAACCGTCGTTTCCGTAATTCCGTACATATTAATCAGCTGCACATCAGGATACTTTGCCCGCCAGTTTTTCAGAAGAGATGGGCTCAAGGCCTCTCCGCCAAAAATAATTTTTCTAAGGCTAAGTTCTGTGGACGAGTGCGTTAATTCTTCCTGTATAACCTGATAAAAGTATGTTGGCGTCTGGTTCAAAATAGTGACTTGATTGTCCTTCAACAGCTCTAAGAAAGCTGCCGGACTCTTGGCTGTAAGGGATGGGACAATCACCAGTTTTCCTCCGTAAAGAAGCGCCCCATACATCTCCCAAACAGAGAAATCGAAGCAGAACGAATGGAATAGAGTCCATGTATCATGGGAACTGAAATCAAATAAATTGTTATCGTTAAAGAGCAGGCGAACTACATTTTTGTGCTCGATCAGCGTTCCCTTCGGCTTGCCAGTTGTACCCGATGTGTAGATAACATAGGCCAAATGGCTCGGTCCCGAAATGCTCTCCAGATTAGAAGCATCTCCTGTATACGTTGCCGCTTCGTCCAAACTCACAAGCTTTCCGTCAAAAGTGGTACTCTCCCATAGATGGCTTTGGGTGAGCAATAGACGGACTCCTGAATCCTCTAGCATGTAACGAATGCGTTCTTCAGGATATTCAGGATCAATTGGCACATAGGCCCCTCCTGCCTTCAAAACCGCCAACATGCCGACGACCATATCTAGGGAACGATCCGCCATAATCCCCACGAGTACATCTGCACCAACGCCTTCGGTGCGCAAATATCTCGCAAGCTGGTTAGCCTGCTCATTTAGAGCTAGGTATGTAATGCTCTGCTCGCCCATCTGAACAGCTACGTGGTCCGGCGTGCGCTCAGCTTGTTCCTCGAATAAGCCATGAATGGTCTTATCACGCGGGTAATCCACTACATCGCCTTCCGAAAGAGCCAGAATGGATTGCTCTTCTGCTTCTCCCAATAGATTTACTTCTGCAATGGAAAGCTGCGGTGTATGAATGATCTGCTCGGCGATCGTAAGCAGCTGGGACACCATGTCCGTTACTTCACTGCGTTCGAACAGCTCTGTCCGATAATCGATATCCAGTACAAGCTCGCCTTCATCCAAGATTTCCACGATATGAAGCACGAAATCATTCACTTCATCGCCGCAAAAATCATAATCCGTCAAAATGCGCACGTCATCCAAGTCAACCCAGTTGATAAGGCGGTATTCCATGGAAACACCAAAAAGCCGCTGGATATCCTTGTTGCCGTGCATTTCTCTAAGATCCTGAATTAACTGATTGTATGGATATTTCTGATGCCGCAAGACTGACATTTGGTCCCTGGCTACTTCCTGCAGGAAGCTTAACACCTCTACATCCTTGTCAACGTATGTTCTGGCGGCAGCCGTGCTGACAAACATACCGATCTTTTGCTTCTCTTTCTTGTTCCCCCGGTTAGCGAACGAGGTACCGATCACCACATCCGGCTGATTCGTCACTTTGTGTATGTAGATATACATCGCACCCATGAAGAATTGGAACAGAGAAATCCTATTTTGTTGGCAAAATGCCTGTAGCTCGTTATATAGCGTCTCCGGCACAGTAAAATGTTCTCGAACAGCTTGGGTACTTAGCGATAACGGATTATATGACTTCCAGCCTGTGAGTTCAGGCAAATCGGAGAATTTATCCAGCCAGTATGCCTTATCCTTTTGGTACCTGTCAGAAAGCTCATATGCGTTCTCATCTGCAATATATTCAATATAAGAGCAATCATCGCTCAGCTTAGGTTCATTTCCTTGAATTAAATCCATATAAAAGGCTGTCAGTTGATTGCCATAAACCACCATAGAGATCCCGTCAGAAATAATATGATGCATTTTGATATTAATCCAATACTCTTCCTCACTAATCTTCACAATCAAAAACTGGAAGAGTTCAGAGTCCAGCAATGGCAGAGGTTTGCTTTTGTGCTGCTCAAGTAAGGCTTCCACCTCGGAAATACTATCGATATGAGTAAGATCCAAGCACTCCAACTGTCTTTCTTCATAAGGAACGACATACTGCTGGGGCACTCCATCCACTGAAGTAATACGAATGCGGAACGCATCATACTGTTTGATAATCAAATTGATGGACTGCATGAAGGCAGCGATATTGATGTGACCCTTCATCTTGGCTGTACCGGATAGCTGTGACACGGATGTATCTGGATAGAGTAATTCGGTATACCATATACGCTTTTGCGCATTCGTTAAATCAAATAACTGCATGTTATTCATCTCATTTCACTCCTATTTCCGTGATGTGAATATCCTCCCGCTGCACTTGGCAGTCAGGAGGACAAAAAGACAGTTTAACGCGCGCTTCCACCCCGTCATTGATCAAGTGAAACAATTTCTTCCGCCTCAGCCACCAATCGTTCGCCTACGGTAGCCCGGCCACTTCCGAGAATATAACCACGCCGACGCTTGACCACTTCAAAATAGAGATCTATTCGGTCCCCAGGCTTCGCAAGGCTATGAAAGCGAACGCCATTGAGGTTGGTTAGGTATGAAATACCTCTTTTGTCAATCGCAGCGAATGCCGCTAATTGTGCAAGCGACTCCACGATCAGCATAGGAGGCATGTATGGATTAGCTTCTGTAATAAACCATTCGCTTGAGGTAACAAGCTTGTACCCCTTTGCCCATTGCGACGTTTCGTACCCGGTCACGCCATCGAGCAGAAGAAATGGGGACCTGTGCGGAAGCACATCCTGGATATGGATTAGCTCTTCGCTCACAGGCTTATACCCCCTCCCACTTACGAACGGCAAGACAGACGTTGTGTCCCCCAAAACCAAAAGAATTACTAATCGCCGCACGGACTTCACGTTCCTGATATACATGCGGTACAAAATTCAGTTCAGGGGCTTCGGGATTGTCACAATTGAGTGTCGGTGGTACTTTGCTGTGGATCATGCTCTGTACCGTTGCAATTAATTCGACTGCCCCAGCACCGCCCATTAAATGGCCTGTCATGGATTTAATAGACGATATTGCCAACCGAGGCGCATGCTCTCCGAATACTTTTTGAATAGCATTAATCTCCATGCGATCATTAAATGGCGTACTCGTACCGTGGGCATTGACATAGTCAATCTCCTGCGGTGTTAAGCCCCCATCTTGCAGCGCTATATTGATCGCTTCTGCCGGGCCGGAGCCCGAGGGATCTGGAGCCGTGATATGATATGCGTCCGTTGTGCATCCATAACCCGCTACTTCGGCCAAAATGGTTGCGCCCCGGTTCAAGGCATGTTCCAACTCCTCCAGCACTAGAACCCCTGCCCCACCACCGATGACAAAACCGTCGCGATCCGTATCAAACGGGCGACTGGCTTTCTGTGGCTCTTCATTACGTCTGGAAAGAGCGTGAATATTCGCAAAAGAAGCCAAATCAAGCTGACTAAAGTTGGCCTCTGCTCCTCCAGCCACTACGACATCAGCTGTGCCGTACTGGATCGTACGTAATGCTTCACCGATGGCATTGCTTCCTGTGGCACAAGCAGTGACCACAGCAAACGAAGGTCCCTTAGCACCAATGGCAATAGAAATTTCGCCAGGCGCGGAATTAATCATCATCGAGGAAACAAAATAAGGAGAGACCCTTTTAGGACCAAGCTCCGTTAATTTTCTGTAGTTCTCCTCTATGACATCGAGGCCGCCTGCTCCAGAGCCGACGATGACACCCACACGACCTGCATTTCGTTCGTCTATGACTAACCCCGATTGCTCGACTGCCTGACGGGCAGCCGCCAAAGCGAATTGAGTGAACTGTGCAACCTTTTGGGCTTCCTTTTTGCTCATATACTCCAACGGGTCAAAGCCCGTAACTTGTGCACCAATTTTTGTTGGTATATTTGCTGTATCGAAAACAGTGACAGGTCCGATTCCACTCTTTCCTTCCAGCAGTGAATTCCAGAAATCTGTAAGATGAAGCCCGATCGGCGTTACGACTCCCTGTCCTGTCACTACAACACGTCTTCTCACCATACCCACGTCCTTCGCTGAAATTAATTCTTGGAAGCCTGTTGCTCGTAGAGAGGAAAGTCGCCATATACATGACTAATTTTCTCATGCACATCTGCAAGATCAGCAAACACCTCGACGACCACAAGCTTGTTCTCCTTGTATTTTTGCCAAGCAAGCTGAAGCTGCTCCCGAGCCTCCCCCTTGCTGCGGATTGCCAGACTTTCGACAAATTCATACTGGGGAATTTGGATTCCTGTCTTGACCGCCTCCGAAACAAATGGGAAGGCTTGTCCTGAGATATGCTTATAATTCATCTGGTTTTGCAGCCAACCGTAGCCGCCATTATTAAGTACAAGATAAATTACTGGTATTTGATACTGTACCGCCGTCATAAAATCTGAACAAAATAGATTGAATGCACCGTCACCTACAAGCGCTACTACCGGGCGTTCTGTCGCCACACTTGCCCCCAGAGCAGCGGCCGCACCGAATCCAAGACTCGTTTGGTCACTGGGAACAATGGAAAGTGAGCCTGAGGTAAAACGGAAATATGGATAAAAGTAGGACCACATATCCTGCAATCCGTTCTCTTGTAGAAGCACTAGGTCTTCAGGAAACTCCGTCTGAATCATGTCCAACAGTTCTGGAACATGGATGCCGGGGGCCTTTTTCAACCCTTCCAAATAATTAGTCCTCTCTGAAAAAGCCTTTTGTTTACATCCTCTGATCGTTTCAAGCCACGCTCCACCGGGCTCCTGTCCGCGCCGTTCTAGCCATTGCTCCACTGCCGCATATCCATCGCCAAGCACCTTGATGCCTCTGAATTCGTGCGCAAAATCCTCCAGCTCTACATTGACTTGAATTAAAGGCGTATCCTGTAGCAAAATATCCCACTCGAACGTAGCCGTTTCTTCCAATCGACTACCAAGCGTAATGACCACATCGGATTCCTGCCAGATTTGTCTCAGACTAAGATCGGTATAAAGACCGGCAACACCACAGAAAAGTTCATGGTCTTCATTCACTACACCTCGTCCCGAGGCAGTTGCGAACACAGCCGCTCCATGTTGGTTAGCGAACCGCTCAATCACATCGCTTGTCCCTGACTTCATTCCGCCTCCGACTAGAACGAGTGGTCTACGGGCATTCTCAATGATGTTCCATGCCGCATCCAGTTCCCGAACAGACGGAGAGCACGAGAGCTTTTCTGGCGGGGCAAACTGAATCCCTGTTGGCACAGACTGGTCCATCAGGTTCTCGGGTAATTCTATATAGACAGGACCTGGTGCTCCATTGATAGCCAAAAAGGCAGCCCGCTCCATCGCCCATACAAGCCGATCCACATGCTCAACACGATAAGCCCATTTGACGAGCGGCTTCACGAGTGAGATTTGATCGGCTTCCTGAAAGGATCGGGTACCCAGCTTGTCTCCTCCGGTACCGAGCGCCAAAAGCAGGAGCGGGGCACCCAGGTTCTTGGCTTCCAGTAGCCCCGTAAGTGTATTGCTGAGCGCAGGACCTTTTCCCACAACACATACGGACATCTGGTTAGTTGTGAGCGCATAGCCTGCAGCCATAAACACAGCATTACGCTGATCTTTGCACAAAATAAAATCCATACCGGATGAGGGGAGTGACGCTACAATATTGAGATCGTCACTTGGTAATCCAAAGAGGTGCTGGGCCCCAGCCGATTGTAAGTAGCCAATGATGGCATCCCAGGGGGATATGCTCGCGGTCATACCAAACTCCTCTTTTCTGACAAATATTCTGCGACAATTTCCGAGATCAAGATCGGCTTCGAAACGAGCTTATAATCGTAAAAAATATAGTTCGACATCGTGCCATAGCCACCAAAAGGCTTATTGCCTTGATCCACATCCTCAAGGGTTTGATTAATGGTCAATGTGTGCTTCTTTCGTAGAACGTCTGCCAGATGCTCTGACCCGTATAAGCTGCAACCCATTGCCCGTTCGCTGAAATAACTGGAGGAAATGCGCTTGATCAATTGCTCGTCGTCTTGGTAGCTAACTACATTGAACACAGGCGAAAAATACTCAATAATCTCCAAGTTCTGATCCAATTCGCTATATACAACCGTTGGCTCCATTTTTTTCGTACGGAAATCAATGCCGCCGCCGTAAATAATAAACTTATCGTTCGTATTAAAATATTCAGAAACCGAATATAGCGTGTCTTTATAGAATATAGGGGAGTAGTTCGCGTTCGGATCATTGTTGGCCCCAAATACGAGTTCGTCAATCCGTTGAATCAGCAAGTTTTTAAATGGCTCGCTCACCTCTTGATGTACCAGGATGATGTCGGGTCCCAGGCAGTCCTGTCCAGAGTTGAACAATCTCATGCGGATCACATCGGTAACCGCCAGCTCCAGATCGGCATCTGGTCCAATGATGAAAGGATTGATCCCTTGTCCATAAAAAATGTAGAGCTGATCCTTGCGAATCTGTTTTTTGATCTTCTCCGCATTGGTATAGCTCCCGGTGAACACCACAATATCAGCTGGC
Organism: Paenibacillus sp. EKM211P; assembly: GCF_011066175.1. Classification (NCBI taxonomy): domain Bacteria; kingdom Bacillati; phylum Bacillota; class Bacilli; order Caryophanales; family Paenibacillaceae; genus Paenibacillus; species Paenibacillus sp. EKM211P. The sequence goes on from NZ_JAAMNS010000020.1 coordinate 29,920, forward strand.
ATCACGGAATTCTCCATGAACACCTTCTGGCTAACTTTGCGAATATAGATAGGTAATTGGTGTACTGCTTGCAGCTTTTCATGCAGCATATCGACATACTCGTTTACGTGAGAAGAAGGACGAAAGTCTATATTTTCAACGTACAGGGATGGAATCAAGAGGTATAATGCATAGGAGTACAAAATGACGTTGGAGGGCATGAATACAGCCATAGATCGTTGCCAGCTTGGCTGATGGGTCTGCACTTCTTGCAATGCACCTTGAAGTGTGAGGATCGTGGAGTCAATTTCTGCATTGGCGGCCCGATAGGATGAAAATTGTGTGAGAATATCCATCACTTCTTGCCGATTTTCAATCAAATAATTGAGGCATTTCAGAATAGATTCATGCCTTTTCAAAAACAGCGTGTTTTCTGCCAGTTCTGGATTTATACTCATGGCACATTCTCCCTTTCCTATATGCGATTTTGGTAAATATCTTGTTATGCTTTGCGAGAAGCAGCTTTCTCTAGAGCAGTGCGCTCCATCTCCAGACGATCTACTTTTCCATTGCGATTTAAAGGAAAATGGTCGAGCGGAAGCAAAAGATCGGGAAACATATAAGAAGGGAGTACCCGATTCATCTCTTTGCGGAGCACAGGTAAGACCTGTGAGGATTCACTTTCGATGAATGCAACAAGCAAGGTCCCTTTTGCCTCATCCTCCAAAGTAATCACACAGGATCGGTAACCTAGTGAACCAATCCGGTCTTCGATATAGACTGGGGAGACCATGTAGCCCATCCGGTTGACTGTCTTACCACTGCGACCAATAACATACAGCATTCCGTCATCCAGATAGCCTAGATCTCCCGTCTTAAACCAGCCATCCTGGAGAACAGATTGTGTCAGGTCGGGACGATTCAGATAACCTTCCATGCATCCGGCACTTCGTATCCACACTTCGCCTACGATACCGTCCACCTGATGGTTGCCAGTAGAATCAAGTATTTTCAAATCCACACCAGGTAATGGTTTGCCACACCCCTTCGGACACTCCAGCGTCCCCAGCGTGACGTTGCCCAGTTCAGAAAGGCCATAACCATTCAGCAGGGGCTGTCCAAATATGTTGTTAAATTTCTCTTCGAGGTCTTGAGTAAGTGGAGAACCGCCTACGCACCACATGCGGACTGGGGATTGCTTGATCAATTCCAGTTGTTCGGGTTTTCGGCTTAGCATACGCAACAAGGTGTAAAAAGCAGAGGGGTTAGCGTCTACGACCGTCGCCCGGTCTTTCGTAATACTTGCAATGACGCTCCAGAGTTTTTTTGGATTGCAGATGATGAGAGAACATGAGGTTAACCACCAGGAGAAGATAAGTGAAATTCCATAAAAATGAGAGAAAGGCACTACGGGGAGCATATGGTCAGACGGTATGTAGTTCATAGCGTGTATGGAATGTCTGATATTCTCCATAAAAGCTGATCCAGCTTTCACGATTCCCTTGGGTTTTCCCGTCGTACCTGAAGAATACAGAATGAGCGCATCCGGTCTCTCGCACCACTTGTTAAAGTCGAGGGCTTCGGGCTTTGGCTCTCCCACCCAATGCGGGTGTACTGCTTCTTCTTGAATGAGATCTTGAATCAGAATAACGAGAGCATGAGGAACTTCTAAATCGGAATCCGTCAGAATGCAACAGGCACCCGCCTCATCATAGATTTGGGCCACCTCATCAATTACCGTCTGCTCGTCCACCACAGTTACCGAAACTGCGAGATGACACAGGGAAAACAGAGAAACAACAAACCAATAGGAATTGGCCGCTTTCAGAATCACTCTACCGTCTTTAGGAATTCCTCTGAGAGCCAACATCCGTGAGAAGATCGTCACATCCCGCTCCAGACGTTTCCTGCTCATAATTCCTTCAGGTGAGATAATACGGCAATCCGTATGCGTAATAAGCACAACGTTCCCTCCTTACATCCCCGTAATATGGTATCCAGCATCTACATGGATAACTTCACCCGTAATGCCTCTCGATAAATGGGAAAATAGGAATAACGCCGTATCTCCGACTTCAGACGTATCGACCGTCTTGCGTAGGGGCGTAGTTTCTTCAATATGCTTTAGCATTGTGTTAAAATCTTTAATGCCATAGGCGGCCAAAGTACGTATAGGACCAGCCGAAATCGCATTTACACGAATGCCGTAAGTACCCAGATCATTCGACAGATAGCGCATGCTGGCTTCTAGTGAGGCCTTTGCTACACCCATAATGTTGTAATTCTTGATGGCTCGTTCTGCGCCGATATACGTCATGGTGACGATACTTCCACCCTCCGTCATCAGCGGGTATACGCGGCGGGATACAGCAGCCAGAGAATAGGCACTGATTTCTTGAGCAACCGCGAATCCCTCGCGAGAAGTATCGACGAACGAGCCTTCCAAATCCTCAGCCTTAGCAAACGCAACACTGTGGAAATATCCGTGTAAGACGCCTACCTTCTCCTTGAGAAAGTCCGCCAGTGCATCCAATTCTTCATCGCTCTGTACATTGCAAGGACAGACAATGGAACCCGGAATGGTTTCAGCGAGCTTTAGCACCCGTTCTGCAACCCTCTCATTTTCGTAAGTAAAAATGAGATTTGCTCCTTCCGCAGCTAAAGATTGGGCTGTCCCCCAGGCAATACTCCTGTTATTAGCCACACCCATAATCAAAATGTTCTTTCCACTCAGTAGTACTGCCACAGAAACCACCTTTCCTTTTTACATTTTTAAACATAATAACAACTTAATTGAGTTTGTCTACATATATAGACATATATAATCTTTCCTGGAATATTATCTCGTCAGTTGCCAAACTTATATAGGCGCCGTTTTAGGCAGATGGCAAGAATATTTTAAAAATTGTGAATGTGGTTTCTGTTGGTCTGTGTTCAAATCGAAAGGAGTCCATGCGTGTGAAAAAAGTGGTGAGGCAACGATAAGATGACTGTCAAAGCGATTTTAATATAAAAATATCATACTCTTATAAATATTTCCATTCCGACGATAGACTCATCCCATTATCGAAAGTAACCACTTCATTTCACCATCAATGACTCTCCCGATTTGAACATCCTGAGTGACCAGCCTGATTCGTTTCAAGCTTGCGGCTCTATTCCTCTTGGCTAAGCCTTATGTTTATGTTTTTTAGGAGCTAAGGTATAGCTGAAGGAGACAACAAAGTCGATTGCCAGAACGATCGCCCATGTTTGCATGATGCCCTCCAGTGCCGCCGTACGCTGCGGATCACCTACATATACAATGATGGCGAGCAACAAAGCGTTGCCTATAGCCCACCCCAACAGGTGAAGCAACCAACCTATACGCTCCTCTTTTGCATGAGCAGCACCATACTTGCGTTCAGGCTTGGGTCCTTTACCAAACCAATGAGAGAATCGTACATCGGCCCACTTAATTAACCTATGACCAAACGCTACGGTAATACCAAAATAACAGGCTGCCAGGCCAGTAGCAGTCGTAATCTCCATGCCACTTCTCACCGTGATGAACACCGCAATCAGCAACAGGATATCAATAATTGGGGTAAAGAGTAAAAGAAGGCCCCCTAATTTCTTCAACCCAAACATATACCTTGCGACTAACCCTGCAACAACAAAAACCCAAAATAAAACCTCAGCACTAATAATAAATAAATACATAATGGACGATTCCTTTCAAATTTGAAATTGGTATTTCCCTAAGTCCCCCCCTTCATGCCCACTATCATACAATATTATACATAATATTCCTAGTATTTTGTCTATAATTACATAAAAGGAAACAAATAGCCGTTTTTTTACAATAAAATTGCGGCTATTTAGTCCATTTCCTCTTATTCTCAAATTGGGCATTTTTCATAATATGCTACAAATAAAGGATTATGTTATGTGCAATAAAAAAAGATGCTCCCCTGTCATCAGCACGGGTGCATCTTTTATATAGATAAGCTATCCAATTACAATATGTCCTTCAGGACGACGGTACAACGTCTTGGTCGAACGTGGGCGAATGGCATAAGCGATCGTAAGAGGACCGATTCGACCAATAAACATCGTCACACAAATAATCAGCTTGCCTGCGTCAGACAATCCTGGCGTCACTCCTACAGACAGCCCTACCGTTCCGATGGCAGAAGCCGCCTCAAATGCAAGAGAGAGAAATGGGGCATCCTCGGTCATTAAGAGCAGTATAACCACAATCGAGAATATAAATAGCGCCATTACAATAATGGTCAACGCCCGCATCATGATATCCTGAGGAACCCTATGACGGAAAAACACAATCTCCTTCTGTCCTCGCATGACGGCAATTAACGCACCTACCATAAGCAGAAACGTAGTTGTTTTAATTCCTCCTCCAGTAGAGCCTGGAGAAGCACCGATAATCATCAGCAGCATAATAAAAAATTGACTGGCCTGCCTTAACCCGCTGATGTCGACCGTGCTTGTTCCCGATGATCTCGTGGAGACGGATTGGAAGACAGCGGCATATACTTTGCCTTCCCAGTTCAGTCCGCCCAAGGTTCGTGCATTGGTAAACTCAAAAATAAATATAACCAGCGCACCAATGACAATGAGCGCTCCCGACACGCTTAGCACCATTTTAGAGTGTAAAGTCAGTCTCCGGGTACGACGAAAATCGAACAAGTCGCTTAGTACAAGGAAACCCAATCCTCCCGAAATCACAAGCACAGATGCAATCATATTGAAAACAAAATCTCCAGCGTATTGTTGAAAGCTGGTCCCAAACAGATCGAATCCCCCGTTATTAAAGAGGGATACGGAATGAAAAATCCCATAATATATCGCCTGTCCGACCGGCATCTCTCGCATCCACCGCAAAGCTAAGACGACAGCCGCAATTGCTTCAATGGTAAAAGAAAAGATCAGCACCTTGCGAATAATGCGCACGATCCCTTCCATGCTATCAGCGTTAATCGCTTCCTTAAGCAGCAGCCGATCCTTCAACGATAGCCGTCGTCCCATCAATAGCGCAAACAAGGTCGCTAAGGTCATAAACCCTAGCCCACCTAGCTGCATCAGCACCAAAATGACGGTTTCTCCAAATACCGTATAGGTCGAATCGACGTCAACGACGACCAATCCTGTGACACAAGCAGCAGAGACGGACGTAAAAAGCGAATCAATCCAATGCGGAGCATGTCCACCATGATTGGCAATAGGAAGCATCAGCAGCAAAGTACCCAATGCAATAATCAATACATATCCGATGACCAATATAAAAGGAGGCGATGCGAACCGACTAAGCTTGACGCTGCGTTTCATCAGAACTATTCCTCTCCATCCGTTCTTATGAAAAAGAGGAACTAGACACGGGAACCCCGGCTGATCCTCTATATTCATAATGTGATGTTATTCTACTGTACGGTTACGCATATGCGGGAAAAGCAGCACATCGCGAATGGAAGGCGCATCTGTCAGCAACATAACCAAACGATCGATGCCGATGCCCAGCCCGCCTGTTGGCGGCATACCGTATTCCAAGGCGCGGATAAAGTCATCATCCATTTGATGAGCTTCATCATTGCCATGCTCACGTTCCAGCAATTGCGATTCAAAACGTTGGCGCTGGTCAATTGGATCATTCAGCTCAGTGAACGCATTCGCATGCTCACGAGCGACCATGAACAGCTCGAAGCGATCCGTAAAACGCGGGTCCTGTTCATTTTTCTTCGCCAATGGCGAGATTTCAACCGGATGTCCAGTAATAAAGGTCGGCTGAATGAGCGTTTCCTCTACAAAATGCTCAAAGAATGCATTCAGGATATGTCCAAATGTCATGTGCGGTTCAACCGGAACCTTATGCTCTTTCGCAAGGCGATGAGCTTCTTCATTACTCATTTGCACACTAAAGTCTACGCCTGTTACTTCTTTAACAGCATCCACCATGGAAACTCTGCGCCATTGCGGCGTCAGATCGACTTCCTGACCTTGATACTGAATGTGCTGTGTGCCCAGTACTTCCTGCGCAATATGTGCAATCATGTTTTCCGTCAATTGCATGATATCTTTATAATCAGCATACGCCTCATACAGCTCAATCAACGTAAACTCAGGGTTATGACGAGTCGATACACCTTCGTTACGGTATACACGCCCGATCTCATATACTTTCTCCATTCCGCCAACAATTAGTCGTTTCAAATGAAGTTCAATAGCAATACGCATATAAAGCTGTGTGTCCAATGCATTATGGTGCGTAATAAATGGCTTCGCCGCCGCCCCGCCAGCAATGGCATGCAACGTTGGAGTTTCAACTTCCAAATAACCGAGCGAATCCAGATAACGACGCATGGATTGAATAATACGGGACCGCATAATGAACGTTTTTTGTACTTCTGGGTTCATAATCAGATCTACGTAACGCTGACGATAACGCAATTCAACATCCTTCAAACCATGATATTTCTCCGGCAATGGATACAAGGATTTGGACAAGACTTCAATATCCAATACTTTGATCGTCGTTTCGCCTGTCTTGGTTTTAAAGAGCACGCCCTTAACACCAACAATATCGCCGAGATCCAAAATACCAAATGCTTTATAATTCGCTTCAGGTACAGTGTCTTGACGAACATAGATTTGAATACGTCCGCTAAGATCCTGTATATGAGCAAAGCTGGCTTTCCCCATCACTCGTTTAGCCATAATGCGGCCTGCTATGCTAACTTCAATATTTTTTTCTTCCAATTCTTCCTTGGTCAAGCTGTCATACTTGCTCAGTAGTACGCCCGCTTCATCCGTGCGTATGTATTTGCGTCCAAAAGGATCAATGCCCAATGAGCGAAGCTCGTCCAATTTGGCACGACGAATTTGCAATAATTCACTTAATTCCTCGCGATTTTCCTGTAATTCCTGGTTAGTAGTTTCATCCGACATGGTGCTAAATCAGCTCCTTCAATATGAATAGACGGGCCGGGGTCCGTCTCGGGTGTAGAGAAAAAAAGCTTCCACAAGGAAGCCTTTACATTAAATTCCAAAGTCCGTGTTTTTATTTCTTGATATCCACGATTTTATATTGAATAACACCTGCTGGAACGGTTACATCTACAACAGTTCCTTTTTTCTTACCGAGAATAGCCTTGCCAACCGGGCTTTCATTGGAGATCTTGTTCTGGAGCGGGTCGGATTCGGCAGAACCTACGATAGCATACTCTGTAATATCCCCGAATTCCAAGTCTTCAACGGTTACAGTTGCCCCTACTCCCACAACATCGGTGTCAATTTCATCGCTATTGATAATACGGGCATTACGTAGCATCTTCTCTAAAGTAATTACACGGCCTTCAATAAAGGCCTGCTCATTCTTCGCATCCTCGTATTCGGAGTTTTCACTAATATCTCCGTATCCGATGGCTACCTTAATCCGTTCAGCCACTTCCCGGCGTTTGACAGACTTTAAGTTCTCAAGCTCATCTTCGAGCTTTCTAAGGCCTTCCTGTGTCAGAATGACTTCTTTATCGCTCATCTCAACCGATTCTCCTGTCATGGGAAAAGTTTAAAAGTGCATCGGAATGCACGCTTTCAAAACATAATATGCCACTCTGAGGGAATGAGAACATTTCCTGCTGTTGTCTTGAGAGCTGCATACAATTTGTAATATACATCAAGATTTTATACTGAACGATTATAGGGCAAGCAATTGGAAAAGTCAATCGCATGCACAAGCCGGAACTGCTTCCTTATTGCGCAACAGTAACAGGAGAAGCAGCGCTTGTAGAAGCCCCCTCGTTTTCCACCATGTGCAATTGAGATACAAATTGATTCAAAATACGTACCATATCGTCGCGCTTTGTTTCTTCCATAATTACATCCTTAATACGTGCAGAACCTTTAATCCCCTTGAGGTACCAAGCCAGATGCTTGCGCATTTCACGAACAGCTACTGCTTCGCCTTTCAGCGCCACCAGACGGTCCATATGCAGAATGGCAATACGGATTTTTTCTTCCGGTGATGGATCGGGCAACAGCTTACCCGTCTGCAAATACTCAATCGTACGGTACAGCATCCATGGATTCCCCAGAGCGCCGCGTCCAATCATAACGCCATCACAATTGGTCAAATCCAACATTCGGCGGGCATCTTCCGGAGTTAACACATCACCATTTCCAATGACAGGAATGGATACTGCTTCTTTAACTTCTTTTATAATATCCCAATTCGCATGCCCCGTATACAATTGCTCACGTGTACGGCCATGTACGCTGACGGCCTGACCTCCGGCACGTTCAACAGCACGAGCGTTCTCTACAGCGTAAATATGCTCGCTATCCCAACCGATACGCATTTTCACGGTAACCGGCTTGCTCACCGATTCCACTACTGCGGATACCATCTCATAAATCTTGTTTGGATCGAGCAGCCAACGAGCACCTGCATCACATTTGGTCACTTTGGGAACCGGGCAGCCCATATTGATGTCAATAATATCTGCATTCGTCTCCTGGTCTACGACTTTCGCTGCTTCCACCAAAGATTTGCGGTCGCCCCCGAAAATTTGCAAGCTAAGCGGCTTCTCGCGCTCATCTACAAACAGCATCTCGCGTGTACGCTTGTTGCCGTGAATGATGGCCTTATCACTAACCATTTCTGCACATACCAAGCCTGTACCGAATTCCTTGGCGATCAAGCGAAAAGCAGGGTTGCACACGCCTGCCATTGGTGCCAGGACGACTTGGTTTTTCATTTCAATGTCGCCGATTTTCAGCATATCCGTTCCCTCCTTTACTCCTTCTTTATATATCGTATACTTATCTTCATTCCGTCAATTCCCGGACTTCAATCTCTAGCGTTTGGGCAATGATGTTTAGCATGTCTGGGTCTACTGCACGGTTACCTCGCTCTACAGCACCTAATACAGTCAAAGATATGCCCGTTCGGTCTGCCAACTCCTGCTGGGTGAACCCTTTTAGCTTCCGAAAGGCGCGGAGTCGTTGCGCCAGCTGCAAGTTTTCCAAAGCTGTATGCCGTCCTTTCCATCCACAGAATTCAATGCAGTATGCACGATACTGTACAGACCGGACGAATCTTGGTTCGGAACAATGTCAGCCAAGGGAACCAGCACAAAAGCACGCTCCAACATACGAGGGTGAGGAAGCTCCAAATCCGTCGTAGCCAGTTGTTCCGCTTCCATCCACAACAAGTCCAGATCAATGGTTCGTGGACCGTTAGGAATATGTCTTACCCTTCCCAGACGACTCTCCACGTCCAGCATATAAAACAAAAGCTCCTCTGGAGCAAGTGTTGTCGATACGGCTACCGTCATATTCAAAAAAGAAGGCTGATCCAGATATCCAACAGGCTCTGTTTCATACAGACTGGAGCAGCGCAGCACTCGTATCGCCGGATGTTCGTCCAGTGCGGTAATGGCTTCATACAGGGTATGCTCACGCTCCCCCAAATTAGCCCCTAAAGCAATATAAGCCTCTGATGCCTCAGAGGTCGAATGTGCATTCATGTATCGTTCCTACTTTCTTGCGCGATAAAGCTCAACCGTCACACCCTGAAAATGAATATCAAACGGCGGATGCGGCTTCGTCACTTTGACAGTCAGTGCATTGACACTAGTATAAGTGTCCAGTAGGGAAGATGCAATACGTTCGCCTAAAGCTTCAATCAATTGGTAAGATTCCTTTTCTACGATATCTTTCACGGTATAATGCACCTCAGCATAATTAACCGTTTTGTCCAAAGCGTCCTGCTCCCCTGCTTCACGCAGATCAAGCTCCAGTTCCAAGTCAATATAGTAACGCTGTCCCAGCTTACGTTCCTCGGGAAAAACGCCGTGATATCCGTAATACTCCATGCGATGCAATTTCATTTTATCCATCTTAGGTAAGTCCCCCTGTTTATTTGATTTTATCTATATAAGTTCCACATAAAGGATTAGTGAAGCGGGCTTTACCCACCATAACTCAGTGGATTTTTAGACCCGTACACCATCGCATCACACATACGTACAGTGCGCTTGATTTGTGCCACATCGTGTACACGCACAATCTGACACCCTTGGGCAATCCCAAAGGCCACGGTAGCCGCAGTTCCCTCCACTACATCATCCACTGGCAAATCCAGTGCTGTACGGATAAATTTTTTGCGCGACGTAGCCAACAACAGCGGAAATCCCAGCTGACTTAATGTATCAAGAGAAGTCATGGCATGAATATTTTCATCATAGTCTTTGGCAAAACCGATGCCTGGGTCTAAAATGATCTGCTCCTTACGGACCCCTGCTTTCAGTGCTAATTGGATACTTTCTTGTAAATCGGACAGCATATCAGAAACCAAATCGGTATAGTTACGATCGTGACGATTATGCATCAAGATGACCGGACAATCGAATTCTGCTGCTACTCGTGCCATATCGGGGTCTGCTTTAAACCCCCACACATCATTAATGATGTGTGCGCCTGCTTCAAGCGCCTGTCTGGCTACTTCGGCTTTGTAAGTATCCACAGACAATGGGATATGCGGTGCAATCCGATGGATTGCCTGGACGACCGGAATGACCCGAGCCAGCTCCTCTTCCACACCTACTGGTTCATGACCTGGACGGGTAGATTCCCCACCAATATCAATGATATTCGCTCCATCCTCCACTAGCTTCAATGCATGTAAAACAGCAATCTCTGAATTATAATGTAATCCTCCATCCGAAAATGAATCCGGGGTCACATTAAGTATGCCCATAATCTGGGTGGAATGCCCGAGTGTAAGCTTGGCATCCCCCATTTGATAGCTGCGTTCATAAAGAGTTGGTATATTCACTTCATCCCTGCTTTCTGCCTATAATCATGCAACAGCAAAGCTGTTATGGACTCGGTCTGCGCCAAGGGCACCGATAAGTGACTTGCTACGCCTCCCGGCTCCAACAATAAATCCACGGGTCGTATTTCTTGTATAGAGTTGGTCATAAAAATTTCATCAGCCTGTTTCAGCTCATCCCAGTGGTATAAACCTTGCTCACATGGAATGCCCCGCAGGTCCGCCAACTCCAAAATGAACTCACGTGTAATGCCTGGCAGAATTCCTGTAGACAAGTCAGGGGTATACAGCCTATTATTCCGCACAAAAAACAGATTGCTAACTATTCCCTCTGCCAGAAAACCATTGGCCGTAAGCATTATTCCTTCAGCCTTATAATGGACAGCCTCGGCATACTGCTGAAGTTCCCGCTTCGCAAGAATATTATTCATATAATGGAGCGATTTTAATCGAATCTCACCCTCCGGAGTATTTCTGGGGGTTCGTAGCAACTGAAGCGCAGAGGATTGCCCGGTTTGTGTATTTGTAGAGGGCAGCGGCTTGGCGAACAAAATATGGTTGGGCCGCGTGTAGTCACCAGATGGCAAGCCCAGTGCCTCTTCACCCGCCGATACGGTGTAGCGGATATAGGCTTCATCCAGCCCATTTGCCACCATCAGATGCTGGATGTGTTTCGTAAGCTGCTCCTTATCCGGTTGAAAAGGAATGCCGAGCATTCGGCAGCCTTCCTCCAGTCGACGTAGATGCCGATCCAGCAGGAAGGGAACCCCGTTATAGGTGCGGAATGTCTCAAACAAGCCCATTCCGTATAAAAAGCCGTGATCACTTACGTGAATCACGGCTTTTGCGGCTTCCGTGAGGACGCCATTGACTCCGATATATCTCATAAATCAGACGCCTACCTTGCGTTTTAGGAAATTGCGCAACAGTTGATGCCCGTAGTCCGTAATAATGGATTCGGGATGGAACTGGACTCCTTCTACGGCAAATTCTTTATGCCGCAAACCCATAATTTCACCCTCTGCGGTTTCAGCAGTAATCTCTAGACATTCAGGCAGGCTCTCGCGCTCTACCAGCAATGAATGATATCGGGTAGCTGTAAACGGAGAGGGCAAGCCTTCAAATACCGAGGTATTGTGATGGAGAATCGGTGATGTTTTGCCATGCATGAGCCGATCAGCCCGGATAACCTTACCGCCAAAAGCCTGTCCGATGGCCTGGTGACCGAGACACACGCCAAAAATCGGAATCTGGCCTTTAAAATGGCTGATTACATCCAGCGATATTCCCGCTTCATTCGGCGTGCATGGACCCGGCGAGATCAAAATGTGATCTGGTGCCAGCTCTTCTATGCCTTTCACATCAATCTCATCATTCCGTTTTACGGTTACTTCTTCGCCAAGTTCACCCAGATATTGAACAAGATTGTACGTAAATGAATCATAATTATCAATCACCAAAATCATTAGACTCACCCTCCTGTGATACCGCTCCTGCTCAAAGCGGCTTCTTCTTCCCCACATTGTACCGCCTTCATGACAGCTCTGGCCTTGTTCCGACACTCCCGATATTCTCTGTACGGGTCTGAATCAATGACGATACCCGCACCTGTCTGTAAATAGGCAGTATTGCCCTGAACAGCTAATGTTCTTATTATAATATTTAATTCCATATTACCATTATAGTCAATCCATCCAAGGGACCCCGTATAAGGACCCCGACGGACGGGCTCTAACTCTTCAATAATTTCCATCGTACGCACCTTAGGAGCTCCGGTAATGGTTCCACCCGGGAAGGTAGCAGCAATTACGTCTATAGCTGTACGACCCGTGGCTAACTTCCCCTCAACCTGAGAAACCAGATGCATAACGTGCGAATAATATTCGACAGTCAGCAATTCAGGAACATGCACCGATCCGTATTCAGCAATCCGTCCGATATCGTTACGCTCCAGATCGACGAGCATAATATGCTCGGCTCGTTCTTTTTCACTTGATAGAAGCTCTGCAGCCATAGCGGCATCTTCATCCGGTGTTAGCCCCCTTCTTCTCGTACCTGCAATAGGTCGAGCACTCACACGTCCATCTTCCAGCTTCACCAGCAATTCCGGTGAGCCACTGACGATCCGCAAATCTGGCATGCGCAGCATCCCCATATAAGGGGAAGGATTCAGCAGACGAAGCCATTCATATATACTCTCAGGAAGGGCTGCAAGCGTACGTTGCTGACGAATCGACAAGTTCACCTGAAATACATCTCCTTGAGCAATGTATTCCTGCACACGTTTCACAGCATGTTCAAAATCTTGTTGACTGAATGCCGTTTTCCAGCCTTCAGATTCCTGATGAACAGCCTCTAATCCTTTTTCGGACAGCCGAGCACAACGAAGAGGGTAAGCTGGATCAGTCTCTCCCGCATGTATAATGTTCTTCCACTGAGTCAACATGCGTTCTGTACGTTGGACCGCTTCCGCATAATGCTTGCCAAGTATCAATGCGGTCTCATTCAACATAACCTCATTTGCCAAATCAGTCTGACTACTGAATTCACCGAAGCGGACAGGGTTAGGCATATGAACAGCACAGTATAGGCATGATGTTTCATGATCATAAATCCATAGCTCATCCACCCGCATCCACACATAATCAGGTATATCGGTATCGTCTGCAGCTTGAGTTGGCAAACGCTCTAACGAGCGAGCTACATCGTAGCCCAGGTAGCCTGCAAATCCCCCAGAGAAAAAAGGCATGCCAGGTACACGTGGCGCACGGTAAGGGGCGATCCAATCGTTCATGACTGTCAGAGGTTGTCCATGTATAGCACCATGCTCCCCGCTTTGCAAATCAGTCCAAACTGCTTGTTCTCCCTTGCCTTCCAATATAGCAACCGGATCCAAGGCCAGATACGTATATCTTCCACCTTTAGCGCTCTCCAGCAAGAAAGCATATGGCGCCGAATCCTCCCAAGCCCTCCGCCACGATGAAGGTAATCCGCCTCCGGGCAATGGGTACTTAGCAATATAGGGAAGCATACTCCAGCCCTCCTTCTGCCAGGTTTGCCACTGCGCCTCCGTCACTCTAGCTGTCCATTTCATCTGTGTGCGCTACCCCTTCCATTACTTTGCCAAAAGTCTGCATTCTTCTCCTTACAAAGAAACCCTCATCCCCCGGTTACAGGGAAATGAGGGTTTCCTTACGTATAGTATACACAATTACGACATAATTACAGCTCGAAATTGTATAGTGGTGTACTCAGGTAACGTTCGCCATTACTTGGAATAATGACAACAATCCGCTTACCCTTGCCCAATTGCTTAGCAAGATTCAAGGCCGCGTGAACAGCCGCGCCAGAAGAAATACCGGACAAAATGCCCTCTTCCTTGGCCACTCTACGCGCTACCTCGAAAGCTTCATCGTTTTCTACATGAAAAATTTCGTCATAGATATCGCGATTTAGAATTTCAGGAATAAAGTTGGCACCCAGCCCTTGAATTTTGTGAGGTCCTGGCTTGCCGCCTGCTAGCAATGGGGAAGAAGCGGGCTCTACAGCCACGATTTTAATATCAGGGAATTCTTTTTTAAGCACTTCTCCAGCACCGGAAATAGTTCCACCAGTCCCTATACCTGCTATAAAAGCGTCCAGAGTGCCGCCAATAGAACGAATCGCTTCTACGATCTCAGGACCCGTCGTTTCACGGTGAATTTTGATATTAGCTTTGTTCTTGAACTGCTCGGCAGCGAAATAATCCGGGTTTTCGCTCAATAGCTCTTCCATTTTCTTAACAGATCCGTTCATACCCTCTGAGCCAGGTGTTAACACAAGCTCGGCTCCATAAGCACGCAACAAATTACGACGCTCTATACTCATCGTTTCTGGCATAACAATTACTGCTTTATACCCCTTCGCAGCAGCAACCATAGCCAAGCCGATTCCTGTGTTACCGCTAGTTGCTTCAATAATAGTACCGCCCGGCTTAAGCAGACCTTCACGCTCAGCTTCTTCCACCATACTAATCGCAATACGGTCTTTTACACTGGAGCCCGGGTTCTGATATTCCAGTTTCAAATAAATTTCGGCGCTATCTTCCGGTACGATCCGGTTGAGGCGAACGAGGGGAGTCTCCCCGATAAGGTCGGTGATGTTATTAACAACTTTAGCCATGATAATTCCTCCCTGACTGTAGATGATATATTAAAAATTGCGAAAACATATTGTAGATGATTCTAGGTAAATCATTCTTCGTGTTATGCCGTTCATTTAATTTCCGATAAAAATAGTTGGTTTTATACGCTAATCATAACAATCTTCAATTCCATTGTCAATACGAGTAAATAAGCTACAATGCTGTTCGCCCGCGTTATCCGCACCGTGCTTCCTTCAAATCTAGATTCTTTTACGACGCTATAGAGAAGCGGAAGGTACCTCTTTCCCAGATAAAATACGAGCTCCATATTTATCACGCAGACTCTTCTCGACCTCATCCAAAGGAGCGGCTTGTGCAAGCGCAAGCGACCGGCGAATTTGCTGACGAATCTGCCGCTTATCCGAAGAACTCTTTAGCCTGACATCCTGTACATAAATGACCGCATAGCCATCGTTAATGGAGATGGGACCTGCAACGTCCCCGGAGCTTAGTTCTCTTGCCGCCTTCATGATCGCCTCCGGTTGATATGGGTCATATTCATCCACCCATCCTAGCTGTCCGCTATGATCCTCGCCGAGAAGATTACCTGAGCCTGAATGTTCCCGAAGCAGCGTGTCGAAGCTTTCTCCTTGCTTAACCCGATCCAGCAACACCTCTGCTTCCTCTGCTTTGGCCACATAAAGAGCTGCCAGTTTGATCTGCTTACCAACGGCAAATTCCTCAGGGTGCTGTTCCCAATACTCGTCAATCTCCGTTTCCTCAACCTGAATACCTTGCGTGGCTATTTTCTCCAGGCCAATTCGGTACTCCGCTTCATTCCGCAAGTCAACCGGATCTAGGCCAAATTGTCGCTGCATTTCCTCAAAGTAGGCGTGTTCTGAGTCGTACCCTTTGCTATCCTGCTCCAGCACCTGCTGTAAATCCTCTTGGGTGATCTTGATACCGAGACGCTTGGTTTCAGCCTGCACGGCTTTACGATTCAACATTTGCAACAGCGTATTCGTTCCATATCGCTTTTTCAGTTCCGCTACCCACTGTTCCTCCGATATGCCTTCCTGACCCATCTCCGCCACAGTATGATCGCCGTCATCCTTGCTTACATCACCCGGCTTTAACAGCCCCCGAAGCATGATAAGACCACCCAAGGCGGCGACGCTAACGGTCAGAATAATGACAGCTGTCCATAATCCCTTTTCCCGTGTAGTCATCGCTTACACCGCCTATCCGGTTAGGCCTTGGCTTGATCTAACAGATTTTGCAATTCATCCTTATTAAACTGATAAGCCTCGTTACAAAAGTGACACACGACCTCAGCCTGTCCTTCTTCCTCAATCAATTGCTTCAATTCACTTTCTCCCAGACTGATCAACGTTTTCTCTACGCGCTCGCGTGAGCACTCACATTGAAAATGGATATCCATTTCATCAAGGATTCGAACGTCCGGCAGCATCCAACGCAGCATTTCGTCAAGCTCTAGCCCTTGATCCAACAGAGCGGTAACGGGTGGAATGGAGCCGACTGCATTTTCGATAGCAGTAATCTCATCATCATTCAAACCTGGAAGCAATTGAATAATAAACCCGCCGGCCACTATAACGGAGTTATCCGTATCTACCAGCACACCCAAACCCACCGCTGACGGAGTCTGTTCGGATTTGGCAAAATAATAGGTAAAGTCTTCACCAAGTTCACCTGAAATAATCGGGATACTACCGCGATACGGCTCTTTTAATCCCAAATCCTTGATGATATGAATAAATCCCTCTGTACCTACTGCACCCGCTACATCCAGTTTGCCCATACTATTGCTTGGCAAATGCACATGGGGCTCAGTAACATACCCTCGCACTTCCCCTACAGCATTGGCATCCACGACGATTTGACCAATCGGCCCATCACCTTTGACTTGAATGGTCAGTCTTTCTTTGCCTTTGAGCATGGAACCCATAATTGCACCTGCTGTGAGAGTTCGTCCCAAAGCAGCAGTTGCTGTAGGATAAGTATCATGTCTTCTCCGCAATTCTTCTACCAATTGAGTTGTCCGAACCGCAAAGGCTCTAACCCTTCCATCCATGGCTGTACCGCGAATAAGTCGATCCTGCTTATTTTCCATATTGATATCCTCCCCTATTATCCAAGGCAGCCATGCTGCTTATTTTCGTTAGTATTTCCTCATCCTTGAAACATCATTTCCCACTATATAAACAACCTGTCTTAACAGATCACCGAATTGTTCAAAAACGTAACATATTTCAGTATAGACGAAAAACGCCGCTAATCCAAACCGATAAGATCATCGGCTTGACTCAGCGGCAGCTTATATCCACTTTTTATTCGGCGTTACGTTGGTAAATGATGCGTAATCCTTCGAGCGTCAACATCGGCAACACTTTCTGAATGCTCTCTGTCTCTGATGCGATTAGCTCTGCAAGACCTCCGGTAGCAATAACTGTAGGTTCTGCCTGCATTTCTTCCTTAATGCGCCTCACAATGCCATCCACTTGTCCAGCGTAACCGAAAATAATCCCGGCTTGCATGGCATGGACCGTATTCCGACCAATAACCTTTTTGGGTTTCTCCAACTCGATACGAGGGAGCTTGGAAGCCCGTTGATACAGTGCCTCTGTCGAAATGCCGATACCCGGCACAATGACTCCACCCAGATAGTTTCCCTTATCGTCAATACAATCAAACGTCGTCGCCGTTCCAAAATCCACCACAACGAGAGGCCCGCCGAACCGTTCTACAGCCGCAACAGCGTTCACGATCCGATCCGCACCTACTTCACGCGGATTCTCGTAACGCAGGTTAAGACCGGTCTTGATTCCCGGTCCGACGATTAACGGCGTTTTGCCTATATATTTATCGCACATTTCCTCTAATACACGGACCAACGGCGGAACGACAGAGGAAATAATAACTCCCTGAATGTCATCCTTTAATACGCCGCCCATACTAAAAAGATTATGTATGAGTACGCCGTATTCATCCGCTGTTGCCTGTCTGGAAGTGCTGATCCGGTAGTGGTGCAACAGCTCGCGCCCTTCATACATCCCCAGAACAATATTGGTATTACCTACATCCACTACAAGAATCAATCGGTGTCACCTATCTTTCTTAGCGTTAAGGTCAAGGCTGATATCCAGGTTATGAAAAGAGTATGTCAGCCTGCCTACAGAAATCACATCTACGCCGCTCTCAGCCATCTCACGCACTGTATCCAACGATACATTGCCTGAGGCTTCTGTTTTGACGTGTGGGGCCTGTTCACGAATGAAGCGAACGGCTTCCTTCATATCTGGGACGGACATGTTATCCAGCATAATAATATCCGCCCCAGCCTCCAGAGCTTCCCGGACTTGCGTCATGTTTTCCGTCTCTACTTCGATCGTCATTGTATGCGGTATATGCGCGCGCGCTCGGCTGACCGCCTGTGCAATCCCACCCGCGCCCTTAATATGATTATCCTTAATCATAACCGCATCGTACAGACCAAAGCGATGATTCGAACCGCCACCTACACGCACAGCATACTTCTCTAACAGTCGATGTCCTGGCGTTGTTTTACGTGTGTCCACCAAGCGCGTGGAAAGTCCATGCAGTTGATCTATAAAAGTCCGCGTCCGCGTTGCAATACCGGACATCCGCTGAAGTAAATTTAATGCCAATCGCTCCCCGGTCAAAATCGCATGAGTACTCCCATTCACTTCTGCCAAAACGCTCCCCTTTTCAATCCATTGGCCATCGGTCACCAACGGAGTGAACGACAAGGAAGGGTCCACTACTCGAAATACAAGTTCAGCCACAGGTAAACCCGCAATCACGCCGCTCTCTTTGGCATGAATGACAGCCTTGGATTGGTGACCCGGCTCAATCGTCCAACGTGTGGTCACATCGCCAGAACCTGTATCTTCTCGCAGCCAGCTGCGAATTTGTGCCGTCAGTTCTTCCTGATATCCGCTAAACTCTCCATAAAGCTCGCTGTTAGATGTCATGAACGCTCTCCTCCGTTATGCCTTGCTCACGTCTCTGCTGAACATGCTTTCGCCACATGCGATCATCTGTCTCAGGGAAGTCCTCACGATAGTGTGCTCCCCGGCTCTCCTCACGCAGCAACGCACCATCTGCTACTAATAAAGCACAGGTGAGCAAATTGGCGAATTCGATCTCTTCCCGGCTGGTGATCACAGCCTGAAAAACAGGCACTAGCCCGTGCAGCTCTTCTAAAGCTGCTTGCAGCCCTTCACTATGCCGACGAACTCCAGCATAATGAACCATCGTTTCTTGCAGCTTATGTCGCTGTCCCACGACGGATGAAGCCTGGAACTCTGCACGGTTATCACTGTAAGATATCAAAGTATGGCCGACCAGCGGTGGCAATGAATGCAGCCGCTCGATAATCCTACTGGCGAACACAATAGCTTCAGATAGCGAATTGCTCGCCAGACGATTAGCGCCGTGAACACCTGTGGAAGAAGTCTCTCCACAAGCGAACAAACGCCTAACAGAGCTTTCCCCGTATAGATTAGTCTGGATACCACCCATCATATAATGGGCAGCAGGAGCAATGGGAATCCAGCCTGTCGTCATATCCAACCCATATGACAGACATGTCCGATAAATCGTTGGAAAACGTTGCTTTACCCGCTCAGGCGGCTCGTGTGTAATATCCAGGTATACAAACGTAGACTGAGTGCGTTCCATCTCATGGATGATCGCACGAGCTACGATATCTCTGGGTGCAAGCTCCTGTCGGGAATCGTACTTGTCCATGAAGCGTTCTCCATGAATGTTGCGTAACACGGCCCCTTCTCCCCGTACGGCTTCGGAAATTAGAAACCTTGGAGCGCCCGGATGGCACAACGCCGTAGGATGAAACTGTACGAACTCCATATCCCGTACAACTGCCCCCGCACGATAAGCCATAGCAATACCGTCCCCAGTTGCGATACCCGGGTTAGTCGTGTAACGGTATAATTGCCCGCTACCTCCTGAGCACAAAATGGTTGCATTGGCAGTGATATACGACCTTTCCCCATCTGGCATTTGAACGAGGGCCCCAATACACTCACCATGCTCAGTCAGCAGGTCAATGACCATGCACTCTTCCCACACCTCAATACCGGGATGGGCGACAACCTGCTGTGACAAGGCACGCACGATTTCATAACCGGTGGCATCTCCATTTGCATGCAAAATGCGACGATGACTATGCGCCCCCTCTCGGGTTAGCGCTAGTTCACCATTCACACGGTCAAAGGCTGTCCCCAATCGTATTAACTCTTTAATACCTTCTGGGCCTTCATGAACAAGCGTTCTGACCGCCTCGGGTTCACACAGACCTGCACCAGCAATCAGAGTATCTTGCATGTGGTAAGCCGGTGTATCCTCGTCCGATGTGACAGCAGCAATGCCGCCTTGAGCATAACGTGTGTTGCTTTCCATTAAAGTTTTCTTGGTAATCAGCAACACTTTCCGATTCTCCGCAGCCTTAATCGCTGTATATAAGCCCGCAATACCGGAGCCGATGATTAAGACGTCGGCTTCGTATTGGGTCAATTCCGCTACATCAAAATCAACTAGATATCTTGGAATCATGCCTTTCACCTGATTTCACAGAAGAATAGCGCACACCATAGATCGTACAGTATGCGCTCACGGATATGTTCAAAATGATAGTAAGTCGATTGCAGCGGCTGTTGGCCTTTTAAGCTAGGAAGGCGACAGCCGTTTATTTAACAATAAATGTACACAACGTTCCTGTGTCTGTCAAATCACGTCAGCAATAATCTTCCACATTTAAAAAAGCTTCGGAAAACCAATAGGATCTGGTTCCCCGAAGCTTACATATATGCTTATTCAACTATCCATCAGATAATCAGGTTGTTGTCGGTGGAGTACCGCCGGAATTGCCTGAATTGTTATCATCCTCTGGTTTTTGCAGATTAGGGATATCGTTCGGTTGATCTGTTGTATTCTTAGGCTCGTCATCCTTACCTTGAATACGTACACGAACATCACCGATGTTGTCGATCACAGGCTCACCGTTTTCCGGTGTTCCTTCTCCCTCATTCGTATTGCCGTTCAAAGAACCTGTCTCGATCAAACGTTTGATTTGTTCAAGCTCCAGGGTTTCTTCTTCCAACAAGGTTTGAGCGATCAAATGAACCTCTTTCGAATACTTCGTCAAGAGTTCTCTAGCACGCTCATAGGAGTCAGTGATGAAGCGATTCATCTCCTGGTCAATCTCATAAGCGATCTGATCACTGTAGTTCTGCTCATGACCGATATCACGTCCAAGGAATACTTGACCTTGGGAAGTTCCGAACTGCATCGGGCCGAGCTTCTCACTCATACCGTATTCCACGATCATGCTACGCGCAATGCCTGTCGCTTGCTGGAAGTCACTATAAGCCCCTGTTCCGATCTCACCAATAAACAGCTCCTCGGAAACACGTCCACCCAACAATCCAGTGATTTTGTCCAGCAATTCCTGCTTGGTTGTCAGCATGCGGTCTTCCTTCGGAAGCATGATGACATATCCGCCTGCACGTCCACGTGGAATAATGGTTACCTTGTGAACCATATCGGCATTCTCCAGGAAGTAACCGATAATCGTATGCCCTGCTTCATGATAAGCAACAATTCGTTTCTCGCGGTCACTGATTACGCGGCTTCGTTTTTCAGTACCTACGATCACGCGGTCGATAGCTTCATCTACTTCTCGCATCGAAATATCTCTACGGTTGCGACGAGCGGCCAGCAAGGCAGCTTCGTTCAACAAGTTTTCCAGATCAGCGCCCGTAAAGCCTGTTGTACGTTTCGCAATGACGTCCAATTTAACATCCTTCGTTAATGGTTTGTTGCGTGCATGTACATGCAATACTGCTTCGCGACCTTTAACATCTGGACGGTCAACCGTAATTTGACGGTCAAAACGTCCTGGACGAAGCAAGGCTGGATCTAGAATGTCCGGACGGTTAGTAGCAGCAACGATGATGATGCCCTCGTTTGCGCCAAATCCATCCATCTCTACGAGCAATTGGTTGAGCGTTTGCTCACGTTCATCATGTCCGCCACCCAATCCGGCACCACGTTGACGTCCAACAGCATCAATTTCATCAATAAAAATGATACAAGGTGCGTTCTTCTTCGCATTCTCGAACAAGTCACGAACACGGGAAGCACCGACCCCGACGAACATTTCTACAAAATCAGAACCTGAGATACTGAAAAACGGCACTCCGGCCTCGCCTGCAACAGCTCTCGCCAAGAGTGTTTTACCCGTACCTGGAGGGCCCACTAACAGAACACCTTTTGGAATACGAGCGCCCACGGCTGCGAACTTACGTGGGTCCTTCAAGAATTCTACGACTTCGACAAGCTCCTGCTTCTCTTCGTCAGCCCCTGCTACGTCTTCGAAGGTAACTTTCTTCTTCTCTTCGTTATACAGACGGGCTTTGCTCTTGCCGAAGTTCATTACTTTGCCGCCACCGCCCTGTGCCTGATTAAACAGGAAGAAGAACAACAGGAACATGATCACCAAAGGAATGATAGAAGTCAAAAATGTCAGCCAAATGCTTTCGCCTTCCATTTTCTTCTGTACGTATTCAAACCCGTTCGTTTCGCTGGCATTCACCAGTTCACTTAGTGCTTGATCCGTTGGCGGAACGTATACGGAAAAATTGGTTGATTTAGCATTAGCCGGCTGCTTCTTATATGCACCGGTTACAAGATAGGCGTAACCGTCAAATTGGACCGTTACTTTAGAGATATTATTAGCTTTAACCTCTTGCCGTAATTGGTCATATCTAGGGAGATCGGAGGCTTCGTTACTGTTGCTAACAAACTGAACGATACCCACCACAACTAAAAAAAGAATCAAATAAAAACCAGAATTCCGGATGAACCGATTCATCCCCTACCTCCTCTCGAGACACTTAAGTTATTTTACCATAGCCTGTAAGCCCTTCTCAACAAAGGACCCTATTTAGTCCTAGGACTGGAGGCTGAGATTAGCTGGTGTAGATTTCCGGCTTTAAAATCCCTATGTATGGGAGGTTCCGGTAGTGCTCGGCATAGTCCAGACCATAGCCGACAACAAACGCATCCGGAAGTGTAAATCCGGTGTAATCAGCTTCAAGGTTAACTGTTCGGCGTGCAGGCTTGTCGAACAAAGTTACGACACATACCGAATTGGCATTACGATTTTTAAGCAATTCAATCAAATGTGTCAGTGTCAGACCACTGTCGATAATATCTTCGACAATCAGAACATCGCGTCCTTCTACGGAAGCGTCCAAATCTTTGATGATTTTAACGACACCTGATGATTTGGTGGATACTCCATAACTAGATACAGCCATGAAATCAAGTTCCAACGGCACTGTAATGGATTTAACCAAATCGGCCATAAAGATAAACGCACCCTTCAGCACGCAAATCACCAATGGGTTTTTCCCTTCATATTTCACGCTAAGCTGTGCGCCTAATTCCTTGATTTTACTCTGAATTTCTTCTTCACTGATCAATACTTCCTGAATATCATTTTGCAACGGTGTAAACCTCCTAAGTTTATACTATGAAAGCCGTTCCTGCGCAATTACCGGTGCCCCGGACTCTCTCGTCTTTGCCATGACATATATATAACCGAAGACGTGTGCTTTTGCACCGCAGCATGTACAGAACGTCGTACGCCCGGAATCCAGAGAACAACTCCAGAATGGTCGCAGACGATGGGAATAACGGAACGCATTGAAGGAGGTATTTTTTCATCAATAAAAATATCTTTAACCTTTTTTCTTCCGTTTAATCCCATTACATACATGGTATCTCCAGGTAATCGCGAGCGTACAGTCAACGGCAGAGTCAATTCATCTGCGTCGAACCATGCTTCTTCCTCATTCGCCGGATGTTGTCCATCCAAATAGGAAGCTCTTTGCCACCGGAGTATACCACCCGCTTCAGGCAACTCAAGCTCACCGGAAATAGGCAATACGCTCAGTCCATAGCTCCATTCACCCATAACGACTTGCGTACGGTCAAACAAAACCGCCTGGTCATATTCGCGGACTCCAACCGCACCGCCGCCCAAGTCCAAGCTCCATGTAGAAGTTGTCTCCTGGAGAAGTCTTAGTCGAACGGTCTCAATTTTACGAAAATCAAAATTTCCACTGTCCGAAGGCAGATAATTTAATATTAGTTTAATCAACCTCCGTTGTAAAGCAACGGATAGCTCACGGTATGATGCGATGGAAAACATGTACCTGCCATTATTGAAATGCACCATTTTCTCGTATAC
This sequence comes from Paenibacillus sp. EKM211P, assembly GCF_011066175.1. Lineage (NCBI taxonomy): Bacteria > Bacillati > Bacillota > Bacilli > Caryophanales > Paenibacillaceae > Paenibacillus > Paenibacillus sp. EKM211P. The sequence goes on from NZ_JAAMNS010000020.1 coordinate 54,172, forward strand.
CGACAGTGTAGCTGCCTCCATAAAATCATTTTCGTCAGCCATCGTTTCGGCTAGCCGGTTCAGGGACGGTGTCAGTTGCTCATTATATTGCCCCAAAAAAGGAAGCACATCCATGCGGATGGCATTACGACGGTATTTGGTCGATAAATTAGTGCTGTCTGTCACATAGGAAAGACCATAAAAGTTACAATACTCAATCAAGTCAGCCTTGTACATACGAAGCAGCGGGCGAATGAGTTGCACATTTTTTTCGGTGCGTGCCAAACGCATACCCGCCAAACCCGCCGGTCCGCTACCGCGCAGCAAGTGCAAGAGGACTGTCTCCGCTTGATCATCGCCATGGTGAGCCATAGCAATATGCTGTGCCTCCCACTTCGTAGCCGTATCATGTAAAAAGCTGTACCGTAGCTCACGGGCCGCTTCCTGTGGACCCTTGCCGCTTTTCTTTATATAAGCGGGTGCATCAACCCGGATCATTTCAAATGGAAGCTTGAGCTTTCGGGCAATATTGCGTACCTCTTCAGCCTCCGCATCCGATTCCTCTGGCCTGAAGCCATGATGAACATGAGCGCAGACAAGTTGTAATGGCATATGTATAACGGATATTTCATGTAAAATGTGCAAAAGGGCCACCGAATCCGGTCCACCGGATACAGCAACCACAATGCGGTCTCCGGGGCTCCACAGGGAATGTTCTCGCGCCAAAGCGAGCACTTCCTGTACAACACCGGTCGGTTTTGTTGTTCCCATTCACGACCCTCTTTTCTCCCGACCGTAAAAATGATGATCCTATGTTATCTTATGTAAGTCATGCTGCTACCTTAACGCAATCCAGAGCGCTCCAGCAAGCAGCAAAAGCGATACCGTGAAAGCATATCCCAACCAGCGTGGATTTCCTCTTTTGACAGATGATTGCCTGACATGCGCGGAAGCCAGACGCGACCAAGCTCGGGCTGCTGCACGAGTATCGGAATATTCTCCACGTACTGCACCCAGCAGCCATTCGGCGTAGGGGCGTAATACACGACTGCGACGAATGATGACTGTCAATTCTGCCGTATTACGTAGCTGCGGCAGCCTACTCGCAGCCGCCTTTAACGATTCGCTCTCCAATATATGAACCGTTAAAAGAGCAAAGGCAAACAGATCATACTGGGGATCAGCATTTCGGCTACCAGCATTCCAAAATCCCCTATCGTACCATTCTGTAAATTGTTTAACACTCCGACCTGCAAGGGACACGCCACCATAATCAATCAACTCAGCCTCTCCATAGGCATTGACCAATATATTTTGAGGCTTCAGGTCGCCAAACACCCATCCTGCCTGATGGAGATCGGCCAGACGATTCAGTATGCCAGTCCCAGCCACACCATACCATTCAGACCCTTTGGCTGCCACAAATTTATGAAGCGGATCTCCTTTAACGTATCGCATAACATAAAAGGGGATCTCCCCATTGCGTAACACTACATCATCCACTTCAAACAAGAAGGAAGGATTTCCATTCCGCTGGAGGGCAGCCTGAGTCCCTTGAGACTGTAATGTGGTCAGCACATTAATCTCCGATTGCAGATCAAGCGTGTTCTTTCCCATTTTGAGAGCAAATTGCCGATCGGCCTGTGCTTCTTTTACCAAATATACAGTTCCGTTCGCTCCCCGGCCCAGCAAGCGCTGGATGACATAGCTACTCCGCTTCCACTTGCCCTTGATGACCGTTCCGGGTGCAAGAACGGGATCAGACGACGTAGTCACCGAGCATCCCTTCTCCTTTGCCATAGGATTCTTCCAGATCTTTCTGTTCCCCTAGTGTAACATATCGGTAATAATCAATCACTTGTAAAATGGCTGGTCCTGTCGGTGTCGCTCCTTTCATCCGCAAGCGTCCGAATATCGATTTGATCTGGTCTAGCTCAGAGGTCCACCCGATATCCATGACTGCGTCTTCTCCCATTCGTCCACCCGGAAAATGAAATACAGATATACGGCTGAGTCCGCTTCTGGACTGTAAACTGAGCAGCAAATCGCGGATACTATCCTCTACAGCAGGCAGCTTAGGCTTCATGCTTGCACTTGCATCAATGAGTAAAGCAATTTCCAGAGGGCTTGTTTCTGTCAGTTCATCCATTACCTCAACTACCTGAGCTCGTTTGGCCGGAGGCAGTTCACCGATATGCCGGGCGCCGCCCTCACCCAAAATGTGCGTTAACTCTCTATTAACCGCCTGCTGAATCGTTTGAACCACTGTTTTGCGCGTCATCATTTGCATGGTTTGCGCCAACTGCTTCGTACCGACGATTTGGCTAAACCCTCCCCCTGCTTTAGCAATTTCCTGAATCTCTGCGCTTCCAAGCTCGCCGATAGTTCCATAATCTATGACTCCGGCGACATTCACTGTAATTCCCTCACGTAAAGCTTGGGCAGCCGCCATCACTGGGCTAACCCCTACGTTAGAGCATCCATCTGTAATGATCAAAATTTGCTTCATCGCTTTTTGACCTCCGCTTCCTCTTAATCTATTCCGATAGATTCTATCTTTGCCTAATCCGGAACGATTCAAACGAAGGATGCGGATTTTTAAAAATGAATAAGCAATTTCCCGGGCAATGTCAGTCTAGCTCACCGTCCGCGGACGTTCCAACCACCTCATGCCAGGTACATGAAGGGTGGCCCACTCTGGGCGAAAGTGATCAATTTTACTAACAACTACAGTCATATCATCATAGATTTGATTTTGTTGGTATCGAATAACCCGTTCTAGCAAACAGTCGGCCAGTTCCTGCGGGTCCTCACTTTCAATCTCTTGAATCATGCGTTTCATCCATATTTCTTTATTGACTGCATAACCCGGTGAATCGTATATACCGTCTGTTATCATAATGAGAATATCTCCTGGCTGGAGTTGCAGTGACACCAAATCAACTTCGATATCCTGTATAATGCCAATCGGTAAATTGCTGGCAGATACAGGAATGACCTCCTCCCCTCTTTTAATAAAGCTCGGTGTAGATCCAATCTTCATAAAGGTTGTCCGGGCCGTATACTGATCAATCAGCGCCATATCCACCGTAGCATACATTTCCTCAGGTGATCGGAGCATCAGGACAGAGTTAACCGACTTGATCGCTAATTTTTCGTCCATACCTGATTGCAGTAGTTCTTCCAAAATGTTAAGTGCTGCACTGCTCTCTTGCTGCGCACGCTCTCCGTTCCCCATACCGTCACTTAAAGAGACTGCGAAAGTCCCATTCCCTAACTCCATCATGCTATAACTGTCTCCTGAGAAGAAATCGCCTCCTTTGGCCGCACTAGCTACTCCTGTAGCAATCTCATACGTTTTAGCAGAGCCGAACATGACTGTAGCCAAGCCTTGGCGGCGATCTGCCGCCGTTTCGCGCATGACAGCTATATGCTCGTCCAGTATGTCCGACAGCAGTGGAGCAATGATTTTCCGACATTCATCAAATCCCCTTGTATAGGCATGGACAATCTCTATTTCAACCTGACCTGCATCCAGGCTAATAATCTCAATGGATTGGATGGACAAGCCGAGTCGATCAAGAGCCTCTCGGATTTGCTCTTCCTGCCGATGCATGGTCTGCCCTTCTCGCTGAATTTCCCGCGCTAAATCCTCCATAATTTGCGATACACCGGATAGCTGATCAGCAACAAGCTGACGACTATCGTATACTTGGCGCTTCCACTGCATATTATGTTGGTAGAGACTATACTGCTGCTTCATTACCTGCAGGACAGCGCCCGTCTTGGCACATGCCTTGCTCCATTGTGGCGGCATCTGCTCCGGCTCCAAATCAGGATTATCCTCAATGGCACTCATCATTTCCGTCATATACTGATGGGTTTGCATAAACTTGCCGTCCCAGCACTGCTCGCACTTAAAGCAAGTGGCACAGGTTCCTTCCGCCACCGCATTCATAAAGTGTTCCATTTCTCCGTCCGGTTTTGCTCCCTCACTCGCAGATATCTGATGGAAGCTGCGCGATAGCTGGCTGAATACACGGGAAAATTTCGTCACCCTCTCGGCAGTGAGATCACGAACTCTTTTGGCATATTCATGCTGGGACTTGGCGTGATCCTGCGTACCAGGGACATAGGTAGAAACCGCTTTAAAGAAACTTTTTGGAGTCATTAAAAATAATAGAATTGCCGCGCAGCTCTCCCAGGTTGATGTCAACACGTCCCCAGTCCCATCCAAATAGATCGTCAAAATGGAGGAGCCCAACAGCATGCCAAGGGCCACTGCACCTTTTCTCCCTTCACGCAGCATTCCTGCCAGCAAACCTGCAAAAGCAAGTAGACTCATCTGCACAATTGCGGACATATTGGCCAGGCTTAAAATTAAACCGGTAATCACACCGACCGAAGCACCCAACGAAGCACCTCCCACCAAAGCAAACACCAAGACCAAATATCGTGAAAGCACATGATCGACAGACAGTGAATGAACGGTCCATCCTACTGCTCCCGTCATCACAGAGGCTAATAGAATAATCAGACACAAAATTTCTTCGTTCTTCAATTGGCTTGCCTTCTTGCGGTACGTAAACAGCGGTATGGCCTGTGTGAACACCAATGTAAGCATAAAACTGAGCACAGCATCCGTTCCCACAATGACAAGCTCATACCATGTAAAAGCCGGAGCCATCACGGCGTTAAATAAATTGACCATAAACACAGACAAGAAGACCATAAGCGGGGCATAGGATAATTCCAGACGATCGAAGGTACGTAGCCCGCGATACAGGAGATAAAATACGATTAGCTCACCACCAATCATGAACAACGATGGGTAAGGAGCTAACAGGCTGCCTAGCACAACGGATACAGCTACAGGCAGCATTAGATCACGCCGAAGGAACGTAATGACCGCAAAATAAGCGAGGGCAAAAGGAGAAAGCTCGTCCAAAATAGTGGCGCGTCCCAGTAGAACTCCCATAGCTGACAATAGCAGCATCCATCTTTGCGCGGTTACCCATTGCACCATTTTATGTGAATCGAGCCGTTTCTTGAGTCTGGAAGGCCAACCTTCCGTACGCTCTTTGGATTTGGACTTTCTAGATTTTAACCCCGGAAAATGTACCACGTTCCATTTCTCCATCATGCGTCAGGCACCCCATTCATCAATTTGATGTTCCCATCTTAAACCGGAACGATTGAGAAAGTTTGTCAGAACCTCACGTCTTATTCCAAGAAATTTCCGACAAAAAAACGTGCCGCGCGAAAGGACGGAGCATCCCCCTGTACATCAAGCTGCGCCCGTATGGAAGCAGATGGAAGTTGTATCACTCCACGCCTTGCACGGCCTCTGTATGTCGTCCACCCTGATTCCCAGACTAGCGATTTGCACAGAAGATAGACGGAAAACCGTTGGAGTTTGTCGGACGATTATGCCCACACGACAAAAAAAACATCCAACATTTCAGTACGATGCTTCTACTCTTCTTCATGAAACTACTAATCTTAAAAATGTGCCTGTACACCTTCGCCCAAATGTATTGCCCGCAGCCACAGCTTGTCGCATCTCTTGTCGGTAGAACGCAAAAAAACCGTAGCAGTCTTTCGACTGTACGGTTTTCCGTGTATGGTTGATACGGTTGTCAAAGTGAATTAAACACGCTTCGCGCCGCGTCCTCCGCGTTTACCTTCGGTGTTCTTTTTCAGCGACGAAATGCGTTCCTCACTATCTTTCAGGAAGCGTGACATTTTATCCTCAAATGAAGGTTTACCCGGTGCAGGCTTGAAAGAACGGCCTCCACGATCGCGGTTGAAACCACCACCGCGTCCCTGACTTGGACCTGAACCTCCGCCGCCAAAACGGTCTCCTCCGCCTGGTCCTCCTGTACGCTCCGGTCTTGGAGCTCTTGGGGGACGGGCTTCACTTGCCGGCTTATCAATCGTTTGCTTAATGGAAAGTCCGATTTTGCCATCTTTGTCAACATTAATGACTTTCACCGTCACAACATCATTAATCTTCAGGTGGTCGTTAACATCCTTAACATAATTATCGGCGATTTCCGAGATGTGAACGAGACCCGTGACACCTCCAGACAAATCCACAAATGCTCCAAAATGCGTGATGCCTGTCACTTTGCCCTCTAACTTGGTGCCCACTTCAATTGCCATAGAATAAAATGATCCTCCCTTAAAATATACAACCGATTTTTTTGCAAAAAAATCCCGCTGTGGTGATTTGATTATACAAAATGGCGGAACCAAGGTCAACTAAGCATTGGCCCGATAATGCCTCTATTTTTGATCTCCGATGATTGGCGTCTCTTCCGGTTTGTAAAGACCGTACTTGCTTCTAGCAATTTCTCCAATGTACTCAGGGTCCTTGAGACGATTCACTTCGGTTTGAAGCTGTTGTTCCGTTTGTGTAGCAGCTTGCTTCTGTTTTTCCTTCTGGGTGAGCTGTTCACTTCGATCGGCCATGATCATGCCTTGAGAAAAAAAGGTGAATATGGCCCAACTACCAAAGGCGGCAAGCGATAGCAACCAAATCATGATTCGCCTGCGCCCGCCCGCATTGGACTTGGACGTAGGAGATGAATGGCGATCTACAGACGAATTACGCATGATACTACCCCCTTCCAAACCATCTTTTTGCTGTATTTTTCAGTCTGATACCTAGCTTTATGAGCGGATCTGGCGTCTTCCAGCGCGCTATAAGCGGACGGATCAACCATAGAATCGGCTTCCAAACCGGCATCAGGATGTATATCAGCATCCTTCCTAGGAACACAATAAGTGCCCATGTCCATCCGACCAGCTTGCGTAACAGCCGATACAGCGCTAACACCGGAAGAACAATCAGGATGCGCAGTATGCTGTTCACGATCAACGTCAGTCTGCGAACGATCTCTATTAACATTACCACAAAACGTTGGGTTGTAACACTAAAGGCCCAAAAATAGAGCCAAACCCCCAAAAGTAGTCCTAAAAAGACATAAAACCGCAGCTCACCGCGATTACTCGCGTACAGCACACGGAAAATAAACAAAGCCGAGGCCACCCAATACAGCACGTCCAACATATGAACACTCCAACGGGCAAAATGAAAGCGGATTGACAGCACCCGGTAGCTGTCAAATACCACTCCCATCGCTATGCCCGACAATAGCATCCACGTCAATGTCAGCCATTGTGTGTAAGGGTTCATTTGAAGAGCTTGCCGAATAGGCTTTTTCCGTTTTTGGCCGGGGCCCCAGGCTCCAGGTAGACGAGGGAAGTAATCAGACCTTCAATGGACAGCAGCCCCTCTTCCAGACTGAGGTTTTTGATATGTAAATGTTGTCCGCGAATGGTGAGATGGCCCAGCTCGGTCTGAAGCAAAAACTCTTCACTGTCAAAGCTCTCCACATTGCTGACGCCTGAAATGTCGAGCTGCTTGCGGCTTTGCATGCGCAGATCATGGTGCTTGGACTTCCCTTGTTCAATCATGGCATGTACCCCTCCTTCTGTTCTTAGCTTATGAAGGGGTGGGCATGATTTAGAACCGCATTGGTTATTCACGAGCATATATTAGACGAAAGCTCATTATCCAAAAGAAAAAAGCATCCCTTCATAAAATATGAAGGAATGCTTCTATGTACAACGTTATGAGAAAATCAGATGTCTGCTTACCAGTTCAAACCGTTGTCCCTGGCAATAGGCTCTTCCTTTACCAAAGTGTACATACTTGCAGCCTCGTCCTTGCGTGTAGTTTCGGCGAGCCGTTCCACTCGCACGGTCACCAGCTTCTGGCCAAATTGGACGGTAATTTCATCGCCCACTTTGACCGCACTGCTCGGCTTGGCTTCGCGTCCATTCACCAGCACTCTCCCTTGTTCAGAGACGTCCTTGGCTACTGTACGACGCTTAATCAGCCGCGAGACTTTCAAGAATTTATCAAGACGCATTAGTTAACGGCTTCTTTAAGCTTATTACCGGCTTTAAAAGCAGGAACGGTCGATTCTGGAATTTCAATCGTGTTGCCGGTTTGTGGATTGCGGCCTGTACGGCTAGAACGCTTGCGCGTTTCGAAAGTACCAAAGCCGATCAGTTGTACTTTGTCGCCACTCGCAAGTGCATCTGTAATTTCACCAAGTACGCCATTCAATACAGCTTCAACGTCACGTTTGCTCAAACCGCTTTTGCTGGAAATATTGTTGATCAGATCTGTCTTGTTCATAAGATAAAAGCCTCCTAAATGTCAAAAAATAATCATCACGCTACATATCCATAAATGGAGCAGACGTGAGGTCCAACTGTGGCCGTAGCCTTTCTGAATACTACTGTAACATGTTAACTATAGGCTACAGTTATTTTCAGAATTATTACAAGTTATTCGGGCTTGTCCTTAAAAATCCTGCAATGACAGGCGTTTTTTATTCGACCCCCAGTTAAGCCAACATCCTACTACAAAACTCTGCCCATTGGCAAGTCTGCTCAAGCTGGGCGTGTTTTCAACCCTGCTTATGTCTCATTTTACTGGCCCATACAGCCAAAGATCAAATCTATGGAGTCAATTTCTGTCAAGGAGCTTTTTCGCTTCCTGCCAGTAGGTCTCCATTTCATCTACGCTGCTGTCTTCGGGACGACGTCCCTGCTCGCGTAACTTCTGCTCAATATACTGGAAACGGCTCACAAATTTGCGATTAGTGGCTGACAGCGCCTCCTCTGGATCTACTTCCATGAACCGGGCTGCATTCACGGCAACAAATAACACATCGCCCAACTCCAGAAACTGAGCTTCCACGGAATGCCCTTCCCGAACCGCTTCCTTCAACTCAGCCACTTCTTCGTCCAGTTTATCAAACACGCCTTCAATGCTATCCCAGTTAAAGCCTACTTTAGCTGCTTTTTTCTGGAGCTTGTACGATTTCATAAGAGCAGGCAGATCACGGGGAACCCCATCCAGCACGGAAGGGTCTGCTGCCGTTGTACCTTTAAGTCGTTTTTCCTCAGCCTTCATCTGTTCCCAGTTTTGCAGCGCCTCTTCCGCATCATTCGCTTGATTATCACCGAACACATGCGGATGACGGAAAATAAGCTTATCGTTCAGTCCCTGGATCACATCATACACATTGAAGGTTCCGACTTCCTCCTCCATTTGGGCATGCAGCAAAATTTGCAACAACAGATCGCCGAGCTCTTCCTTCATATGCTCAGGATCATCCTCATCTATAGTTTCAATGACCTCATACGTTTCCTCGATCAGATTTTTGCGGATCGATTGATGTGTCTGTTCGCGATCCCATGGACAGCCTTCTGGACTGCGCAAAATATCGACAATCTCATGTAGACGGTCAAAAGAACGCCGTTTCAGCGCCTCATCCTCACTGCGAGGTATGTACACCAAGGATAGGTTCCCGTAGCCCTCTACTCGATCCAGCTCGTACAGCGGCACCTTGTGGACTGCTTCCTCACCTTCTACCCCAAGCGCGTGGCCGACGTACACCTCATAATCGTCAGGATACCGCTCCATCAAGCACAGCTTCACATCGGAAGCCGTAAAGGTGTCATATACCTGTCCGATCAGCGTGTGCAACTGAGGCTGGAGCCAGCTCGCATCCAGTGTACCTGCATCCAACAGCTGGAAACCCTCAATCGGATCAAAACCAAGACGCACAAAAGCCTCATCCAGGAAACTTTCGCCCCCCAAGATGTTTAGTTCAATCCCTTGCGCAGGACAACGCTCCTTGAGCAACTGCACCGCTGCTTCCGCCACCATCGGGTGACCGGGAACCGCATAGACGATTTCGCTTCCGTCTGCCGCCTTAGCAGCTGTTGCCATCAATTGACTGGTAATTTCCTCGTATACCTCTGGAAAAGATTCCTTTGTCTCATATACCGCATCAAATGACTCAAAGGCCACTTCAAACTCATCCAGCACTTGAACCGCCGGATGTTCCTTGGTTCGCAGATATAGCGCTGAAGCCCCCCGCATTTTGTTCAATATCCCTATCGTAAGCTGATCGGGATCTCCCGAGCCCAGACCTACGATCGTTAATGTTACGCTCATATCCAATCCTCCGTTCCGCAAAAGCAGGATTCATGCTCGGAAAAAACACCCGGCGCAATCCAATCCAGCTTCCGCTTCCTTTGCTTTGGCATTTACTATACCACAAAGTTGTATAGGCTCATAAAATGGCTTGCGCAGCTGTCGCGCGGCAAGTCGTATAACCCCGGCTAAGCCAGTACACGCAGTCTGCGCAGCACGGCTGCCAGCGGGCGTCCAAGCTTGGGCACTGCCACAAGCTCGGCTTCCGTGATCAACCTCAAGCGTGCGAGGCCGATCACGAACACCACAGCGCCTGCAGCTACTCCCAGCAGGCTCTCCGCCGCTGCCGTGGCACGACCTCCGGCAGCCCATCCCAAGGCACCCAGCACAGCACTGGTGCCCCACATCGCCGCCCCGGCTGCACCAGCCAAGGCGACAAGCAATGCCGCCGGTTTGAGTACACTGGCGGACCAGCTCCCGCGCAGCCCCACCAAGCGGGCCAGCAGCGCGATGTTGATCACTGCCGCCAGCAGATAGGCGACAGCCCCCGCAATGGCGGCACCAGCCGTGCCTAGCTGCGGCACGAGCAGCCAGTTTAGCAGCGCCTTGGCTGCCGCGGCCGCGAGCATCGCCAGAGCTGGCGCACGAACCGCGCCAAGCCCTTGCAGTAGCGCAGCCGAGATGATGCTGAGCGTACCTCCTACGGCAGTCAGCGCCATCCAGCGCATCACCGTGCTGCCGGTGTCGTCTGCATACAGCATCACATTGACGGGCACGGCCAGCACGATCAAGCCTGTCGCAGCGGCTAGTCCCAACAGCCAAAACCAGCGCAGCGATTGCTCGCACTGACGACGTGCCAACTCCGTACCTCCGGTTACCCGAGCCTCAGCCAGCGAGGGTATGAACAATGCCGACAATGTGGTGGCAAACATCATGACCAGCTGTACTAGCGGAAGCCCCCGGTTATACACGCCGAAGGCCACCATAACCGCCGTATCGTCCAAGCCCTCCTGCTTTAACAAGCGAGGGACGGTAAATGTATCTACCAGGTTAATTAACGGAACGGCTAGCGCTCCAAGGCAAACAGGCAAGGCATAACGTAGCAGCGCCTTTAGCAAAGCGCCGTTGCTTTCCGTTGGGTGAAGCTCACCAGTCTGGGCTTGCACTGTTGTCATCGCCATCTCTTGCCGCCTAAGTCTCTTTCTGTGACCTCGCCAATACAACAGCATGATCACCAAGCCCGCTGCTCCGCCTGCTGCTGAGCCAAACACTGCTCCAGCGGCTATCATATCCGCCCCTGCTCCTTGTGACAGCATGAACAGCAACAATATGATCATCACGCTTACCCGTATCGCCTGCTCCGTCACTTGAGAGACTGCCGTTGGAATCATATTTTGCAAACCTTGAAAATAGCCTCTCAGTCCCGCCATAACCGGCACGAACAAGAAGGCAACCGCCGCCGCCCTCACCGATGGAATGACGTGAGCATTGTCGATCCACTGGCCGATTAGCGGCGCACACGTATACATCAGCAGCCCCAGAATCAATCCGAATATGCCCAATACAAGCGAAGATAGCAGGGCAACACGTTGCCCTGCTGCCCGGTTCCCTACAGCCTCATACTCAGCTACAAATTTGGATACAGCCACCGGGAATCCAGCAGCTGCAATGGTAATGAACAGCGTATAAAAAGGATAAACCGTATTATAAATGCCAAACACGCCGTCGCCGCCAATATTTTGCAGCGGGATTTTTTGCAATGTGCCGATCAGCTTGCTTGCTACCGCTGCCATTGTCAAAATGACAGCACCCCGTAGCAGCCGCGAAGCGGCGCGATTTTCCTGCATTCTCCGTCTCCACTCCCACCTGGATAAGCATTTTTACGAGTCCTATTATACCGTCTCTTCTCCCGGAAAGAAAAAAATCCCTGTACAACGTTGAACGGCTTTGTCCGTTCTGTACGTCATACAGGGGTGAAACGGGGTGTTACTGTTCCATTTGTTTGCCCAGGAAGCCAGCGGCTGTTTCAGCCATCTTGACCTCCATTTCGGACATTTTTACATTTTCATCCTTGTTCAACAATATAACAGAGCCGATGGGATCACCACCCGAAACAATGGGAGCCGTCACAAAGGACGAGAGTGTTTCTTCGTGGTCTCGCGTCAGCTCATAAGAGCCGCTGGCTGTCTCCAGCACAGTCTTGCGATTATCCATGCTACCTTCGATAATGCTACCGATTTGCTTGTCCAAAAACTCTTTTTTCGAGCCTCCAGCCACCGTAATAATGGTGTCACGATCGGTAATCATCGTAATATGGCCTGTGCTTTCAAACAGGGACTCAGCATATTCTTTGGCGAAATCACCAAGTTCACCAATAGGTGAATACTTTTTCAAAATGACTTCTCCGTCACGATCCACAAAAATCTCAAGCGGATCTCCTTCACGAATCCTCAAGGTGCGGCGAATCTCCTTTGGAATAACTACCCGCCCAAGATCATCAATACGGCGAACTATACCAGTAGCTTTCATTTCACATGTTGCCCCACTTTCTCAAGAAGAATTTAGTAAACTACTGACGGTATCGAAAGACGCTTCCACTCCCCCAGAAGCGGTCACGAAGAACGTCGCGGTCATGGTGTTTATGGTGATATCTGACCATAGTATTCATCTGTTCCCAATTCCTTATGCATGTTCAGTTATTTACCTTCGTTTGTAACTCCATCTTTGGCTGTTCCAGCCTTGCTATCGCCCGTACCGCTTGTTGTTCCGCTCGGTGTAGTTGTGCTGCCCGCACCGGACGTTGCACCACTTTTCTCTTGCGTAGCAGGTGCCTTCGGCAGATTGATTTTCAAATCAAGCTTCGCCAAATCATTTTCGGTAAAGTTTTGGATACTTTCCCCAGCCAATTTATTTTTCAGGGCAGCCTTCTCGTTGTCCTTCAATTTATCAAATGTTGGATCATTGCGGGACTCCACTTTGATCACGTGATATCCGTATTCTGTTTCCACAGGCTCACCAATTTTGTTAATCGGTTGAGTCTCGGCAGCCTCTTTAAAAGCAGGTACCCATTGTGCTACGGACGCATTCTCATACAGCCCCCCATTAGATGCGGAACCTGGGTCTTCCGAATACTTCTTGGCAATCGTTGCAAAATCCGCTCCACCGTCCAGCTTCGTCTTTACTTCTTTGGCGAGCTTGAGAGTAGCCTCTTTTGTGCGCTGTTTCTTTGTTTTTGGATCTTCGAAATTAATCAATACATGGCGCACGGTTGCTGTCGTGAATTGATCTTTATTTTTCTCAAATTCCTGTTTCAGCTGATCATCCGTTACTTTATTGGTTTCGCTGTTGATTACCGTCATGACACGCGTAAAGTAATCTTTCACACCTTGTTCGGTCAGCTTCTGATCACTCAGAAATGTCTTAAACTTATCTTCACCAACCGACTTTTTATACTGCTCCAACTGCTCGTTTCCTTGTTTGGCGCCCTCTTCCTTGGCTTTATCGTCCGCTTTAGCCGCCAAAAGCTTGTACACTACTTCCTGCTTTACAATTTGCTCACGTACCTGATCAGAAGCTAAAGCAGCCTCATACTCTGGGTACAGAAATTTCATCATGCTGATTTCTTGGTTGAACTCATTTTCGGTAATCGTTCCACCCTTATAGGTCACGACAACCTTGCTGTTGTCTTTCGGCTCATCCTTGACCTTATTCTCATCCGCTTGCTTTGTACATGCTGCCAGCACCGATATAGCTAGCAACGCTGCCATGCCCAAGGAGAGCATTCTCCAAGGTTTTCTTTTATTTAGTTGTGGCATTTTGCAGTTCCTCCTTCAATGTGAATGCTTCTTTCAATGCACTCAAAAATTGCTCCAGCAGCTCTAGCAACTGTGGATCATTTAGACCTTTGCCCTTTATGCGTGCGCTCATAGAAGTGCCCTGTTCAAATTGTACACGTCTTTCAAAGCGATTGCCAATCTCGGCAAGTTTGGCCGTCTGAACCGCGTGCTGACGACCTTCATGGAATTTCAGCACTATATTGTCATCCCGCTGCACAATGGACTCGATTCCATACATCCGTCCATATACTTTAAGACGAGCCACGGCAAGCAAATGACGAACAGCCTCTGGCAGATCGCCAAATCGGTCGACCAGTTCGTCCTCCAGTTCGGAAGCCTCATCAAAGGTACTGACCGCTGCAACCTTCTTATAAATCTCAATCTTCTGGATGCTGTCATAAATATAGTCTCCCGGCAGGTAAGCATCGACACCCAAATCAATCGATGTACTCCAATTCCGGTTGGATTGATCCTCTTCTCCAAGCACACTGACTTTACGTTTGTTGATTTCCTCAGACAGCATTTGCGAGTAAAGGTCAAAACCAACGGAAGCGATGAATCCGTGCTGCTCGGCGCCAAGTAAGTTACCCGCTCCGCGGATGGACAAATCACGCATTGCAATCTTGAACCCAGAACCCAACTCCGTAAATTCTTTGATAGACTGAAGTCGCTTCTCCGCCACCTCTGTAAGCACCTTATCTCGCTGGTACGTGAAATAAGCATAGGCAATCCGATTGGAACGGCCTACACGCCCACGTAGCTGATAAAGCTGGGAGAGCCCCATTTTATCAGCATCATGCACAATGAGTGTATTCACATTGGGGATATCCACACCGGTTTCGATAATGCTCGTGCTAACCAGTACATCATATTCACCATCTAGGAAATCCAAAATGGTTTTCTCCAGTTCCGTTTCAGACATCTGTCCGTGACCTACGCCCACCTTGGCGTCTGGGACAAGTGCATTGATCTCGGCAGCCATCTCTTGAATCCCCTGTACGCGATTATACAGGTAGTACACCTGTCCTCCACGTGCCATCTCGCGTTCAATGGCCTCGCGAACTAGAGTCTGGCTATGCTCAACTACATAGGTCTGCACCGGAAAACGGTTTTCTGGTGGCGTCTCAATAACTGACAAATCACGTACACCCAGCATGGACATATGCAGCGTACGGGGAATAGGTGTAGCCGTTAGTGTCAACACGTCTACATTCGTTTTCAGTTTTTTCAGCTTTTCTTTGTGCGTTACGCCAAAACGTTGCTCCTCATCGACAATAAGCAGCCCCAGATCCTTGAACACCAGATCCTGGGAAAGTAGACGGTGAGTACCAATGACAATATCCACCGTACCTTGTCGAACTCCCTTGGTCGTCTCATTCTGCTCTTTGCGCGAGCGGAAACGGCTCAATACCTGAATATTGAACGGATACCCGGAAAAGCGCTCACGGAAAGTCTCATAGTGCTGTTGTGCCAAAATCGTCGTCGGTACCAACACAGCCACTTGTTTGCCCTCAATAGCAGACTTAAAAGCAGCACGAATAGCCACCTCAGTCTTGCCGTAGCCTACGTCACCGCACAGCAAACGATCCATCGGACGACTCTGCTCCATGTCCTTTTTAATTTCTTCAATAGCCCGAATCTGGTCACGTGTCTCATCATACGGGAACATATCCTCAAATTCCTGCTGTTCTGGTGAATCCTTTTCAAAAGCAAAGCCTGGTGCTGACTGTCTTTCCGCATATAGCTTGATCAAGTCATCTGCGATGTCCTGAACCGAGCTGCGCACCTTACTTTTAACACGTGTCCACTCATTGCCGCCCAGTTTGTAAATCTTGGGTTCCTTGTCCTCGGAGCCCACATACTTCTGAATCAGATCAATTTGTTCAATCGGTACAGACAGCTTATCTCCGCCCGCATAGAGGATATGCATGTAATCCTTATGGATACCGCCAACCTCCAGCGTACCGATTCCCATGTACTTCCCGATTCCGTGATTTTGGTGTACGACATAATCGCCCACCTTCAGCTCGCTATAGCTCTTAATCCGCTCTGCATTGTCTACATGTCGCCCCTGCTTACGTGCTTTCCGCTGCTTCTGGGAGAACATCTCACCCTCGGTAATCACCGCCAGATGAATAGACGGCATCTCAAAACCGCTTTGCAGATTACCAATCGCCATCGTCGGCTCATCAATACCGTAGTCTTGAAGCACTCGCCGCATCCGATCCAGACGTTCATCTCCGCTCGCCAGCATCATAACCTGTGTGCCTGCCTTGCGCCAACGATCCATCTCTGCCTTGAGTACATTCATTTGACCGTGGAAATCCTGCATGCCACGGCAGATGAAATTCAAAATATTTTGCGGCTGTGTATGCGGAACCTGGCGAAGAAAGATCGACAGGAACAGCGTTTGAAATCTCCGATTATACAGCAGATTATCCGAGTTATCCGATAGCTCCAGTTGCGGTAGAGTTTTACCGTTTTGAAGCAAATGCAAATTCCATTCAGACTCATCCCGCTCTAGCTGCCTGGCTGTTTCTAGCATCCGTGCTGGTTCATCAATGATTAGAATCGTATCTTCCGGCATATAATCAGCCAAGGTTTTGCGTTCAGGATACAGCAGGGAGATATATTTATAGATTTCGTCAAAATACACATGCTCCCGCAGCAGCTCAATTTCACGATGAATTTCCTCTTTCAGATGCTGCTTAGCCTGACGATCTGTCATTTTGTCCAGCTGTTCCTCCAACAACAGAGCAGCGGCATCAGCAGCTTGATCCATACGCTGGTGGCTTGCAATAACTTCCTTACATGGCGTTACAGTAACTTCCTGTACCTTTTCCACCGAACGCTGATCTTGCGGATCAAACATACGGATGGAGTCAATTTCATCATCAAACAACTCCACACGATAGCCCCAACGGGTTGTCATTGGATAAAAATCAACAATTCCCCCGCGTACACTCATCTCCCCGCGGGATTCAACACGCTCTACACGCTGGTATCCCATTTCAACCATATGCAGCAAAAATGCTTCCAGTTGAATCGTTTCTCCCTCTTTCAGCTCAACACGAGCCTCACGCCATGTTTCCGGGATTGGTAGTAAACGCCGGACTCCAGAAAACGGCACGACAACAACCCCACGAAAACCCTGGGCACATCGGATCAATACATCAATTCGTTGGGATAACGTCTCTGGACTGGATATGGCTGCTTCAGCAGCTACCAACTCGTTAGCTGGATACAATAAAACCTGATCAGGAGAAAGCGCTTCCTGCAAATCATCTGCTATCTTTTGAGCGGCAAACATATTGTGCGTCATGACCATTAACGGTCGTCCAGTATCTTCAGCAAGTGCGGCCATCAGGACCTGTCTTGAAGAGCCTGACAAGCCTGATATCAGCTGTTCCTTCATGCCTGAGGAAATACCTGCCGCAATGGATGCATAATCAGCATCCTTCGTAAAAGCCTGAATAAGTGCTTGTAACAAAAAAGGCACCCCTTTATGCTTATAAATAGTTACATGTAAACCGAAAAAGAAGCCTCAGCAATGCTGCCAAGGCTCCATAAGCGGAATTGCCGCTTCACCTCTCAAGCTGGTACATCAGACCAGTTGAATACCTGTTATTGGAGCGGGTTTACGAGCAGACTCAGCTCCGGATTATTCTCCAGTGCCTGACTGCAATGCTCGCAAATGACCTTAACGGTCACCTCACCACCCGAATTATACGCTATTATATCTCTACGTTCAGCAGGGGTCAAGGAATGGAAGCCCAACCTTTCTTCGGTTATTGCAGCGGAGTCAATTCGCCCTAAGAAAGTTCGACAATGTCTGCATACATAATTAACAACCATGTAATGTATATGCCTCCTGAAAGTTTTCTATACCTTTCAGTATGTCCAACAATCTTCCATTTAAGCCCGTCTACCTACGTCAGAACTTACTTGTTGAATTCAGCCATCGTCCGCTCAAACGGATGATTTAGACTGTATTCTAAAGCGTTGCACGTATCTTCTATCATTCCGGTCAATAGTTCCTTTTCCTTCTTTGGAAAGGTGCCCAAAACATAATCGACAATAGCATGTCCAGGCTCTGGGCGGGAAATGCCCATGCGAATCCGGTTGAAGGATTGCGTCCCTGTATGCTGAATGATCGATTTAATGCCATTATGCCCGCCTGCGCTACCTTGATAACGCAGTCTTATTTTACCGACCTCTGTATCCAGATCATCGTAAACGACAATCAGATCTTCCATATCGGCCTTATAGTAGTCCATGTATGCACGTAGAGACTCGCCTGAGAGATTCATATATGTCATAGGCTTAATCAATACCGTTTTCACGCCACCAATGTGCCCCTCACCAATCAATGCCTTACATTTGCTTTGGGTAATCTGGATATTATGGCGTGAGGCAAGTGCATCTAAGGCCATAAATCCGACATTATGTCTCGTTTTCTCGTATTGGGGACCGGGGTTGCCCAATCCTACAATCCACTTCATTAGCCTTGACACCTCTTTCGAAGTCTTGATTTTTTGGTAAAATAGTTTTAGTGAACAGGAAGGTGCGTGCCGATATGCTCAATCAAGGTGATATCCTCTTATATGACAGCCATTTTCTATATCATTTAAAACATTCCGTTCCTGTCCAAATTTATGACGGGAATGTACATGTTCAAATTGGCATCGTTGCGCGTTTTAATGAGCATTTCGTCGAAATCGAGGACACACTATACAATCGTCAACGCTTCACATTCATATCTCGGCCAGGCTTTTAGCTTGACATGCTGATAGGGGTTACCTTTTCCATATGGAAAAAGCAACCCCTTTTTTAATGAGCCAGCGCTTATTCGATTTCAAACAGTTTGCTGATCGACAATTCTTCATGCACACGGATGATGGCTTCTCCCATTAATGGAGCCACAGACAGTACCTTCAGCTTGCTTGTCGGATTTGGGTGAACGATCGGGATTGTATCCGTCACAACCACCTCTTTTAATGGCGAATTCTCCAGTCTTTCCATCGCAGGACCGGACAGCACGGCATGTGTGCAACATGCATACACATCTTTTACGCCGCCTTCTTTAAGCGCATTTGCACCCAATACAATCGTTCCGGCTGTATCAATGATATCATCAATTAAAATAGCCGTCTTACCCTCAATGTTCCCGATGATATTCATCACTTCACTGACATTTGGCTCTGGACGACGCTTATCAATAATAGCGAGCGGCGCACTCAGGAAGTCCGCCAGCTTGCGCGCGCGAACAACCCCACCATGATCGGGTGAAACAACAATCGGGTTCTCAATTTGCTTGGAACGGAAATATTGGGCCAGAATTGGCGCTCCCAGCATATGATCCACTGGAATATCAAAGAATCCCTGAATCTGCATCGCATGCAAATCCATACTGATTACGCGGTGAGCTCCCGCCTTTTCAATCAAGTTAGCGACAAGTTTCGCTGTAATCGGATCACGTGAACGAGCCTTACGATCCTGACGAGCATAACCGTAATATGGCATAACAACATTGATACTTTTGGCAGAAGCACGTTTAAGTGCATCAATCATAACCAATAACTCCATCAAGTTGTCGTTAACTGGCAGACAAGTGGACTGTACAATATACACATGGCAGCCGCGAACACTTTCCGACAGCTTAACCTGAATTTCACCGTCACTAAACGATGTGGTATGGGATTCCCCCATTGGGATTCCGATGTAGTCCGCAATCTGGTGGGCTAACTTCGGATTGGAGTTACAAGTAAATATTTTGAGTTTGGAATCGCAATAAGTCATTAATAGAAACCCTCCGTGCTGGTTCATTCATTACAGATTCAACAGCTTGCTGATTAAGGTCATTCCGATCTTTTTTTCTTTGCTTTGGCACGCGCGCGGATTTTGTCCGCATATCCGGCTTTGTTCTCTTGACGTGGTCTGGCAATGGCCAGATCGTTATCAGGGACAGCATGTGTTACAGTGGAGCCTGCGACAACATAGGCACCTTTTCCAATCTTAATTGGGGCAATCAGATTCACATTGCTGCCAACAAAGGCATCATCTTCAATTTCTGTAATGGATTTATTATATCCATCATAATTGACCGTTATTGCCCCGCAGCCAATATTTACGTTTGTACCCACCTTGGCATCACCGACATAGCTCAAATGAGACACCTTGGAATGATCTCCAATAGTCGCATTCTTCACCTCTACAAAATCACCAATTTTCACATGTTCGCCAAGCTTCGCGCCTGGACGCAGATAAGCAAACGGCCCTACAGATGTACTGCTTCCCACTTCCGCTTCGTTCAACACCGAATGTTTCACTGTTGCCCCTGAGTGGATAACCGTATTCTGGATCTCTGCCTGCGGGCCAATCACACAATCTTCTCCGATTTGTGTTTGACCATGCAGCCATGTATTTGGGTACAATACTGTATCGGAACCAATGACAACATCGCTCCCGATGTAGGTAGAAGACGGATCAATGACGGTGACACCATTCAGCATATGTTTGCGAACGATACGCTCGCGCATATAACCTTCAGCAACCGACAAAGCAACTCTGTCGTTTACACCGATAGATTCCGACACGTCATTGGTCAAATACGCCTCAACCTGCTCACCTTCGCCATGCAAAATACCAATGACATCGGTCAGGTAGTATTCCTGCTGTGCATTGGTGTTCGTTACCTTGTCCAGCGCTGCAAATAACTTGGCATTGTCAAAGCAATACGTGCCTGTGTTAATCTCACGGACAGCATCTTCCTCAGGTGAACAATCCTTCTGTTCCACGATCTTAAGCACGGCCCCGGAAGTATCACGGATAACTCGTCCATATCCTTTCGGGTTGTCCAACTCAGCGGTCAGAATTGTTGCAGCCGCTCCGCGGCTTTCGTGCAGTTGCACCAAACCTTCCAGCGTTTCCGCTGTGATCAACGGAGTATCTCCACAAATGACAATTGTGGTGCCCTGTTCCTGGCCGAGCAGGTCCTTGGCTTGCTTGACAGCATGGCCCGTTCCCAGCTGCTCTGCCTGAAGCGCATATTCTGCCGACGGTCCCAAATAAGACTGTACCGCCTCTGCTCCGTGACCCACGACGACTACACTTCGGGACACACCGATTTCACGAACCGTGTCGAGCACATGTCCGACCATCGGTTTTCCGCACACCGGATGCAGAACTTTATATAATTTGGATTTCATACGTTTTCCCTGCCCTGCGGCAAGAATGACTGCCAACCTTTCCAACAAGTCCAACCTCCTATCCTGAAAATAACAGTTACCCCTTGGCTAAAACGTTAATTCCCAGATCAGATTTTGCTTAACTTTTCACAATCCTCCTGAAAAATAACGGCGAACCTTTGGTTAATGGCTATTTTTTCAGGCCAGCTTGTGCTGGACGTTCATCCCCGGGACGCATTGCTGCCTAGTCCCTGTCTTATGAAAAAGCCGCTTCGGCAGCCCGGATGGCTCCAAGTTGCCTTAAAACTGACTGTTAACTCACTAAAGAATATATCTCATTCCAGACAAAAAGAAAAGAGAGCCACAGTTAGTGGCTCTCTTTTTCTTTTGTACCCCAATCCTGCTTTAGGCGAATTAAGCGCCTTCTTCAATAGCAACTTCTTCATCAACAGCTGCACGTTCGTACTCAGTTAATACAGCAGCTTGAATCTTTTCACGGGTTCCTGAAGATATCGGGTGAGCGATATCGCGAAACTCTCCGTCAGGGGTTCGTTTGCTTGGCATAGCTACGAACATCCCGTTATTACCGTCGATAACTCGGATGTCATGGACAACAAACTCGTTATCAATTGTAATGGATGCAATCGCCTTCATTCTTCCTTCTGAGTTCACTCGGCGGAGTCTAACATCCGTAATCTGCATGTGTGTTTCACCACCTTTTTCCAAATAGGACTTGGTGTATACATTCCACACAGCATTTCGAATTCCTTCTTTTTTTGGACAATTCGTATCCTAAATTCAGGTAATTTTTTTGAAAAGATTTCTTTTCGACATATTTAGGTATTTTATGATGAATTGTGACAATTTACTGCCCTGTTAACTCATCAAAATAATTCCCTAGCTTGACTGTTATTTGCTTGCTTCGAGAATCGACTGCGGTCAGATTTGCCAGTGAAATATAATCGTGCAACAGGCGCTCTTCATTCTCCACCTCGCCCGACTCTACCAGCACACCGACACCAGCTACCTCAGCATCAAACTCTGCTAACAAGTCGACCATTCCTTGTATCGTGCCGCCAGCCTTCATAAAGTCATCTACGATGAGCACACGCGATTTCTCACGCATTGCACGTCTGGATAAAGACATCGTATGAAGGCTCTTTTGTGATCCAGAAACATAATTAATACTTACAGCTGAGCCTTCTGTCACCTGATGGTCACGCCGTACAAGCACGACTGGCAAATTAAGCTGTGCTCCGGTTGCATATGCGAGCGGAATGCCCTTCGTCTCCACGGTCATAACCACATCAATCTGACGATCGGCAAAAGCGGTCGCAAATATTTTACCCGCTTCGTTCATCATCGCTGGTTGGCCCAGCAAATCGGACAGATACAGGTACCCTCCCGGTAATATGCGATCAGGCTGCTCCAGCTGCGCGCACAAGTCGTTCGCAAACGCAAGCGCATGTTGCTTGGAGAGCCTAGGGATCAGCTTGACGCCCCCTGCCGCTCCCGCCAGTGTCAGAAGCTCGCCAGTACCCTCGTCCTCAAATACTTCTTTGATAATAGCCAGATCCTCGCTTATCGACGACTTAGCTGCCCCGTATCGATCTGCAAAATGAGTAAGAGGCACCAATGTATGCGGCCGTGACAATAAAAATTGCGTCATTTCCACCAATCGTGAGCTTCTTTTAAGTTTTTTCACAACAATTCCTCGCGATCTATTCTCCTGCCGCCCGCTTCGTACAATAAAGCACCGGCGGACTGGCCGGTTGCTGGCGGAATGTAAGTGATATAGTAAAATCCGAATATTTAATAGTAAATATATCATCTTCGTACGTATTTGTACAACAATTGCCACTATAATATGAAAAAAATATCTAAAATCAGGTCAAAAGTCGTACTGCATAAACATCTTTGCAAAAGCCTCTTAGTCCGTTATAGATCCGTGGCACTTTGGCTTCCTTCGATACCAGTCCGAACACTGTAGGTCCGCTACCTGACATCAGCACCCCATCAGCTCCTAAACGGATCATGGAGTTTTTAAGATGCTCCACTTCTGGATACAGCTTTAATGTCACATCCTCCAGTACATTCCCCAGGGCATTGCATACATCGGTAAAAGAAGCATTACGAATCGCCTGCTCCATCTGCCGGGCAGACGGGTGGTGCGTAATCTGATCCGCTTTGACACGACCATACACTTCAGCTGTCGATACATTAATCGGCGGCTTGGCGAGGATCACCCAGCATTGTGGCGGATTCGGCAGTGGCTTAAGCAGTTCTCCACGTCCGCTCGCTAAAGCTGTGCCCCCTGTAATACAGAAAGGTACGTCTGAACCCAATTCAGCACCCAGTACTCTTAATTCCGCATCCGAGATACCAAGTTTCCACAGCTTGTTCAGCCCACGCAATGCTGCGGCAGCATCGCTGCTTCCGCCTGCTAATCCTGCAGCCACCGGGATATGCTTATCCAGATGGATATGGACGCCTGTAGACACGTTATAACGTTCTTTGATCAGACGTGCAGCCTGAAAAGCCAAGTTCTTTTCATCTAACGGTATGTACCCGGCTTGGCTTGAAATAATAATGGTATCACGCGGTAACTCGGACATCGTCAATCGGTCGGATAGATCGACCATAGTCATAATCATTTCGACCTCGTGATAACCATCGTCCCGCTTACGTAGAACATCAAGCATTAAATTAATTTTCGCCGGTGCTTTTTCATATATTTTCAAGGCGTTCACCCACCTTCAACTTTTCCCTCAAGACAGCTTAACATATTATATCAGACTCAGCCTGTCAAGTCATGAGGTTCAAAAAAGCGGAGATGCCCCGGTATGACCCCGGATATCCCCGCTTTTTATCAGCACCACCGATGGCTACGATTTGCGAGAAGCCGCCTGCTCTGCAAGCTGAATGGCCCGCTTGACCATATTGCCCGCATCCTTGGCTTTAATGCCTCCCCAACCTTCTTCCTTAACCGTGTCGTAAAACCCAAGATCTTTGGCCAGTTCATACTTCAGCTCTTCCGACATAACACTCCGTCTTCTTCGGCTCATGCATACGCCTCCTTCGGCAATGGAATAAGGAAGATCATTCCCGCCTTAGTATGTGCAGAGATATCATGCTTCATCCTGCTCTGCAAATACAAAACGACCCCGCCATTAAAAATGACGAGGTCGCCGTTAAACCTGCAAAGCTGGTATAAATCACGTAAAAAAGAATTAAGGTGTTTCGAAATATTCGACTACACTTGTGTGAGAGTCGGGATCATATACACTGACCTCCACCGACTCGGTAAGAATGTCAGCATAGCTGTAGGAGACACGTTTAAACGTCTGTTGCTCCTGATCCAGCTTGACGATAAAAACAGAAGGGTACGTTTCTTCCAAGACACCAGTTCGTTCGACGGTCTTACGGCGTCCGCCGTTAGCCCGCAGCAAAATCTTTTGCCCTACATGTGCGTCGAGACTGCGTTTGATTTCCAACAGCGTATTTTTAGCCATTGCCTAACGACCACCTCTTTCCTTGTCCATTATAACGAATTTTAGAGGGATTGTCAAATCAAGCTAAATATTATAACAACACGAAAAATAAGTTGTCAATTTAATTTTTTGCGAACAGGAATAATATACATAAAAAATGACAAAAAGCCTCTAAAAAGAGGCTTTTGTTCAGATAAATCCTATTAGGCACATTTGAATCTCAGATCGCTGAAGGCGTTACTTTAAGCGTTGACAAATTTTCAAGCTTCGGCAAACCGATGCGGTAGCTTCCCCTTGTTTCAATTCCACCCACTCCGCGGCTGCCACTGATGGTCTGATGAAACAAGTCTCCCATATTGACCGTATCACGGATCGAAGTAAATGCGGCCTTGGCAGCCACGTAAACGGGGTCCAGAGCGTGAATCAAGATACGCCCTGGGGAACTGGCAAAGTTGGCTCCCGCACGTAGCAGCGCCTCAAAATGGGACTGGCACGCACCCGCTACAATTGTCAGTGAATCCAGATGACGCTCATATTGTCTCGCTACCTGAATCGCTGCCACAAAATTTTGCGAATTCTTGTAGCTTTTCAAGCTGTACAAATCATAAGGCTGCGGTTGCTTTAGCACACCATCATGTCCAGTGATGACTACAATATCAGGACGAATGCGGGGAAGCAGTCGGTATAACGTATCCGCCATTGCCGATTCGTGAACGTGATGTCCCTCTGCGGGAACACGGAGCTGTTCATATAGACTGAGACATTTCCTTAAATAGCCAGGGTCTCCATCCAGATGAAGAACCTTTCCTGGCATTTCAAAATACGTTGACTCCACCGGATCACTCCACTCTCCAATCAGAGCCGCCTGGCTACGGGCAGCTTGCTGCTGGCGTGCCCGTTGCAAAAGATTAAGAGACTCCCCGGCCTTAATGTGGGCCTGTTGAGTCTTACCGCTAACCTGGTCTGCCGGCACTCTGACCAAATCGTTCACCGGGGAATCAGCCAGTAGCCGAAATTCCGTCCCCTTAATGATCGCTTTATCCCGCTGGATGTCCTCAACGCGAAACGTGACATCACCGCCGTACGATTTCCGAACGACCAAGTCTCCTAAACTCATCACACTGTATCACCCCTCCTATATCGTATGGGTGAATGCACAGTTTGGTTCCAACTTAGGATATACCGGCCTCCAATAGCACGGCGCTGAGACGCGCAAATTCCTCGATACTCAGCGTTTCCCCTCGACGGGAAGGCTCAATATCAGCTTGTTGCAACAGCGGCTCGAGCGTGTCCCTGTTCTCTTTGGTGAAGAAGCGGCTTTTTAGGTTATTTGAAATGGTTTTACGACGTTGGGCAAAAGCGGCATGAACCACTTCAAAAAAGTGCTTCTCGTCCACCACTTCTACCGGAGGGACTTCTCGTACACGCAGCCGAATAACTGCCGAATCAACATTCGGCTGAGGAATAAATACTGTATTCGGCACCGTACAGACTAACTCAGGCTCGCTGTAATATTGCACGGCTATGCTTAAGCTGCCGTAATCCTTCGTACCAGGAGACGCAGCCATGCGCTCAGCCACCTCCTTTTGAATCATAACGACGATATTCTCCAAAGGAAGCTTGTCCTCCAGTAGACGCATCAGAATCGGTGTAGTGACGTAATACGGCAGATTAGCGACGACACTCACTTTGCTCACGTCTGCAAAATCGACTGCAAACACCTCACGCAAATCCAGCTTTAACACGTCCCCATGACGAACCTTTACATGCTCGTAAGGGGCCAGCACTTCTTCAAGAATGGGCAGCAGCCGCTGATCAATCTCGACAGCGGTAACTGCCTTAGCCGATTGCGCCAATCTTTCAGTCAAAGCTCCAATCCCCGGACCGATCTCAAGCGCACCCTTTGTATCATCCAAACCGGCAGCATTTACAATCTTGCTCAAAATATTTTGATCAATCAGAAAGTTTTGTCCCAAGCTCTTTTTGAACGAAAAACCGTGCTTTTGAATAATTTCCTTCGTACGCCGCGGTGTTGCTATATCTTGAATCCCTGTCATACGGATATCACAATCCTTCACTTTCGATTTGTGCCAGCGCACTGGCAAATTCCTCACGGCTGATCTGAAATACAGAGAGCCGCTTATGTAGCTGCTTTCCGTTACAATAGCCAATACCCAGTACATTCCCCAAGGCCATACGGCGTGCAGCAGCATTGGGATGGGTAATAAGTCCAGCGTCAATCAGGTCCGCCCATTCAATCAGCGGTTCGGCACCTTCCACTGTCGTATGTACCCGCGCGAGAGCGTGTCTGATGGCTTCCGGGGAGGCATTCTCTACGCCAATATCCCCTTTGCGCGTCGCCTCTGCCTCAGGTATAAAAGCCTGCTTGCAGCCGGGTACCTTGGAGGCGATGATTTTACGGATACGCTCCCCTGCATGATCGGGATCAGTTAAAATAATGACCCCCCGCCGTTCCTGCGCCAATGCAATTTTTCGCAGCGTCATTTTATTAATGGCTGAACCGCCAGTTTCTATCGTATCTGCTTCGACAGCACGGCGAATGGCTACCGTATCATCCCGGCCTTCCACCACGATCACTTCCTTGATCATCTTCGTTTCCCTCCACTGTTACACAGCAACATATATTTATCTTTCCCTGCTTTTGAAAACAAAATAAGAAGAGGGTATCCTCTTCTTAGCATGGCATAACTATGTTGTTAATACTATCGCATTGTCCTCAACATACACAACCTGTTTTAGTTGATTTCCGGCTTTACAGGTCCGATAACATATACGGTTTTACCGTGCTTACGACCAAATTGGTTGGCCCGGCTCAAACTCTCATAATACACATCGATTTTGTGGCCTTTAATCGCGCCACCGGTATCCTCCGCACGGCGGAAGCCCACCCCTTCAATATACACCCACCACCCGATTGGAATTACACTCGGATCGACAGCGATGGTGCGTCCTTCCGTGACACGCGTGCCGGAGGCGGTACGTGTACCGATACCTGGCTCCTGTGCGGAATACGCCGTCATGGAGACATTTTGTAAAACTTTTCTATAATTAAAATTAATACCTGCTTTACGGACAGCACTGCCCGAACTAACCTTTGTAGCCTTAACCGCATCTTTAGGGCCGATGGAAGCAGCTAGAACGACCGGTTTCTTCTTCGTTCCTACCGCAATTACCTTATCCACACGATTCTGTGCGACTTCCTTGTTGACCAGCTGTTTGGATACCAATTTTCCATCATGGTATACCTTTTGAACATGCTGGACTACCACACCCGATTTGCCACTTTGAATGACTCGATTATCGCCTTTATAGAGACTTGGATCTGCCGTTTTGATGACCTGATAAGGCACTTGTTTTTTCTGTTCGACCTGCTGTTTCTTCACACGGACGATTTTTATGTCCATGTTAGCTGAAACAGAGGCATCCAACGCAGGGTAAACTTTATCCGTTGATGATAATTTATAGCCCGAAGTGCGAATGGCACCCTCTACTGTATTTTCTGTTGTGTACAGCTTTTTCGTCTTATTGCCTGAGGATACTTTAACCTGATTGGCACGTTTAATGACTACGCGATCCCCATCCTGTACTGCTCCATTTAGCGGCATGGAAATTGTATCATGCGGCTGAAGTGAAATAGAATGCTCATTGAGCAAATCTTGGAGCTTGGATTCCCGGGTTTCTACCGCAGATGCCTTACCATCGATGACAAAAAAGACTTGTTTTTTAGATTGCGTGTACATCAGAATTGAAATCATAATCGTTAGTGCGATTAGAAAAATAGCAACCAAAGCAGCCTGGCGCACATTCTCTTGCTTCCAACGTAATACGTAAGACATGCTGGATGAGCGTGACTCATGGGTCTCCTCTTTTCGGAAAATGCCCATTTCCTCCGTCCTCCTTACATAGCCCGCCGTCTGGAGTAAGACATAGTTGATCGTTGACGTGACTATAACAGATTTTCTACAAGACAAGCCCGTACTGCGACTGTCCTGCACCATGTACCCGTCTTCGCGGCATGCTGTCCTCCCCTGTTTAACCACAGTATGATGACAGATTTTCTTTTATTCACAACAAAAAAAGCCAAAGAAAGAGACTAGAGAGCTCTTTCGTGGCTTCCGACATGTGTGAATATGCGGGAAAACTCATGCACGAGATGGCTTCTCTCTTGTTACGCTTACGGGGTTAGCTGTCGGGTTCGGACGTAGAGAGTCGCCCTAGCTTAGGTCAACCGCTCATGGCGGTCGCCTTCACATTCACCCCGAAGACCCAGAAAGAAATCGAAATACGGCTTCTCTACCTGTTCATCCCATTCGGGAAATGAATTTCGGTTGAGCCGGCTGCTGAAGAGACATTCTCTCTTGCACATACGCCGGACGTACTGTAAGCCATATCGGTTCCCCCGTTCCCTGCAAAAGGGACTCAGCGAGACTGGTTCATGAAATGATTTGTTGATGTTTACACTCAACAACAATTCACTGAAAAGATGATATCCTGTTTCCATGCATGTTGTAAAGCAGGTTTCAAGTACATTTTTTAAAATATTCGGTTAAAAAATTGTAATATTCTTGAGTTTCCTGCAACAAAATCATAATTAGCTCCGTCTATCTCTTTATTTTGATTGATTTCTTCGCTTTTTCACTGAATGTCAAATCGTTCCAAAGCATTTTGGGTCGTAATGGATACCAATTCCTCCACTGTAATTCCCTTAATTTGGGCAGCTACCTCTGCCACCAATCTCACATGGGCCGACTCATTTCGCTTCCCGCGAAACGGATGAGGCGTCAAGTATGGCGCGTCCGTTTCAATCAGCAGACGATCCAGCGGAACCAGGGCCAGTACCTCTTTTGGCTGCTTGGCATTTTTGAACGTTATGGGCCCGCCAAAGGAAAGGTGAAAGCCCATATCCAGCACCATTTTAGCGGTCTCCCAGCTCCCAGAAAAGGAGTGCATGACTCCGCCAATCTCGCCCGCCTTTTCCTCACGTAAAATCCTCACAATATCTTCATGTGCATCTCGGTTATGGATAACAATTGGCATGTTGAGCTCACGTGCCAGGCCAATTTGATTTCGAAGTACCCGCTGCTGCACATCCTTTGGTGATGTATCCCAATAATAATCCAGACCGATCTCTCCGATCGCTACAACCTTTTTATGACTGCATAACGATGCAATCCATTCTAAATCACCCTCCTGCATTGTAATGGCATCCTGCGGATGCCATCCAACGGCTGCATAAATAAAATCATACGTCTCAGCCAGCTTCATGGTGGATGGAATGGTCTCACGATTAAATCCGATATTGATCATCCGTGTTACTCCTGATTCGACAGCACGTGCTATAACTTCTTCACGGTCTTCGTCAAATTGTGGCGCATCTAGGTGAGTATGAGTGTCGAATAAATCCAAGGTTTTCATCTCCTTTTCTTACTTACATTTCTATATATTTGTCTATTGTTTGACAAAATAATTCCTTATTTCGGCAGGAAGCCTGTCTTTTACCCCGTTCAATTTATTCTGGGGAAAATACATGTGATATTTTCCTCGGTGAATGCCACTTATTGAGCGTACAATTTCTGAAACTTCGGATATTTCCCGCACCTCGCCCTGACGTCCAAGCAGTAAAATCTGGTTGTCCGTTGAACCGCCCTGCCGAAACACATCATAAGGAAGATCTGTTGGAAAATCAATTTCAAGATCATATTCAGGATGCAATCCAGCCTCTTTCAAAGCCTCTCGAATATGGTCAACGGTATCTGTATCCATATTTTCAATCTCTACATATTTATACAATCTACGATCCATAAAACGGCTACTCAAATCACTTAAAATTTCATCCTTTTCTCGTTTCCATTGGCTAAATACCGTCTGAATCAAAGACTCATCCAGCATCAAATACTGCTCCACTGTTAGTTCCCCTTTTAACAGATCGGGCAGCGGATCAAGCAGAAAACCAAACTCATATCCGTTTTTGAACAATTCCTTTGCTCTCTTAAAAATTTTACGTAACAGGATTTCCGAGCTGCGTGTTACAGGATGGAAATAAATTTGCCAGTACATCTGATAGCGTGACATTAGATAATCCTCTACAGCATGCATACCCGACTCTTTTACGACAATTCTCCCATTATGAGGACGCAACAAACGTAAAATACGATCCAAATCAATCGTTCCGTAGTTAACACCTGTCGAATGAGCATCCCGCAACAAATAATCCATACGGTCAGCATCGAGCGGACTTGTTACCAGGTTGACAACAATCGGCTTATCATACGTTTTGGCTATAACCGCCGCGACTTTGTGGGGCAGCATCTCATCCACTTGCCGTAGCACAGCGTTAATCTTCGTGTCGCCCAGTACAATGCGGCATGTCCAATCCTCATGGTTCATATGAAAGGCTTCTTCAATGGAATGAGAAAATGGACCGTGCCCCACATCGTGCAACAAAGCAGCACACAGAGCAACCAGTCTTTCTTCCTTTGGCCAGTCGGGAAAGTCTCCACGTTCAAATTGGGAAATGATGCGTCTCGTAATCTCGTATACGCCCAGTGAATGTGAAAACCGGCTATGCTCCGCTCCATGAAACGTCAGATAAGATGTGCCTAACTGCCGAATGCGTCGTAAACGTTGGAACTCCGGCGTATTGATCAATCGCCATATCGCAGTATCCTGAACATGGATGTAATTATGTACCGGGTCCTTAAAAACTTTTTCTTCACTGAGTGGCTGGTGCAAGATATCAGCTCCTTTAATATTCGGAATAATGGATTAAAATACAATAAAATCCTAAACGCCCTCCCTTATTCGACATTGTTTGTCGTAATATGTCGAATTATCACTTTTCGACATTTCCAAATCGACACACAAGACAAATCATCCGTAAAATAAGGTAATTCACATGAATAAAGCTCTTTGTTCTAAATACTTTTGCATAATTAGGCTGTTACTACTTTTTTAAGGTTGACTGTTTTGGGAATCGTTGGTATAGTAAATATCAGAAAAGAGAAAATTTTGTCGAATGATGACACTTATATTATTTTAAACGGCGAGAGGAGCCTGATTTATTATGATGAAATCCACTGGTATTGTAAGAAAAGTTGACGAGCTCGGACGTGTTGTTATTCCAATCGAATTGCGCCGTACCCTGGGAATCGGAGAGAAAGACGCTTTGGAAATTTACGTTGATGGTGAGCGCATCATGCTTAAAAAATACGAGCCTGCTTGTATCTTCTGCGGCAATGCTGAGAACGTAATTTACTTCAAAGGGAAAATTGTTTGCCAAGATTGCATTTCCGAAATCCCAACACCTGTGACAAACTGAGAATTTTAGTATATAATAGACTTATCAGAGATTGTTAATTCTAACCTTTTTCATATATACTCCTTGTTGCCTTCCACGGTTTGAACCCAACCGTTGGAAGGCCCTTTTTTTGTTTACACACGTACTCATAAAAGTGCGTTGTATACATCCCTCTTGGAAATTGAACGGTCTGTAGCTGTACGCTTCATGGCATCCTTGCGCGTAAGCCCCTCTGACTCGTAATGCGCGACGTGAGACTCCAAAGATAAGTCCTGCCACCATGCCTGACGCTCCTGTTCCTCTTCCTCTTCGTTTTTCCCCTCAACGACCAGACAATATTCACCAATCGGTGGGTTCTCCTCTAGTTTTGCAAGACATTGCTCCACTGTTCCACGCACCCATTCCTCATGCAGCTTGGTCAGTTCACGGGCAAGTACTACGTTGCGTGATCCTAATGTTTCCTTTATTACTGTCAATGTCTTTACAATACGGTGGGGCGACTCATAAAAAAGAATCGTGCCATGGGATACCTGAAATGATTGTAACAACTTCTCTAGATCCTTTTTCTCCCTTGGTGGAAATCCAGCGAAGGTAAACCTCTCTGTATCCAGTCCTGAGGCAATTAAAGCGGATAGTGCAGCATTTGCCCCTGGGATAGGAATAACACTGATTTCTGCTTCAAGTGCCAGCTTGACCAGATCCGAACCAGGATCAGAAATGGCTGGTAGACCTGCATCGCTAACCAGTGCCAAATTTTTTCCTTCTATTATATAACGTATCAGCTCAGGCCCACTGGCAGCTTTATTATGTTCATGATAACTGAAGAGCATTTCCGGCGTGATGTCGAAATGTGTGAGCAATTTGCGTGTTTGCCTCGTATCCTCAGCAGCGATAATATTGCATGACTTTAGGGTGTTAATTGCCCTAAAGGTCATATCGTCCAGATTGCCAATCGGGGTAGCAACGAGATATAACTTTCCCCGTTCCTCTTCACGGTTACTAAAGCTTTTTTGTACAGCTGCTGTCACACTGAATCCCCCTTGCTTACTTCTCCATAGATTTCCCTTATTTCCTGAGTATAGTTCCCATCTTCCTGATATACAATGAGTGGAGGTAATAGACGAACTTCCGGTTTGCCGTCACGCATTGCTTCAACAAGTACCATATTTGCTTCCATATGAATCCGTGGGTGAACAAAACGTATCCGCTTGGGTTCCAGGCTATAACTGCGCATCAAGGATATAATCTCACCCAGGCGCTGTGGGCGATGAACCATCGATACTTTCCCCCCATTTCGGACAAGCCGAGAACATGCCTGGATGACTTCTTCCAGTGTACAGTTCACTTCATGACGAGCAATGGCCTGGTGAGGATTCAGCTTGATATCGCTACCATTTAGCGGCATATAGGGAGGATTCACGGTAATCGCATCATACACGCCATGTCCCGTGATTTGAACCAGCTCACGCAAGTCTCCTTCCCGAATCTCAATTGCAGATTCTAATCCATTCAAACTGACAGACCGTCTAGCCATATCTGCCAGGCGTGGTTGAATCTCAATTCCTTCAATAGATGCTTTGGTGCGTGTCGTCAACAGTATGGGAACAACCCCATTGCCCGTACACAAATCGAGAATCTTCCCACGCTGAAGCGGAATACCAGCAAACCGTGCCAGCAAGACCGCATCCATCGAAAAGCTGAACACTTCATCACTCTGAATAATACGCAGATTGTGTGAAAGCAGATCATCAATTCGTTCAGACTTCTTTTCATTTTCGTACATAATGCTCTCCTATCCTATAACCTAAATCGCTTTTTACTCATACTTCCTTACAAAAAAGCCGTAGGCATCTTGCTCCTACGGCTTGTTTTTATTTATTCAAAAATGACAGACAGAAGAGGCAATCGCCTTCTGTTCGCAAATGTCCGTAATACACGTTGCATATATGAAATCCTTCATGATACAGCCTTGCCAGATTGTCGTAGCCTTCGCCCACGACCTCACCCGTCTCCTCTTCATTCTTAACGACGATCGGAGGAGGAAGCTTCGGCTTGCTTGCCGTCTTTTCTTCTCCAGAGGTTTCACGTTTGAGCATCTTGCGCACCTGTTCGTTTTCAATCGTTAGTCGTTGATTTTCCTCCAGCAGCTCTTTTACTGCCAGTTTCAATTCACCCAGATCACTATGCAACTGTCCCATTTGGGTTTCCATTTCGTGAATACGCGCAAAAACATTTAATTTATCCAAGTTTCCACCCCGAAGCAACCTAATGGTTTACTTGACGACTACATCGTCCATTGGAAGTTCCTTGACCTTACTGATCTCAAACAGTTGAACATGTACCGTACGATGGCCTGCATTGACACCTACCACTTTCCCTTCTCCCAGAGAGGTGATAACCATCTTACCTACCTGAGGCAGCTCTTCCCGCATGCTCTCGTAGTTATCATGTTCAAATTTGAGACAGCACATCAATCTTCCGCACAACCCGGAAATTTTCGTCGGATTCAGCGACAAGCTCTGATCCTTCGCCATCTTAATAGATACCGGGTCAAAATCCCCCAGCCATGAGGAACAACACAGAATACGTCCGCAAGGTCCAATTCCACCAAGCATTTTAGCCTCATCCCGTACTCCGATCTGCCGCAGCTCAATTCGTGTACGAAAAATGCTGGCCAAATCCTTTACAAGCTCTCGAAAATCAACCCGACCCTCAGCCGTAAAATAAAAAATGATCTTATTGCGGTCAAATGTAAATTCCACATCTACCAGCTTCATTTTAAGGTTATGGTCTTTAATTTTATTTAAACACGTACCGAATGCATCCTTGGCCGCCAATTTATTCTCTTCTACAACAAGAGCATCATCATCTCCGGCAATACGAATGACTTTTTTTAAGGGTAGGACAACATCCGAATCATTTACT
Source organism: Paenibacillus sp. EKM211P (assembly GCF_011066175.1). Taxonomy (NCBI): domain Bacteria; kingdom Bacillati; phylum Bacillota; class Bacilli; order Caryophanales; family Paenibacillaceae; genus Paenibacillus; species Paenibacillus sp. EKM211P. Next base: position 88,932 of record NZ_JAAMNS010000020.1, read on the forward strand.
TCTTTTTTGCCCACCACAACCTTGCCATATTCAATACCGCGAGCGGTCTCTACTATGACGCAGTTTTCTTTCTCCACTGGAAGGTCCAGCGGATCAAAATAATAAGTCTTGCCCGCCTTCTTGAAACGGACACCCACTACACTATACAAAAATTAACCCCCTTGTATGCCACTAAACCTCATTTGTAGCCGACATTGTACGAATGGCCGCAATTGAAGTCTCACTGTCGCACAAACCGGGAACCTGGCGTCGCGGATTGTGCAGAGTGGAACAAGCGCGCCTTCCTGTTAGCCGGTGATAGAACCGCTTGTATCGGACAACCCAATCAGAAGCTGCTCCACGCATAATTGTCCGTTGACGTGAAAACGGAGCTTCTTCCTGCAATTCGCGGCCAAATCCATATAAGAGACCCATTGTTCCGTGCTGCGGGTGATTGCCAATTTGGAGACGGACTCCAAATGATCTATGAAAACAATGCTTTCGTGCCTTCCGTAACGGAAATGAAGCATATCCTTAAACCACAAATGAAACAGATGAAACAGAATATCCAGGTGTTCAGAAAGTCCAGTTTTAAAAATCTTCTGTTGAGCCAGAATAATCGACGAACTCCCCCGGCTCATGGACTCCTTCACTAATTGTAACACTACGTTTCTAATTTCTGCAAACCAATTCTGCTGGAGAATTTCTCTACATGATTCCAGTCCTGAAGCCATATGAACCACTGACCGGACAAGTCCTGCCGTATAGCCTTCCCCAATTAACACCTGCATCATCATTTCCGGCTGTAAAGCGTGGAAAGGCACCTGCTGTGTCCGCGATTGAATCGTAGGCAACAACGCCTGTCCATTCTCTGAAATGAGTATACCGACCACGGGAATCTGAGGCTCCTCCAAAAACTTAAGCAAGCTGTTAGCAGCTTGCACTGTCATGGTATCCGCCTGTCGAATGATATATACCTTCGGGTTGGAGCTTTCAGATTTGTATGAAAATATTCGTTGAAGCCCGCGAATCTGATCGATTTTAACCGTTGCTCCATCAGGCTCCACAATGTGCAAGTCCGGGTGATTCCCGTGCTCTACCTTGCGGCATGACAAGCACTCGCCACATGCATCATCCGTCTGTTTTTCACAGAATAAAGCCTTGGCAAAGGTCTGTGCCATGTTCATCTGTCCGCTTCCCTGCGGTCCGCTAAAAACATAAGCATGGCTGACTGTGTGATTCCGCAATGCACTTTGCAGCATTTTTTTGGCTACATCCTGTCCCAATATATGTTGGAAAGACATATTTCCTCACTTTCTCCACTGAAAACAACGATGAATCATCAGCAAATCATTGTTTTCCCGGGCGAGTTTGTTGATGTTGTGATGCTCTCACCCTCAAATCATGGTTCTTCAGTATAGCTGTGCCGCTATTCGCATATTACGTTTGCCCACATGTACATAGTCAAAAATAATCTGCCAGCATGATCAGCAAGCAGATTATTTCTTCGTGGCAACAGCCCGTCTGTATTCATTTATAACATAAGACTGCATTAAAATGAGAGATTAATCAGCAAGCCTCTAATCTCACCGACTCCTTGCAAAAGCTCAATCTTCCCTTGCTCGGTATCGAGCAGCTCATCTGCCATTTTGAGCAATAGCTCATCCACTTCATCAATCAGCTTATAACGCTTGCTGCGTCCCCGACGATCCCATCCTTTTGTGTCCTTCATAGACACGCCCCGCCGAACCGTATCTTCCAAAAACCGTTTAACCAGCATCTTATAAGCCTTCAACTCACGAATCGTCATTGAGCGAGCAAGACGATCTCCCTGCATTTGAATTTCCTTAAAGCGCCGGTTCAATTCCTCCTTCGAAGCCTGCTCCCCATTTTGCTGCATAACATCGGAGAAGCTTTTCGGCTGAATTGGCTTGGCACTCGTTTCATTTGTAGACAATGTACTGTGTAAAGGGCGGTAGCCCGGATTTATTTTCATATAAACCTGCTTTCTCCCCGGATGCTTTCCTTTGCCTCAACGAACAGTTCAATAGAGAACTCGGGAGTCTCTTCGGTTTTCCGGGGGCTGCGCTGTAGCGCTGCCGTTTTAGTGGATCTGCTTCTCATTCTCATCGTATGAGCGAGAAACAGGCATTTCCACTATCATATCGGCAAAATAGGTTCTATTGTGTAGATTCAGAAATGCTCGAAACGGTCTACAGGCATCACGAAAACTGTCGCTCCACCCACCTGCACTTCAACAGGCAACGGCAGATAAGAGTCCGTCGTCCCACTCATAGGGGTGACGGGTGTGACCAGCTGTTCACGTACCTTGCAACTGCTGCGAATGACATTCATCAACGAGTCTACCTGATTGTCATCGACACCAATCATAAATGTCGTATTACCTGCACGCAGAAATCCCCCTGTGCTGGCCAATTTGGTAGCACGGAAATTAGCTTTCACCAGTCCGCTGGATAATCTATTACTGTCCTTATCCTGTACAATCGCAATAATCAGCTTCATCCTGTATTCCTCCTTCAAGTCATATTAGAGACAGCCTTGTCCCTAGCTCAATTTTACCGTATATCCTTCGACAATTATACGCTAAAATTCTGAATAAACCGCTTTTTCAGCAAATCCTTCAATACTTGCTCTACCTGTTCAGGTGCGGGAGAGGCATCCACAATCGTAATTCGTTCCGGAAATTCGCGAGCTAGCTCCAGATAAGCCTCTCGCACCTTATGGTGAAACGATATGCTCTCCATATCTAGGCGATCCATTTCCTCTCCTCGTGACGCATTGATTCTTGCCAATCCCAACTCGGGCTCAATATCCAGATAGAACGTGGCATCCGGCTCCCAATCATCCACCGCAAAGCGATTAATCGAAGCTACCTCTTCAATGCCAATCCCTCTTGCAAACCCTTGATAGACCAGGCTACTGTCCACAAAACGGTCACACAATACGATAGCTCCTTGCTCAATAGCCGGCTTTACCTTCTCCACCAAATGCTGGCGCCGCGCCGCCGCATATAAAAGCGCCTCTGTTCGGGCATCCATACTGGTATGAGCAGGGTCCAGAATGATAGAACGAATCTTTTCAGAAATTTCAATGCCGCCCGGTTCCCTCGTCGTGACGACTGGATAGCCTTCTTCCTCTATATACTTCGCCAGTCGTTGGATCATGGTTGTTTTACCGGAGCCGTCTCCCCCCTCCAGCGTAATAAAAATGCCTTTGCGATTCATGTTATTCCCTGCTTTCCTGCCTGAAAAATAAAAGTCATCCACAGGCTGCGTATGCTTCTTTTATCCAGTCTTCTGTATTTGTTAATTCTCTAGTATCTAATCTTTATTGTAAACGGAATACCCGAATCGTAAGCATACTTTCATCTGCTATCCCTTGCCATTTAGCTCCTAGCTCACGTAGACGAATCATCCGTAGAGCAATCACTTCTGTGATCATTTCCCCTGCATATAGCAGCGGGATACCTGGAGGATACGGGATAATCATTTCAGCAGCTATCCTGCCAGCTGATTCCTCCACAGGCACGATCTCCATCTGATCTGGATTAATCGGTTGAAGCCCAAACTGCACCGGACTGGAGTAAGCCTTCATTCCCTCATTGTTCCACGTGGAAAAATCCAATTCTAGTCTCTGCTGCTCTATCCCCGCTAACTCCGGCTTATCAGTCGTCCACTTAAACCTTATATCATTATTTATATGCACAAGAGCCTGCAACAGGTGACTCGCATCCCTAGCTGTAGAGCCTAACGTAAACAATAAAACCACATGTTTCTCGTCGCTCATCTCTGGGATACAACTGTAAGTCTCCAGCTCACGTTTTAATCCAAAGCCATCTAATACACCCCATGTATCATATAGCACCATTTTAAAAGGATCCTGAGTTGAGTACCCATCACTTCTCTTCTCGGCCCTTTCCAGAGCCTCAGAGATCCCCTTCTGAGCGCCACACTGTTCACTTGCCTGCTGTGTAGGTTCTACCAAGCGAAAGCGTGGGAGCTGCGCCAGCCCCTTTCTAAAAGCGTCTGCTGCTGCTATGCCCTCTGTAAAGGCATCCGTGCCATAAGCATCGATATACCATCTTGCCAAATCGAGCGAGGCCATTAATGGATACGAAGGGCTGGAGCTTTGCACCATAGCCAACCGCTGACGGAGCAGTTCCCGATGAATTCTCTGTCCTTGCACATGTAACATGGCTCCCATGGTCATAGCTGGAAGCATCTTATGTGTCGATTGGACAACTATATCAGCACCACAGGAAAGAGCAGAGACTGGCAAACGAGGATGCAGTCCATAATGAGCACCATGTGCCTCATCTACCATCAACGGCACATCGGCTGCATGACAAACTTTAGCTGTAGCAGTCAGATCATGCCCCATCCCATAATAGTTAGGGAGCGTAAGTAATACTCCTTTAGCCAATGGATAGGCCTTGAGAGCAGCCTTTATCGTGTCTGTCGATGGAGCAACCGCCAGCCCGCTTAGTGTATCTATTTCCGGATCTAGAAATACGGCCTTGGCTCCCGATAACATGAGACCGTTCAGAACAGATTTGTGTACATTCCTCTGTACCAGTAGTACATCTCCCGGCTTCGTACATACGGTCAAAATCATGGCCAAATTACCGACCGTGCTGCCTCCAATAAGCCAAAAGCTCTCTTCTGCACCAAAGCACTTCGCAGCCAGCTCCTGACCTTCACGAATCACGTCTTCTGGGTGATGCAAATCATCCAGTCCGGTAATTTCAGTCGCATCAATAGACATCACCTCTTGCAACAGAGATGCCATTTCTTCATACCTATAGACTTGCCCGTTTTTATGACCGGGTACATGAAAAGAAGCGTTTCCCTGAGACCTGTAACGTATTAGAGCTTCCACTAATGGTGCATGAACCGCCTTTTTCCCCATCATTCTGCAATCCTTCCAAACAAAGCTTTATATCTACCCTATTTTATCGTAAAATCAAGCGGAATCCTACTTTTACTCACAGAAAAAAAGGCCCGTATCGACAGACCTTGGAATGCCCATCCTTCAAACGCTAGCTAGCGAAGGATATTATGCATTTTTCTGAACCCAAATTTGCTTTAGTTGATCAATAAAAAAATGATATTTGGCGTCAGTTGCATCCGTGTGCACCATTTCGGCTTCACACGCATCACAGATAAACTCGGAAACGATAAAAATGCCTTCATGTTTGTGTTGTCCGCATATGATGCAGCGGTGGTCACCTTGATCATGCATATCCATCCCACCTTGTTTCTTTTACTATTAGTATGGGTCACTTTCTAGTATTTTAAACCTTTTCATGGCCCAATTCGACGATATACTCTATATATATTCCCCTTGGGCTATTATGGTGTTTGTACCCCGTATGTTTAAAAAAACAGCCGCATATGCCGATATAATAAGAAAAGCTTCTATGTATGGATGCCCTTTCATTGGAGCCTTTGCACACTTCATCAGTGAGAGCTTTTCCTGTAATTATAGAATAGGTTAGCTAACGCTAGATGTCCTTGCTCTATACTATTACAAAAAAATAATTGATGCTTATTAAAGCCGCATGAGCGAAGTACCGTCCCTTTTTCCGGCTGTGGACGGGAAGCCACTTGTGATGCAGTAGATTAATGAAAGGACTGTTCGCATGACAGAGGAAACCGGAACCAAAGCTACCTACTATCACTACAAGCTCATCAAAAAAATCAATATACCACGTCAGCTGATATGGAGTCACCTCACACTGCCTGTTATTATGCTTCTCTTTCTGCTTCTAGCCTTCTCCTGGACTAGTGTATTTTTGTTTGCTCTTGCCCTTTTCCTAACCTTATGGGTACACTTCGTAATCTCGCGATCTGTCCTATACATAGGTGGTGGGACAGCCTTCCGCAAACGCTGGGCGTTCCATCGCAGGTTGCCTTGGCTAGGCTATATGACAGACCAATACATAGGCTATAGGATTTTTCGTCGTGTGCACATACATACACTCTGGATTGGTATCTGCTTTTCAGCCGTATTCATTCTCTGGTCTCCGCCAGCCTTTACCGTATCCTTACTCTTCTGGCACCTATGGCTCATTGCACCGCGTTTATACGTCTTGAGTCGGCTTATAGGCGAAAGAAAAGACGGCATGTTGAAGTTCACCGATGAAGAAGCCTCCTACTATCAACAGTAAATCAATTCACTTCCCATCTGTACAGATCGAAACTTCAATTAATACATCCCCAACGCTTCAGCCTTAAAACAATAAAAAAGAGCAACCCGGGTCGGGTTGCTCTTTTTTTTATAATTTAACAATTATATTCCCTTAGTTCTCTCATTAAATAACTTTACCCACATAGGATTTACCCACATTATCTATGTCATAAAAGTAGTAAACCGATCTATACAGAAATATACAAAAGGAAGCCACTTTCTACACAACGGCAGTTTCAAGTGCTTCCCCATCTCATCATTCATCATTATACGCTCAGCAACCAATACGCTATGAGTTAATTATGACCTTACAATACATCCTTTGTTGCATACTTGAGTGAAAATCGCACTCTTAATTAAGGTCTACACTTTTACTCTTCACAGTAGCTTTTCTGTCTTTTGGAACCAATACGGTAAAAGAACCATCATGCACAGACAAATGCACCATGTGTTTATTTTTCTGGAACACCTTTTGATTCGAGGTAGATAAATTCGGTTCCTCAGTCCAGCCCCAGGCTGCAATCTCCTCCAGATAAGGAGCAGGTAGGCTATCGCTTTCCTTCAACGCTGGCAGTGCATAGCGTACATAGTCCATGTCCGAATTGCTACTGGCCCGATCAGTTTTACTAGCTTCTTTGGGAACTGGAAACGTCTTCTCGTTAGCAGCACCCTCAAACGATGTCCAAGAAGGCTCCTCTTCCACGCACCCGGTAAGAATCGCGACAGCGACACTGAATAGCACCAATAGAGCAAGCCATTTATTTCGCCGCATGATCTTCCCTCCTTACCAGCCTGATTGACTATACAAAATCCTATAATGGAGTTTGCATAATTCTGCAATATAGCAGCGTATGTGTATGGGATTCAATACCTATATTATACAGGGTTTGCTCTTACATTCCGTAACAAAAATGTTACCTTCCTTTTGTAAGGATATTTCTAAATTACATCTATATGCAAAAAAGAGGACCATAATCTCAATAAGATCATGGTCCTCTTTACTTGTTGCTTGGCAACGTCCTACTCTCCCAGGACCCTGCGGTCCAAGTACCATCGGCGCTGGAGGGCTTAACGGTCGTGTTC
>NZ_JAAMNS010000021.1:0-95063 GCF_011066175.1 Paenibacillus sp. EKM211P
GCATGTACCAAAATTTCAGCATTGGATTTTATAAATAAAATCCGTACTCACTCGTTGTTCAGTTTTCAAAGATCAAATTCTTTTTCGCTGGGTTTTTCAGCAGCTATAAGATCATATCATGTTCATTTCAAAAATGCAAGGTTTATTTTTTCTTTTTTTTCGAAGATCATTTCACCCTGCTTATTCTCTTTTGAAACGGCTGTTTTGTTGTCAGCTCAAATAATATACCACTTCGCTTTATTGATTACAACATGTAAAAAATACCAATTAAAAAACCGCTAACTGATTTTTGAAAGTCGGCTCTACTACTGTATCCATCAAACTTTTGAATTTGTTTTTCTTCATTATAATTATCGTGAGTATTTGACTGGATCTATTGCATCTGAAAAATGCTTTTCATGCATAACGATTAGGTATATTGCAGGCTCCTAGACTGGGCCATCAATAATGCAGGCGGTGCTTTAGAGCAAGCACCATTAGCTAAAGTCAGATAATGACCTTGTTTTTGAGTACCATAAAAATTAATGCATTTAGGTGTATATTGGAGCATGAAAATTGAGATCCAACAAATGCTTGCAGAGAATCAATTGTCAACGTTTCTTCAATAGTTGGTCTGAAAGCATTTCTGGCATACGGTGCTTACGTGGCATCAAAACATGCAATTCAAAGTCTTACCAATGCAACTGCGCTTGATTATGCAAGTCAAGGCATTCGTATCAATACTGTAGCTCCACGACAACCCAATAGGGCAGTTGAATATCAAGGAGTGCTAGCAGTTATGCTGTATTTGTACCAATTGAAGCCAGCTGGCGATTTCAAAAGTTGCAAAAGGTATTGCTTGGCTTCTCTCTGACGAAGCTTCCTATATAATATAATTGGATCTAAGTTAACGATTGATGGTGGCTTGATGCTTTTTAAAATTACTTCCCCCAATAAATAGCATCCTTTACATTCACATATACGCTTTCCCATCACCGTCCGCATCCCCCTATATCCCCCGTACCTCTGGATCAGTACCAGGTTCGTCTTTTCTTCATCAGAAAAACGACCTTCTTCTATAGGCTGTCAATCCGGTCATCCTCACTACATGCAGAAACGGGGATATGGGGCCATTAACAGAATCAAATCCGCGTCAGAAAATTCTTTTTAGAATGCACGCGGCAAAAGAGACTGTCCTCTGGACAGCCTCTTTTCTGTAATAGGTCTAACTCATTTAATTCGCTAGTCTGTAGGTTACTGATGGATGCCTGCTTTTATTGCTGGGTCAAGATGATAGGACCGTCTGCTGTAATTGCCAGCGTATGCTCGTATTGTGCCGACAAACCACCGTCCAACGTACGTGCGGTCCAACCGTCCGCATCAATCTTACTGCGATATGTGCCTGTGTTGAGCATCGGCTCAATTGTAATAACCATGCCCTCTTTCAAGCGTGGTCCACGGTGCGGAGGTCCGTAATGCGGAACCTGCGGTTGCTCATGCATTTCTTCCCCGATGCCATGCCCAATAAATTCGCGTACGACCGAGAAGCCTTCCGCTTCCGCGTAAGTTTGGATCGCATGGGAAATATCCCCGATCCGATTACCAACAACAGCTTGCTCAATCCCTTTATACAGAGACTCTTTGGTAACGTCCAACAGCTTTTGGGCCTGCTCAGACACATTCCCCACCGCATATGACCAAGCGGAATCTGCCAGCCAGCCATTCAGGTTCACAACCATGTCGATCGTCACGATGTCGCCGTCCTTCAATGGTGTTTTGTTCGGAAAACCGTGGCAAATCACATCATTAGGGGAGCCACAAGTTGCAAACTGGTAGCCGTTATAACCCTTTTGCTCCGGCGTTGCGCCATGCTTCTTCATAAATGATTCTGCAAAAGCGTCAATTTCCAGTGTCGTAATACCTGGTTTAATCATTTTAGCAATTTCCCGGTGGCAAGCAGCCAAAATTTCGCCGGCTTTTTTCATATTTTCAATTTGTTCTTTGGTTTTAATGATAATCATTAAATGTTCTCCTTCTTATCCATGTTCGTTCCACTTTTCACTGCTTCTTTTTTCTGCTTCTATTGTAACGCTAAAAGCAGTGAAATGGAACCGATGTCAATTGATACCGTTTACAAGGGCTTAAACGGGGTTTATAATACTCCATAATTTGTATACAAGTATGCAAAATTATTTGCAAGATAGGAGTATTCTATGAAATATCCAACAACCTGGTTACAGGGCGCATCGCTTGGAGAGAGGATTGCTTGCGAACTCCGACTTCAGATTATACGTGGTATGCAGACACCCGGCACTGTTCTATCTGAAAATCAGATTGCTACCGATTTTGGTACCAGCCGTTCTCCTGTGCGTGAAGCCATGAAAGTGCTCTCAAGCGAAGGACTTATCCGCTTGGAGCGCATGGGGGCGGTTGTGATCGGCATGACACCCGATGATATGGAGGAGCTATTCGACGTACGAATGCTGATTGAGCATTTTGTTGTTCAAAGGTATGTACATAGGGATAATACCATATTGGTAAACACTTTAAATCAGATGATCGACAAAATGGAAGTCGCTCTCAAGCACAGAGATATCGCTGAATTTTCTCTTCAGGATTTTAATTTTCATGAAGCTCTGGTTCTGGAAGCAGGCCATACCCGTATTCTCCATACCTGGAATGGCATGAGACAGTTGATCCTGACGGTTATGCTGGCTGCGACAGAACAACGTTTTGCGTCTAACATCGAAGAATCTCAAGTCACGATTCACAAGCACCGCACCTTTGCAAATGCTTTAAAACAAGGAAATGATCAAGAATTATCCCGACTCATTGAGGAACATTACCGAGACACTCGCAACGCGGTTAACGATAGCGTTTTGTCCTCCTATAGAAAGACATTATCCTAGCCGGAACATACCCGACAAAGAGCCAATTGTATCGCGTCTTTATGCCCACTCCAACTGACGCGGTTCTCTTTTCAGACTAGATTGTCGACAAGTATACAATTAACTATACATATTAGCACCTTTACTCTTTGAATGTTATGGAACCATCCTCTCCCTAGTCGCATTCGGTTTGATTATACTGCTGGATGTGTTAATTTAACGATAATAGCTAATAAGGTAAGTGAAGGGGAGAATGAATATGACCGAAACCCGATATATGATCGGCGTCGATATTGGCACGACCAGTACCAAGGCAGTGCTTTTTGAAGAAAACGGCAATATTGCCGCGCAGCATCATGTGGGCTATCCACTCCATACACCTGAGCCAGATGCGGCAGAACAGGATCCTGAAGATATTCTCAAAGCTGTCGTAGAGACGGTGCAAGAGGTCATGACACAAAGCGGAGTACCCGCCGAACATGTGCTGTTCGTCTCCTTTAGTTCGGCTATGCACAGCGTACTGGCGGTGGACAAGAACGGTAAACCACTGACCGCCTCCATCACGTGGGCAGATAATCGTAGTGCCAAATGGGCTGAAGCGCTCAAACATAAATACAATGGACACGATATTTACTTACGCACGGGAACGCCCATTCACCCCATGTCACCGCTGACAAAACTGATGTGGATTACACGAGATTTATCGGATGTAGCGGCCCAGACGTACAAGTTCATTTCTATAAAGGAATATGTCTTTGCCCGGTTATTCCACCAATATGTCGTGGATCACTCGATCGCCTCTGCTACCGGACTCATGAATTTGAAGCAGTTGGATTGGGACGAGGAAGCGCTCACTATTGCAGGTGTGACGAAGGAGCAGCTGTCCGAGCTGGTACCGACAACTCATGTGCTAAAAGGACTGGACGCAGCCTATGCACATGACATGGGCCTGCTGGAGACGACCCCTTTTGTGATCGGGGCCAGTGACGGTGTCTTGTCCAACCTCGGTGTGAATGCAATCAAACCTGGAGTTGTCGCTGTTACCATCGGCACCAGCGGAGCCATCCGTACTGTAGTTGATAAGCCTCTCACCGATGCCAAGGGGCGCTTTTTCTGTTATGCCTTGACCGAAAAGCTGTGGGTCATCGGCGGCCCGGTGAACAACGGCGGTATCGTGTTCCGCTGGATACGGGATGAATTTGCAGCCTCTGAGGTGGAAACTGCCAAACGCTTAGGAATTGATCCGTATCATGTGCTGACCCAAATCGCAGAACAGGTGCGTCCAGGCTCGGACGGTCTGCTTTTCCTTCCGTATCTATCTGGCGAACGCGCTCCTCTGTGGGACCCAAATGCGCGTGGCTCCTTCTTCGGCCTGTCCCTGCGGCACAAAAAAGAGCATATGATTCGCGCCGCACTGGAAGGTGTACTGTTCAATCTGTATACAGTCATGCTCGCTATGGAGGAAGTCATTGACAGACCGTCTGTCATTCACGCCACGGGTGGATTTGCACGCTCGGAGCTGTGGAGACAACTCATGGCAGATATTTTTGATCAGGAAGTCATTATTCCCGAAAGTCTGGAAAGCTCATGTCTAGGTGCAGCTATTCTAGGCTTGTACGCGTTAGGACGAATTGATTCGCTAGACGCAGTATCCGGTATGATCGGCACCACTCATCAGCATAAACCTGCGGCAGAGCACGTAGATATCTATCGCGATTTACTGCCGATCTATATTCGCATTTCACGTAAATTTGAAGAAGAGTTCAAGGATATTGCAGAATTTCAGGTCAAGTCCCTACAATCTTAAATTAGCGGAACCTGTTCTAACGTTGTTGCGTATTATCGTTTTATAAGGCCTGTCTATGTCAGTTGGATAGGATAAGAAGGAGGATTAGACGATGCTCAAAAAATTACTGCACCGCCTGCTACATTCCACCTCTCATTCCCATAAGCGGCGATACAGCAGCTCAGATCGTTATTACGACCGTAGACGCCATTCTTCATCAGACGGATACAAGAACAGCCATAACGGTCACCGATATTACAAGGATAAACGCCGTCACTACTCCAGTTCCTAGCCACACAACAAAAAGCAGTGGCGGAGTACAACGTAACACAAGAAGCAAGCCACAGGCTCCTTAAGCTTATAAAGCGAAGCCCCTTCTCATCAAGGGCCTTCGCTTTATTGTTGTGCGCCCTTCGTTACGCAGAGCAACATCAGTACATTTTACAGGAAATCGGCTATAACCGAAATTACAGAAATAGGGTTTTAGAGATAATCACCAACAAAATAAACAGTACCAGAATCGCTCCTACAGAGGTCCAGGCTCCTACGCCGCAACCCATACCGCCTACTCCACACATATGACTCATTTACAACACTCCCTTCGCTCATTTCAGGATCATTGTATGTAGACCTAGTCAAATGCGTAAGGGGCATTCCCCCATTTTTGCGGCGAATGCCTGTTTATTTTTAGGGATTAAAGTTATGGATTAACCTCTAACTGCAACAATGCTTCCTCCAACTCCTGCATAAACTGTCGACTATGTTCATAACGTGGACGAATTTGAAAAAGCCGCTCCAGTATATGACGCACAGGTTGACTCAGCATTAATTCTTCCTGCCAGCTTCCAGGGGGTTGATCCGGCTGAGGCTCATAATTGCTATACAGCATAAAAAGCATGAAATGCCCGACATCATACAAATCGCTGTAGAAGGCGACATCTTGTCGCTCAGGTGCGCGCTTTTCCAGCATGGCTTCGGTGAATACATCCTCCTGTCGTTCTCCCACGGCCAAAGCAAGCCCAAAGTCGATTAGGTACGGCTTCCCTTCGCGGTGAATTACGTTAGGAATACGGATATCGCGATGGATGTATCCCCGTTCATGCACATGCAGAACTCGCTCCATTAACTCTAAAATGTAGACGATACATTCCTGTTCCGTAAAGGAACGCTCCTGTTCAAAGATAAGCTCTTCCAAGGTCATACCGGAGACGTATTCCATGACCATATACATTCCGTCCGAATGTTGGTCAATTTCAAGCAACTTTGGAATAAAAGGGTGCTCCATCTTTCGCATTATGTGAGCCTCGCACTGCAATAGCTGAACTGCCTGCGCTCGTTTGCTCGGTCTGGGCAGTTTTACCGCCACCTCCTGTCCGCTGTGCCGATCCAGACAGAGGTAGGTTAGACCATAGCTACCCATGCCTAAAAGCGAACGAACACAATAACGTCCGCTCAGCAAATCACCAGGCTGTTTGGGATAATCTATCCATGATTCATAAATGTTCCGCAACCAAGCAAACATACTTAGATCCCTTCCTATACATGCCGCAGCCACATTTCCTATGCGACTTGTCCTCGTATTTTTGTATTCCGTTATTATATCATCCACGCCAAAAGACCATCAGAGCCGGGTAGGTCTGATGGTCTTATTAGACAAGATAATGATCGTTATGCCTCTCTGCGGCTACGTGGTGTCAGACCGAGCCAGGACAACAGCGAACTGCGCGTTTTGCGTTGCCGGCCCTGATAGGTACGTAGATTAGTGATTAACTGCCGATCCCGTTCTTCCTCGACCCTTTCTTTCATCCAACGTTTATGGTCCTCTAGTTGGTTAGATAAGCTAACATTCTTCTCCACCAAACGGCTGTGCTCTGCTTCCAGTTCCTCCAAACGGCTCCGCATTTCCAACAAAGCGGTTTGCACCATATCCTGCATCTGCGCCAGTTCTTGTGGCTCTACGGACTCCTGCGTTTGTACGGATACAAGTGCTTGCTCCAATCTATACTCCATGGTTGGGGTCAAAGTCTGGAACTGTTCCTGCGACTGCATGGGTTCCTCTGATAGCTCCTGAACATTCATTTCATCCTCTATCTCTGTCAGCTCAACCATAGCAGCAGCTTGCTCCTGCATGACCGTCTCTTCTCTACCCTCAGCCGCCGCCATTATTTCTTGCCAGGTTGCGGTCAGTGACTCAGCATCCGAGATGGGTGGCAAGCGGAATTCTTCATCCTCCAATTGGAAGGGAGCGGTTATTCTCTCAAGTACCACCTGAACGGATTGCTCCATTGTCATATGCTGCTCACGCAACGCCCTCCGCATCACCTTCAAGCACTCAACATCCTCTGCACTGAACATTCTTGACTGATTAGTGGAACGTTGAAACACATATCCCTGTTCCTCCAGCGCCGCTGCATATTTACGAAGGGTACTCGCCCCGATTCCCAGTTGCTTTGCTGCTTCCGTCGTCGACTTGCTTTCTTCCATTTAATCATTACCTCCCCGGATGGTATGGAAAGAAAAAGCTTGTATATGTAGGATTCGCGGAAACCATTGGAAATCCTTTGGCAAAATAGTTCTAATATTGCAGACTGCTAAGAACCTTTGTCATAAACGAATAATTTAAAAACATACAAGAAGCGACATCGCTAAGAATGCTCCTGCACTGTATACTCTTGAGACTCGTTAAGAAACGTCACATAAATGTCATGCTCCCAATATTATTATGGCAACTTTTCTTCCATTAATATGGCTCGTGTTATGATTTATACGGAAACCACTTATAAATAAATAGATACCTTACATCCTGTCTTCCAATAAAAGAATATGGATAATATACACTTATTCTTTGATTAATCCTAAATTTCTCCCCCCCTATTCACCGTTCTTTTTTAATTTATCGGAATGAGGACAAAAAAATGGATATTTTCAAAAGATCAGCAATATGTTATGTTATGTAACGTAAAATGGATTTCAGGCATAATTTGTAGCATATTAACGTTCGTTGGAACGAGGAGGAAACATAAATGAAGGGGAAGGCAAGGAAAGTAGCGATTGTCGGCGCGGGAATGGTCGGTTCGAGCTGTGCCTACTCAATGGTCAATCAGTCCATTTGTGACGAAATCATGATGATTGACCGCACGTATGACCGGGCTTTGGCCCATGCACTGGATCTGTCCCATTGTATGGATTTTACGTCTACACGCACCAAGGTCCGTGCAGGCACATATGCAGACTGCACGGATATGGATGTTGTGATTATAACGGCTGGGTCCAATCCTAAACCGGGTCAAGACCGCCTATCTGTATTGGACGATGCCGTGCATATCACCAGAGAGATTGTAACAGCTATTATGGAGGGCGGTTTCGACGGTATTTTCGTTATTGCCGCTAATCCTGTCGACATTGTTACTTATCTGGTGCAGAGTATATCCGGTCTGCCGCGCAACAAGGTGATCGGCACGGGTACCTCTATCGACTCATCCCGGCTCAAGACGTTGCTTTCTGAGGTGTTTTCCATAGATCCACGCAGTGTACAGGGGTATGCCTTGGGCGAGCATGGCGAATCCCAATTCGTGGCCTGGTCGCACGTTACGATTGGCGGCAAGCCGCTCTTGCACATTTTGCGTCAGCATAAGGAACGATTCAGACACGTTGATCTGGATGACATCGCCCGTAAAACAAGGGATGCCGGTTGGGAGATTTTCACCCGCAAAGGTGCCACTTATTTTGGTATTGCCAATGCGCTGGCGTACATTACCCGTTCCATTTTGAATGACGATGGTAAAATTATAGCGATCTCTGCCGTATTGGACGGCGAGTACGGACACACTGATGTCTGCACGGGCGTTCCAGCAATCATCGGCAGTAGAGGAATTCAGGAGGTCATCGAGCTTGAGCTGAGTCCAGAAGAACAAGCCAAGTTTGACGCCTCTTGCCGCCTGATCAGCGATAATATTCGTGCTATTTCAGGCTTAGTGTAAGCCCATAGAGTAAGTGTCTTATTCAGAACACGAACCTGCAGCACAGCAAAAAAGCTCCTTACCCTCTTTTTAGGATAAGGAGCTTTTGCAGTTTCCACATTTCGTCTTATATCTCTTTATAACGAAATATCATCAGGCCAGCAAACGCAAACACGACAAAGCTACCCAGTACCACCATCAAAAGTGTATCCGTTGGCACCATGAACGCCCCGAAATTGTCTCCCCCACTCGGCATCATCGCCAATAGAGGCTGTGTCCATGGATAGTATGGACCATAGGTCTGAGAGTTGGCGACCAGCATATTGGGCACGGTGAAGACGAAATTCAAAGCAAGCGGTGCAGCAAAGCTAGACCACAAAAAGGACACCATCAGTTGCAGGGCGGCCAACGGCAGACAAGCAACCCAGCCCGCAAGCAGGCTTTGGGCAATCACGGCCCAAGGGATCGGTCCATTCATCCCCTGCACAGCTCCAACACCCAGCAGCGCTCCTCCGAACAGCAGCTGAGTCAGTCCGACCATAGCCATAATGATGGTCAGCTTGGCTGCGTACAGACCCGTGCGGGACAACGGTAGTGACATCAGCTGCTTCCAGCCGCCGCCCCCATGCTCGAAACGGCAGACTAGAGACCCAAACACGGCGGTCAGCATCGGCAGGAACAGCATTGCATGTATTGTAAGCATGGCAGCCAACAGCAACAGCCAGTTTCCTCCCGGATTGGCCAGTAAACCAACTAGGACGGCAATCGCCGGGCTGACAAGCGCAAGCAGCCAGACGGGCGATTTCGCCATTTTCAGGCGTTCGACAGAAAGTAACCGTACGTATCCTCCGAACATTACGCCACATCCTTTCGGCTAAAATGAGCTGCGGTCAGCAGGCTGAGAATTATACCTGTTGCGCATCCGATAGACGCGAATATCCACGCTTGTGGCGCAACCCATGCGAATTGCGGCCAAGCCAGCGGAAACCATTCGGACAGTTGGGAAGCGAATAAGCTGCCAATGCCTAACGTAATACCCAGTGTTACAGGCAGCGCTTGATTATGGAACGTGACCGTTAGCCACAACAACAATACGAGTATAGGCAGCGTGCCGCCTAAGGGCCAAAACCCGAGCCGCAGTAGGTCCCCTATCGGTGCTGGCTCTCCCCCAAAGCCAAGAAGCATCCCCAAGGTCCAAGTCCCTACCGTCAAGAGTAGGCAGGACACGCACAGCATTCCCATGGCCAGTGTTAGCTTTGCCATATAAACACTAAATTTGGAAATAGGCAAAGCCAACAGCTGCTTCCAGGAGTTAGAGGTATGCTCCACATTCGCCAACATGGAAGCGACCATCGTGGCTCCTAACACAAGTGCAAGGGGAACAAACAGTGCGATGTTATCCATCAAGCTTTCCCATAAGCGGCCCTTATATCGCGGAATCAGATAGTCATAGCGGAGCCCAAAGTTCAGTCCCTGCATCGCCACCAGCCCAAGAGGACCGAGGAAGACCAGGAACCAGATTCCCTTTCTGCGTGCTTTGAGCAGATCCGCTGTCAACGCTCGCAGCATCATAGGGAGCCCCCTCCTTTGCCCACCACCTGCATGAACATATCCTCCAACGATTTGCGGCGTTCCTCCACACGATATACGGCATGTGTGTTTTCAACTAATCTTCTAACTAGCAGCGCAACAGCCGCATCATTCATGTTGTCAAAATCCAGCGCTGACCCGTCCTTCACTGAATGGTAGCCCTGTTCACGTGCAATCAATTGGGCTGCTTCCGGCTCCGATACTACGATCCGAATCCCCCCTGCGGACTCCTGACGGAGATTGTGAATTGTATTTTGGAAAATCAGTTGTCCTTCACGGATAATACCGACGGTATTAGCCATATGCTCTACCTCGCTCAGCAAATGGCTGGATACCAGTACAGTGATCCCCCGCTGCTTGGGCATCGCCTGGATCAATTCGCGCATTTCCTGAATGCCCTCGGGGTCCAAGCCATTCGTTGGCTCGTCCAGAATAAGCACTTCGGGATTGCCGAGCAGGGCTGCTGCGATACCAAGTCTCTGCTTCATGCCCAGCGAGTAACCTTTAACCGGACGTTTAGCGTGCTTGGTCAGCCGAACGACCTCCAATACTTCAGTAATGTTCTCTTTCGGCACATTCAAAATACGACGAATAGCCTCCAGATTTTCGACGGCGTTCAAATGACCATAATACGAAGGATACTCTACCAATGAACCGACTTTACGCAAAATATCGAGTCTATGTCTGCGAATATCTTTGCCGAATATACGGATCGTTCCTCGAGTTGGGCGAATAAGCCCAAGTAGCATGCGGATCGTTGTTGTTTTCCCTGCTCCATTGGGTCCGAGAAATCCATAAATATCTCCCCGCGCTATTTTCAGGTCCAGCTGATTAACCGCGGCGCGGCCTTTGTATATTTTGCTGAGACTGTTCGTTTCAATAATTGTTTCGTTCAAGTTCCTCACCTCGACACCTATCGTAACGTGCCAAGTTTAAAGCCAAGGGAACTCTGAGTTTAAGTTTTGTTTAAAAAACGGATTTGTGTCCCGGCTGATGAACTAGAAATCTCTCTCTCCAAATTCATTTCGCGCGCCAAGAGCTCTGTAATCGCCAAGCCAATTCCAGCTCCTTTTTCACTGGATTGCTGCTCCATTCCCGGGCCTTTATCTGCAATGACCAATGCCTCTCTCCCGTTATCCCTCTGTACTTGAATACCGATATATCGACCGGAGGCGGCATGCCGAACTACATTTTGAAAAAGATTGTCCAGCAGACGGCGGAAGCCTTGCTCATCGACATTCCATACCAAACTATGCTCAGGCAGGTCGATATCCACTTCAAAGCCTTCCTTTTCCCACACTGGGTACCAGCTGGCTGCACACTCGCGCACCAGCCGCAAGATATCACGCGGCTCGTTATTCATGGTGTATTTGCCACTGGATAGCAGATTATAGGTTAGCAAGTTGTCGATCAGACTCCCAAGGTCCTTTAACTTATTTTCCATCAGTGTAATCGACTGCTTCCCTTTGCTGCTGAGATTTTCCGCATCCAGGGTATACAGATGGCTGCGCACAACCGTAAGCGGTGTTCGAATATCGTGTGACAGATCGGCGACTAGTCTCTTCCGCAGTTCCTCCTCCTGACGCTCACGTCCTCGACTCTCTGCCAACTGCTCAACCATCCGATTAAACGACTCTTCCAGTTTGCCGATTTCATCCGGGCGTCCGGTAGCAACGAGAATGGGTAATCCATCCTCGCCTCGCTGCGACATGGCGGCCTGAAGCTGCAACAGCCTCCGCCGAATGCCTCCAAAAAACAGAAGCGATACGAATATAAAAGCCCCCAGAACCAATAGAATAAAAAGGAGATAATACATCAACATGCCATTGTCACTAGTCGGATGTTCAAAGAACGAACGGGGCACTTTTAATACCATATAGCCCTGATTCACATCATCCTTGCCCCCGCCAATAAAGGCCACGACCGTAAACGGCCCCTCAGAGCTGGCTTGCTTCATAAAAGCTATAGCTTGCGCCGCACTCCATTGTTTTGGAATGGTAGGTTGTGTCGGTAGCTCCAGTCTGGTTAACCCTGCGGTATCGACCCAAAATATTTGTGAATCTGGGAACATATCCTGCTGTATTTTACGCAGATGGGCTGAAATTTGCTCTGGATTAGCTCCCTTCAAGTCTATAGCTTCTCGATGCCAGCTATGTTCAGTATGGGTCGTAGAGGGATAGTAAGGATTTTTAGGCTTGATATCCGTCTGCAAATTCAACAGTATGCTATATATCAAGGTTGTAACAGGCAATACAATGGGCAACAACATCATAGCCAACACAATAATGACCAAATAGCGGAACAACAGTGAATTACGAAACCGCCCTCTTTGGGCTGGACGGGAGCTGCGACGCCACCATGCCCACCTCTTACGCATACCGCTCATTATGCTTTCACCCGATAACCTACACCACGGATCGTCTCAATGATGCGGGGTGCCGCAGGATCAATCTCCAGCTTTTCCCGTAAGTGCCGAATGTGGACCATTAAGGTTTTGTCTCCGTCGATATACAGATCTCCCCAGACTGCCTCATACATTTGTTCCTTCGTCATAATCTGGCCCAAATGCCGCAGCAAATAAGCAAAGATATGATACTGCTTTCCTGTCAGCGTAATTTCCTCCCCGGTATCACGATTCACAATACGATTATCTGGAGGAAACACAGACAGATGCCCCAGTTGTAGAGATTCTTCGGACACGCTTCCTGATCGCCGCAGCAAAATCTCCATACGTGCTATGAGTTCGTCGGGGTGAAAGGGTTTTGTCACATAATCATCAGCAAAATCCAATCCTTGCAGCTTATCGTCAATGGATGTACGGGCAGACAACATGAGAATGGGAAGCTCCGGGTACTCTTTCTTGAGCCGCTTCCCAATGGTGAACCCATCCAGACCAGGTAACATCACGTCCAGAATCACGAGCTGGCACGTACGAGCTGCTTCCACAGCACCATCCCCACTGCGAAGCCAGGCTACAGCGTAATTCCGCTCTTCCAAATACTGATGCGTCCAAGCACCAATATCTTGATCATCTTCGATGTATAGCACATTTGTTTTCATCATAGACACCTACTTATCGTTTTTCTTTTATATAATGGGCATTATAGCAGTTATGGTACATAACCCACTTAAAAAGGTTAATAACTACCTTATACGACATACGCTTCACAATTTCAAATTTGAATGCAGGTGAACAAGGAGGCCTATCTGATGCTGCTGGAAGCGATATACCACCACCCGAAACGTAATTGGGCTTTTGGTTATGATGATGAAACGATAATTTTACGGCTCCGTACAAAGAAAAATGACCTGACTGCTGTTCACGTTCTTACCGTAGATAAGTACGACTGGGATCGTACTCGGCAGCTTATTCCGATGTCTAAATTTGCCACCGATGGCAGGTTCGATTACTACGAATGTACTGTAAAGCCTACTCACCGTCGGCTGAAATATGGATTTTTGCTGGAAGACGGCGAGGAACGAATTTGGATGAACGAGAACGATTTCACCACCGAGGAACCTCAAAATGCAGACAGTCTGTTTCAATACCCGTTTCTAAATCCGATTGATATATTGAAGCCACCTGCATGGGTGAAGGATGCTGTTTTTTATCAGATTTTCCCGGAACGCTTTGCCAACGGCGACCCCTCCATTAGCCCGGAAGGTGCTGAGGACTGGGGTGGCACACCGCAAAAGGACAATTTTTTCGGTGGTGATTTACAAGGAATTCTGGATCATTTGGATCACCTGAGCGAGTTGGGGATTAACGCCATATATATGACCCCTGTCTTCAAGGCGACGACCAATCATAAATATGATACCGAGGATTATATGGAGGTGGACCCGCACTTCGGGGATAAAAAGACATTAAAAAGGCTGGTGGAGGCGTGCCACGACCGGGGAATCAGGGTCCTGCTCGATGCGGTGTTCAACCACTCGGGGCGTACTTTTAAGCCATTCGTTGACGTACTGGAGAAAGGTGAAGCCTCTCCTTATAAGGACTGGTTCCATGTCCATAGCTTTCCACTGGAAGTGAACGATGGCACACCGACCTACGATACATTCGGGCTAGAACCGATGATGCCCAAGCTGAACACAGAGCATCCTGAGGTAAAAGAGTACCTACTGAATGTGGCAAAACATTGGATTGAAGAGATCGGTATCGACGGCTGGAGGCTGGACGTGGCAGACGAGGTGGATCACGCCTTTTGGCGTGAATTCCGTACGACGGTCAAGCAGGCTAATCCAGATGCATATATTTTGGGTGAAATGTGGAATGAATCGTCTGAATGGCTTCAGGGGGACCAATTCGACGCGACGATGAATTATCCGTTCACCTATGCGGTGAATGATTTTTTCGTCAAAAAAGTGACCGATGCCCAGAGCTTTGCCTTTGCCATTGGGCGACAGCTTGCCCGCTATCCACAACAGGCATCCGAGGTTGCCTTCAATCTGCTGGATAGTCATGATACACCGCGCCTGTTGACACTGTGCGGGGGCGACAAGCGACTGATGCGGCTGGCTGCTTTGTTCCAGTTCACGTACATGGGTGCGCCCTGCATTTTTTACGGCGATGAGGTCGGTCTGGATGGAGATGCTGATCCAGGCTGCCGCCAGTGCATGGAGTGGGACACCGATAAGCAGGACCACGAGCTGTTCGACTTTTATCGTGAGCTGATCGCTCTTCGCAAGGCACACCCTGTCCTTCGTGATCAAGGAAGCATCACTTTCCTGGAGGCACAGCCGGAAGGCGCTTCACTCGCCTACGAGCGCCGCAGCGACGAAGAAGTGCTGCTTGTGCTATTCAACCGTTCCGATGAGCATCACACTTTTGAACTGTCTATTCCAGAGCAGGAATGGGAGGTAGCCTTTGGCGAAAGCCAGTGGTCCGTAGGACCGGAGGGGCTGCATGTCGAGCTTCCGCCTTACGGATATGCTGTGCTGAAGGCAACGCCTATGAAAAGAAGAGGGAGCACCCCGCAATAAAAGCACAAGCCTAAGTTGGCTAATGCTAATGGATATACTCAAAATCACATGTTAAAAAGCAGAAACCACCAGGAACTATGCAGGCTTGTTCCCGGTGGTTTATTGCACTATCTATGAATACCTTATATTATGAGTAGGCAACACTCTAACACGTTATAAACCGTTAGTAGAGCTAAAACAATCAAACACCTACGAGAACTATTGAGTAAAATTGTATCCTTTTAATCTTCATCAGATAATTTATTTTACTGCAGCATCCTCAGTAAGACTACTTAATTCAACAGCTTTATTATATTTTTCTATTAAAATTTCCAGCTCAGAAGATTCTGTTTCTTGTCCTGCCAACCTATTATAAAATGTATTAGCCTCCTTAATAAGATGTCGATTCTTATCTAAAAGATTGTTTAATTGAGTAATATAATCTTTATTATGCTCGTTGAATTCAGCCTCTATAATATCCTCTAAAGAACCTATTATGTCTCCAGATACTTTTTTCACCAAATATCTATTCCATAAAAATACAGCCTTATTAGGTTCCTCAGCCAAAGCCATTGTGAAACCATCAATTGCTTTTGTTAAATCCCCTAAATGGTAGTAACATATTGCTCTCCTATTATAATGCATAGCAGATGATTGAACAGGATGAGTCTTTGCTAGTTCAATACCCTCAGTTAAATAATCTATTGCCTTATTTAAAAGGGAATGATGCTTTTGTTCGTCTTTCTTAAACTCATGGCTAAGTTCCAAATAAGCATTTCCTATATTTATTAAGTACACGTGTTTCCTTTTTAAGTCATCTGTCTTAGTAATTGCAAATCCGTACATTTTAATGGCCGACTCGTAATCCTTTGTATGCCAATAACAATTACCTAGTACATTAAAATATTCAGGTTGAAAATAGCTTCTCTCAGCTCTTTCCATACCATATTCAAAAAAAGAAATTGCTTTGGCATATTTTTTTTTAAGTTGGTACGCCTCTCCAACTTTGAATAACCAATCACAATCTATAATTTTCGATTGTAAAAGAACTTCCTCCTTTTCTTTTAACTTTTCAGTATCGAGATTTTCTTCATTAATACTATCAATAATTTCCTCAGTCAATACCAATAACTTACCCTCATCTTCGGATTCAGGAATTAAGTCAACCATGCCATCTTCTGAAATAATAGCAATTACACATTTACCGTTCTCGTTCTGTTTATTGATATCCTTAAGTTTGTGCCAGTAACGATGGGCAGAATTATAACGAGCCCCACGACTAGCATCTCCTATACTTTCCTTAGCAATACCATCCAGAATGACACCAATTGCATGACAGTTTCCATCAATATCAAAATAAATTGCACCGTCAATAGCTGTTAGGAATTTTATGTATTCCGGATTTATGTTACCTGGTTCAATAAGTGTTGACTGTTTACTTAATCTCTCCACCTCGAATTTTGCAACATCCGATTCTGTGATAACTACCATAGTTCCATGTTTCTGTTCCCGTGACTTACGAACAATTTGATCCAACTTCTCAAGCTTCTGATTGAAGATGTCATCACAATCAGACTGTCCTTCCCAAAAAACACTTTTCAAAAGATTTATAAATTTTTCTGGTGTGTAACCTTCTTCTCCAAGTCTTGGGTTTTTAAAAGAAACTGATATCAGCCGCGTTTCCAGCAATTTAAGATCTGAGCGATAGAACTTCCTATCATTACTTACTAAAAGCTCACCATAATTTGACCGTTCTGCATCTGTTCTAACCAGAAAAAGATTGTACTTAGAAATCCCGTTAAAGTCCAGTTTTAGTATTAAAGCATCCTTTTGTAAGTTCCAATTCACCTCTCCTAGTCCATGTATCTCATTATCATCAGCTATAAGGTAAAGATCTTTATCTACATTTGTTAATTCAAGTAGCTTCCTTATACGTTTAGAATCGTCCAGTCGAATATGGTCTTCTTTAGTGAATTTCACTGTAAACCGAATGAGAAGCGGATTCCTAATACACTCCTTATTCATAAACAAAATGGAGCCAAAAGGACTTGCACCTTCATATGTTTTAGTAGATATTTCATCTATTTTTTCAAGCAGGTTATCTACATAATACTTACTTCGAAGTTCATTGTCATATCTAGTTCCAATTTCAAGGCTCGTATTATCTTTAAGATATCCCTGCATTTTTCCAAAGAACAATCTTGTTAACCTTCGGGTAAAATGAAGACTGTCCTCGTTATACTTTGTGTCGATTTGATTATTATTATTTATTTTTATAGCATTATATTGGTTGTCTAAAGCAAAATAATCACTAAAAAAATAATCCATTATCATTCTTAGAAAAGATATTTCGGGTTCATGATAAAAAAGCTTCCTATTCTCGTGTTCTACATTTCGTACTTCTACTATGTATACGACGTTATACAGAGCTTGGCTATTATAAAAAGTTAAGTGGTTAGAATAAATAATTTTGGTATCACGTATGCTATCCTCAACTCTTAAATCCTGTTCAATTGGCACCTCATTCTCAGTAGTATTTTTTAACTTCTCGTCATTACTGATATATACCTGATACGGTTGTTGCTCTTCCTTATCAAAATAACTCTTAATACCTCCGTAACTATTGACAACTGCTGAAAAGTCAGCTTTTAACTCCCCGTATAAGTTTGATACATCTTGCAGAGAGTCTTGAGAAACAGATTTCCCATGTTCGCCGCTACTCGCTATAGTTTTTTTTATTCGAACCGTTTGAGCAAGAGAGTCTTTTTCATTGTAAACAAGGGCATAGAGCTTGATATGGATTCTTTTATTCAACTCTTTTAAAATGCCTTCTAAACTACTATATACAATCTCATTCAATAAATTGATGTTTTCAACTTTGGATTCCAAAAAATCACCTCTCTCAAATATGGTTCTTAAGTCCTGTTTTTCTACATAGTACCACAATTATTTACAATCATCACTATAATGTTTTTTGAACGATTGAATAGTTGGATTAATATGAGCGGTTTCAATTTTTTTACCGTTGCGTAAATGATCAGTACTGTATGCCTTTAGACATTACAATTAATAGAACAACTTGTGTGTAGAAACGAAATGAAGTAAACGCACACATTCATGGAAACTAGGTTATACTTATTTTTGTAGTTATTGAAATTTATAAACTAAATTCAAACAACGCGTACCAATTAAGTATCAGTACGCGCTGGCTGATCAGCTTTTTTATCTCTTGGCTTGACATGTTAGGAAACCACAGCCCGTCTTTTACTAAAAAATGTGCTTCTATCCAAGCTGATTATTTATTTTTGACATCTGTTCTTACTACCCCAACATCCGAAGCATTGATCGAAATGGGGTTACCGCCTTGTCCTGTGTGAGCTGATGAAGATTGTCTAACATCCACCCTAATTCTTTTGCCCTTAAAGCCAGTTCGTCTCCTTTTTCCCAATGCCATGGCCTCCTTAAGTCTTCGTGGCTTTATAAACCTCTCAATATGACCTAACTGTGAAGAGATATGCTATATGCATATGCCGCTGAAGAAAACAGGTCCCGGCGAATATTCGATCATAGCGAAAAGAGGCGATTAAAATGATTTTTTCCACACAAAAAAACCGCTTCAAATGAATTACCTTTTGAAGCGGTTTTTGAGCGGCTACCTGAGCCAGTACAGCAGTCTAGGCAGGTAGCGTCTGTGTTTTCAATTGCACGTACAACTGGTGTGTCACCTGCTGCGGCTCAATACCCAACTCATCTTCCAGTAAGCTGACGAAACTTTCATAATGCTTTTGAGCAGCTATATACTCTCCCAGCTGGGCATAAGCAGTCAGCAGCAAACCGCAGATATCATCTGAATAAGGTTCACGCTGCTGTAGGTTGAGCAAGCGTTGGACGGACTGCCGGGCACGACCTGAACGGAGCTCTTCTCTAGCCAGTTCTGAAGCACATGCCAGATACATATTGCGCAGCTTTTCTCTTTTTGCATACGCCCATGGGTAATCGTGTTCCTCCAGATAATTGCCACGGTACAGAGCCAACAGGCTCTCGATACGCGGCGTACCGCCGTTGCCAGATGCCGCCCATTCGGAAATTCCCCGCTCGAATAGCTCCACATCTGTAACCCAGCCATTACGGTTCAAACGATAGCGATCCAGATTGTACTCCAGCTTCGTATCTTGCATCCGTTCTTTCAGCGCCTTGCGAATTTGGTAAATGGACGTATGTAGATGAACAACAGCCTTGTCCAAATGATATTCGGGCCACAGCGCATCCAGCAATTGCTCCTTGCTAACCCATTCCCCTTCATGGTGTAGTAAAAAGGAGAACAGCTCCTGCGACTTTAATGTACGCCATTTGAATGGCTTTGCTCCCACGGCTCCTTGTCCATCCTCCAAAATTTCAAGCCTTTGAAAACAACGCACTTTGGGTAATTGCTCTGCTGCGACGACCGAGCTGGAAGGACGGGAATCTGCCAGCGTGGCTACAATCCGATCCAACGTTTTATTAAGCCGCCGGGCATGAACAGGTTTTAACAAATAATCCAGTGCTTGCAGTTCGAATGCTTCAATAGCATATTCCGAGTACGCAGTCACAAAGACGATATGAATATGCGAGTCCAGCTGTTGAATCCACTCGGCGGCCTCCAGTCCGTTCATCTCCGGCATTCCGATATCTATAAAAACAATATCCACACGTTCTGCCGCCAGATGATCCAACCCAGCTTGTGCAGACGTATATTTGCCCATGACCGTTAATCGTCCGTCCGCCTCCAGCAACCGTTCCAAGTAGGTTAGTGCCGACCTCTCATCATCAATCAATATCGCCTTCATCTGTGTCCGCGCTCCCTTCCTGCTGCAACCATCCATTACAATGCTCCATGACCAAGCTGTCTGCTTTACCATCCGATTTTTAATTTCTTATATTTTATATATCGTATAAACTCGGGCGCGACATTAGCTTTTTTCGGCAGATGCACTGTATTTTTTATTCATTCACTAGGGCGAGATAAGGTCATTTCCGGCACACGGAAGCTTACCGTCGTCCCTTGCATAGGATTGCTTTCAATCTGCAATCCTTCTCCATACATATGAATCAGACGGCGATGGATATTACGCAGCCCCACACTGGAGGATACATGCTCCTCCGACAGTAAGTGTCGCAGTCGCTCTGGCGGAATCCCTACGCCGTCATCGGTCACGCTGACCACAAAATCGGCTCCAGCCTCTTGTACAATCACCCGCACCGTTCCACCTGTGGCCCGCTGCATCACACCATGCCGTATCGCATTCTCCACGATGGGCTGAATGCTTAATGGCGGGATCAGCGAGCGGATGTTCCTCCCTACCTCTACAGTCACCTGCAAACGTTCTTCAAAACGGGCTTTCTCCAATGCCACATACGATTCTACCAATTCCAGTTCCTTGCATAGCGGCACTGTATTCTCCCTGTTCTGAAAATCAAAGCTTCCCCGCAAATACTGGCTCAGCTCCATGAGCAGCTCTGCTGCTTTGTCCGGGTCTACTGCTACGGTCGAAACAATGACATTTAATGCATTGTACAGAAAGTGCGGCTTGATTTGTGCCTGTAAAAAGGCCATTTCCGAACGCACCGCTTCCTCTGCCGAATGGCGCATGTTCAGCAGGGTGCGCACACGCGCCTTTAATTCCTCAGCATCAACAGGCTTACGTAGAAAGTCATTGGCTCCAGCCATGAAGCCTGCACGGATATCGCCGGGCAGGTCGCGTGCCGTCAGCAGCAACACGGGTAGTTCGGAGAGAGAATACCGTTCGCGAATCCGTCGGCACAGCTCAATACCGGACATTTCTGGCATCATCCAGTCCGTAATAACTAGGTCAAATCGGGCACGGCCATTCAGCAGCTGAAGCGCCTCCTCAGCATGGTCCACAGCCACCACACTACAACCTGTGGTGTATAACAGCTCCTCCAACACCCGAAGGTTAACCTCATCATCATCTACAGCCAGCACTCTGTAAGGAACATTCCTCACTTGCTCCAATCCATCTTCTTCAAGCGAATTCACATCCTGACTCGAGGTCACACCAGGCTGCAATATAACCTCAGACAAAACATTTTTTTGAGCTTCATGTGCCGACGTACCAGTCTCCGCTAAGGGCAGTGTAAAATAAAAGGTCGAACCTTTACCCAATCTGGACTCTACTCGGATATGGCCTCCATGCAGCTCCACCAGACGACGGGTTATGCCTAACCCAAGCCCAGTTCCACTATATCCTTCGTCCTCAGCATTCGCCCCTCGGTTAAAAGGTTCAAAGATGTGCAAAAGATGGTCTGGGGCAATACCTGGTCCGGTATCCTTCACACTAATTTCCATTTCGCGGTTCCTGGTCTTGGCAGAGATTACGATTTCGCCTTCCTCCGTAAACTTCATCGCATTCCCCAATAAATTGTATAAGATCTGATTCAGGCGATGTTCATCTGCATCCACCTTAGGCAACGAATTAGGCCATTCTTTGACGAATTGGAGCTTTTTCTTACCTACTGTATGACCCAATACCTCCAGTACAGAACTCACAGCAGCCTGTACGTTTACAGGTCGGCGGTTTAAGGCTAATCTTCCATTTTTCAGATTAGAAAAGTCCAAAATATCGTTAATCAAATAGGAAAGCCTGCGCCCTACCTTCGCAATCAAGGCCAAATTGTGCTTTTGCGGCTCATTAAATTGTGTCCCATAGCGGTCTAGCATGGATTGAGCGATATTAATAATTCCATGTAGAGGAGTACGCAGCTCATGTGACGTGTTCGCCAGAAATTCGTCCTTTAACCCATCCAGGGTTAGCAAACGTCGTGATAGGTTCTCAACCTCCATGAACGAATGTACAAAACGTTTGGCCAGCAGCAGCGTTTGAGCCAATACGAATATGAGCATTTCATAGGCTGTTACCCCACGTACATCTCCCCATCCCAGAACATACACAAAACTGGTCACAACAATCATAAGAATGCTCATAATACTAATGACTAGTAGTGCAGCGTCGTCCGTCCGTTGAACAAGTCCACGAATTAGGATCAGTAATACATATCCCACACTGACTACACCAAAAAGAAGGATAAACGTTTCAAAGGATGAGAGTACCAGTGTAGGCAACAATAGCCCCATACCCAGCATCAGTGCGGTTGTAATACTATAGAGACGCAGCACGATCCGATTCATAACAATCTGTGTCGTAAGATGAACATACCGAATCAGAAAATAGTAGAACAGCGTCGAAGAGAACGATTGAATTTTCAATATCCATTCATAAGGCAAATCCGGCATTCCCCAGACTAGCAGCTTCTCTCCATGTGTCAGAATGTAAAATAGTGCCGCGACGCAAAAGCATGCTAAGTAAAGCAAGGCCTTCTCTTTTTTACGTAAAAGGTACAGCATGATAAAAAATACAGTAGGGATAAAAAATCCTGCGACTAGTACGGTGTCCTCCGCCATCGCTACTTCCCGGCTATGCGTAATACTGGCATAATCCCCAAACAGCAGCGGATAAATGATCCCCCCAGAGGAATAGCTATAATTAGCCACATGCACGGTAATATCAGCCGCATGTCCATCTACTGCAGCAAATCCAACAAAGGGGGCGTTGCCCTGCTTGCCCTTGTCGGCCGAAACGGAGGGAACACCACTCGCACCCACCTCTGCTCCGTTAATCCATACTCGGCTGGAGTTGCGAATATTTTGCATATGGATGCCGTACAGATTTTCCACTTTTTCAGGCAACAGTACACGAACATGATAGGTTCCATATCCAGTCGCCTGTCCCCCAGGCATCCACTGATTCCATCTACCAGGCACATTCACAATTTTGGCAGAAGATCCAGTGCCTAATCCCAATTTGGAGGAGTTTTGACGATTTCCCCAATCCTGATATCCCGTTTCCTGAAAAGATGAAGGCTGCAAAAGCTGATTAGGATAAAACTCCCACTCTCCTCCCAACTGTACAGCACCTTCCTTGTCGGGGTCCCAATTACGCAAATCAATAACACCGTTGTGAGCTTTCCAATGACTGTTTCCGGATAATACACCCGACACTAACGGATATACCGGCAACGCAACCGCAAGCAGAAGTATAATAAAAAATAAAACACCCTGTTTTTTCATAAATCCCCCGCTCTTTTCAATAACGTCTATCTTTTTGTATCGGTTATTCTATCCAGCTACATTAGAAGCGTTGTCCACACAAAAAGGGACGCCCGCTGCAGATAAAATCTGTGCGGAATCGTCCCCTTCTATACATCCTTGCACTTCCTATATTCCCCTTATTAAGGAATTATAACGTCATCAATACTACCGCCAGGAATCGAGCCTGAATCATCTCCGCTTCCTGTTCCGCTGCTATCGCTTGGCGATGTTGCTCCACCATTGCTGTCGCTGCTTCCTGTTCCGCTGCTATCGCTTGGCGGTGTTGCTCCACCACTGCTGTGGCCGCTTCCTGTTCCGTCGCTATCGCTTGGCGGTGTTGCTCCACCACTGCTGTCGTCGCTTCCTGTTCCGTCGCTATCGCTTGGCGGTGTTGTTCCACCACTGCTGTCGCCAGTTCCTGTTCCGCTGCTATCGCTTGGCGGTGTTGCTCCACCACTGCTGTCGCTACTTCCTGTTCCGCTG
This sequence comes from Paenibacillus sp. EKM211P, assembly GCF_011066175.1. Classification (NCBI taxonomy): domain Bacteria; kingdom Bacillati; phylum Bacillota; class Bacilli; order Caryophanales; family Paenibacillaceae; genus Paenibacillus; species Paenibacillus sp. EKM211P. Next base: position 23,797 of record NZ_JAAMNS010000021.1, read on the forward strand.
CTATCGCTTGGCGGTGTTGCTCCACCACTGCTGTCGCCGCTGCCTGTTCCGCTGCTTTGTTGCTGGCTGTCTATAAAATCTTTATACTCCTGAATCGCATCTTCCAGATTCATATAATTTTTCTTAACTTCCGGCATAGGATAATACGGGTCCAGACGATTGAATGCATCCACTACTCTGTGAAAGTAGACCGTCGTAGGATCTGTACCATTTACTGTAAGCAGATTGTTCGCAATGTTCTTAAGCTCTTGGATATCAAGATCAGTTACGATCCATTTGGATTGATAGTTCGAAAGCGCTGTAATCAAATCTGTGTTAGCTTGGTCTACCTGAAGCTGTGTAATATCCGGAGTATTAAGCACAAGGTTTGCCTGATTAATTTGCCCTTGAAGCTCTTCGTTATCTTGTTCGGTATAATGACGGCCGAACGTCTGAACTTCATTATTAGCAATACTTATGTTGAAATTTAACAACATGGTATCCACTGCTATTGGTGCAGCATACTGGCTCTGTACTTGTTGCAACTCCTCGTATACAGGAACAACGTCTTGTAATTCAAAGCTGGACAAACCTAAGAAGATAGAGGCATGCTCTGAAGCAGAAGACAAAGCTTGCTGGGCTTCAGCACTTAATGCGCCTGAATTTTGCATCAAAATTCCATTGATCGCTGTCTGCATTTCTATGACTTTATCTCTCAATTGTAGTCTTTTCTCGTTATATTTTTCAATATAGGTCCCTTTAGCCTGACTTAATTGATTATAAGAGATCACCAATTGTTCCTCAGGAGTAAACGGCATAATGAGTGCAAAGTGGGCTTGTACTGTTTGTTGTTCTAAAAACATCATTTCCGTATTCAAGTAATTACGAGCCACAGGGTCAGACAGCAGTTTGAGTTGAACATCTTGAACCAGCTGCTGCAGTTTTTCCCGAGTTGTAGCAGGCACTGGCGCAGTGAATTCCGTAAGCCTTTGACTCAGCTCCATGTTCAAGTTCAATACATCCAGCTGCGTCATAGCGGTGTGCATCTTCTCTGTATATTCCTGAATGAGGTTGTCTAGTTCAGTATTTTGAGAACCACTCTGATCGTAGATAACCTGCGCTTCTTGTAAAGTATTTTTAAGCACTGAGAAGTCCGCTGCTTGCAGTGCCAGGAATGATTCTGTGGCACCTTCTATTTTTTGTGTCCATTCCTCCAACTGCTCAGTTGTAGATAATGGATTCAGATATACTTTTGATCCTTCCCTCACTATGGACTTGTAACGCGCTTTGTCCGTTTTCAAATTCTCCACACGATCCGTTACATCGAGAAAATGCAGATAGGCATCTCTGAGTTTTACTGATGCTTTGTATACCTTGATTACTCGACCCAAGCTTTCTACTTCCCGATCCACAATATTCTGAGGCGCATTCCCTTCCAACACATTGTTGCCAAATCGAATCGCTTGACTTAGTGAGTCATCCCAGAGAGGCGGAAATTCGTCACCAATCATTCGGTTTTGTTCAAGGGTAGTCGAAGCTAACTGAATCAGTCTAGTTAATTCCTGTGTTCCAATCACCGGTTCTGTGGCTGAGGCTGTGTACACAGAAACGTCCTGTTTCAATGTGCTGAGCGCTTGGTCTACTTCTACTTGTGTAGCTGCTGTATTGTTTAGTACCAGCATAGCTTGATGGATGGCTATGGACAGGTTTTCCTTCGCTCCGGCTGGGTAAAGTGCTTGATCCGTTCCACCCTCGCCTGCACGCTCCAGCAGTTCTTTGGCTGCATGGACTTCTGTCTCCAGCCGACTGCGGTCTACGCTGATAATGTCACTGTTGTGTTTTTTCTTATCTTTGCTGTCTGTATCCGTGACAACCGCTCCAGTAGAGGACGATTTCGTCGTACCATTCACGAGACTAACAGCTTCTTTCATCGCATTATAGTTGATAATAACATCCTGTGGCTGTTTTTGTTCCGGCAGGTTAAGCTGGCTGATTGCTGCTCCCTTAGCCAACGTAATAAAAGGAACGCCCACATATTGAGATGCATCCAGCAAACCAATACTACCGTTAACCAACAGCTTGCCAAGTCCCTGTTGCAATGAAACACGACTAATCGCGGCATTACCTTCGGTCACGATCGATGCATCATTTTTCAGCGTCAAGTTGTCAATCTTTGTCGTCCCGGTTGCTGTCAATTGTGCATCTTGAGAGCCAAGCTCAACACCAGACCATGTCGTATTTTCCAAAATGGCTGATACCGGCTGGGTACCTGAGCCTTTGATTTCTAATACGCCTGTGGAGGACATGTTTTTCAAGGTTACCGAACCATTGACGATTAGGCGTCCATCAAAAGACACACCCTTACCGTCAAATACGCCACCGTCTGCGTTAATTTCCAGCTGTTTTACACCTGTGAGTGTACGCAAATTACGGTTAAGATCGATTTTTGCCCCTTTTAATACCGCTTTGTTATTTTCACCGAACAAGCCTTGCAAAGATCCTTCCAGCTGGTAGGGGATATTTCCGATTCGAACCGTATTGCCCTCTGATTTCACTTCTCCTACTGGATGATCCAACAGGCTAACGAATACTTCTGCACTGCTCTCCCGGTTCAATGGATTTTTCAAATCCGTTGCAGAAGCATTCTCTGATAACAAACCATAATTGCGAGCTACCTGAACTGCATTTTGCTGTGCATCCGTAGTACCTGCATCCTGCAAGTCCATTGCGCGTACTAGTGATACGATCAGTTCTTCCTTGGTAATGGCATCTCCCGGACGGAACAGTTCTCCGTTGCCTGTCATATACCCGGCTGCACGTACAGCCTCAATATAGGGAGCACCCCATGCATCCGAGGACACATCCATAAAAGATGTTTGCGGCTGATTGTTAACTTCCAACTGGAACAGACTGCACAAAATTTTAGCCGCTTCGGCGCGGGTCAAATTCTTTTGTGCCATAAAATCGCCCTGATTACCACCTGTCATCAAACCCAAAGTGCGAGCTTGTGCTACAAATCCAGTCTCACTTTGCGTATCTGCTGTCGCTGCATAAGCAGTCTGGGCGCCGCCCATCCAAGGCAGAGATACAATGGAGCCTGAAGCAATCCCCAGCACCATTGCAGATGCAATCCATTTATTTCGATTTACAAGTTTCAATATTTTCACTCCTAGACGCTATTTATTGGCATATATCCTGTTATATCAAAGGCTTTAGTCATGTTTAGTTCTACGATTTATGCAACCAAGGAACTATGCTAAAAGAATTATACGAAACCCCACTGAACCGATTCTGAACAATTAGACCTATACAACGTGTTTCGTAGAATATCGCTTGACTTGGAGCTAACTACACATGGCCTAATATGCATGTATTCATTTAATTTGTTGCTGCAAATGGTTATTTAGACAGAACTAGCGAGGATGGGTGAGACGGTGGAAAATGACTATGACCGTTCTAATATAAGAAATGACAAGAACGCCCTATCCATTGATATAGGGCGTTCTTGATCAGAAATGAAGAGGTGAAATCAAAATATTTGCAATTTGCTCATAATGAGCGAGGATGCTCTTGGATAATGGAATGATGCTAAAACCTAACATGCCAACTACATATGTTGAATATCCGTTTTGTTCATTAACCCCTGCGTGCTTTGCGAGAGAGCAGGTTGCCCAAGGATTGAACCCCTTGTACAAACACGACTAGAATGACGACGGTTATGAGCATAACCAGCGTATCAAAACGTTGATAGCCATACGCTATCGCCAGATCGCCAATGCCGCCGCCGCCGACCGCACCAGCCATAGCCGTTGCACCAATCAGTCCAATGGCAGCTGTCGTTAACGACAAAATCAGAGAACTGAATGCCTCGGGCAGTAAGAAGTATCGAATGACCTGAAACGGAGTTGCTCCCATCGCATCTGCTGCCTCCAATATCCCCGGATTGACCTCCAACAGCGAATTTTCGACCAGCCTACCGATATAGGGTGCTATATAAATAATTAAGGGGACAATCGCCGCACTGGTCCCAATGGATGTATGCACAATCAGACGGGTTAACGGAATGATCGCGATCAGCAAAATAATAAACGGTAAGGAACGAACAATGTTAATGATCGGATTCAAAATACTGTATAGCCATTTGTTCTCCAAAATTCCGCCTGGACGGGTGACGACGAGGAAAATACCGATAGGGATACCAATTAGAGCGCCAATAAATAATGATATGCTGACCATGAGCACGGATTCATACAAAGCTTCCCACAGTTGATCCCAAGTTATCGTGGTACCTGTAATCATCATAGACTCTCCACCTCCTGAATATGAACTCCTTTGCTCTTGATAAAATCAACAGCCTGCTGAACGGCATGCTGCTCACCGCGCAATTGAAGTGTCATATAGCCAATCGTCGTTTCTTGAATCTCCGTCATGTTGGCAAACAAAATGTTCACATGGATATCGTGCTTCCTAATCAATTCATGAACCACTGGGTCGGAAGCTGCCTGTCCGATAAATTCCAGCTTGTAGATGCGTTGCGACTCTTGCTGCTCGAACGTTTGCAGCACACTATCCGGCACTTGATCGTGAATAACTGTGCGTACAAAGCTTTGCGTCGTTGGATGCTTCGGCTGTCCGAATACCTCCAGCACGTTGCCCTGCTCAATGATTTCTCCCTTTTCCATGACGGCCACCTTATTGCAAATCCGCTGAATCACCGACATTTCATGGGTAATGATCAAGATGGTGATCTTGTATTCCTTGTTGATTTTGCGAAGCAAATCAAGAATAGACTGCGTGGTCTGCGGATCAAGTGCCGAGGTTGCCTCATCACAGAGCAAAATGGACGGGTTGCTCGCAAGCGCCCGCGCAATCCCGACACGCTGCTTTTGCCCGCCGGAAAGCTCGCTGGGATAGCTATTTGCCTTATCCGATAATCCTGTGAATGCCAGCAACTCTGTTACACGCCTCTCAATTTCCCGCTTGTTGCGCTTGAGCAACACCAATGGAATGGCAATGTTTTCGAATACTGTTTTCGATTCCAGCAGATTAAAATGCTGAAAAATCATTCCGATCTTTTTCCTTACTTTTCGCAGCCCGGAGGTCGAATAGGCATTTAAGCTCTCCCCTTCGACAAGAACCTCACCAGTCGTTACTTTCTCCAGACGATTGACCAAACGGATAAGCGTACTTTTCCCTGCACCACTAAATCCGATAAAACCAAAGATATCTCCTTTATCTACTGTGATATTTATATTTTTTAACGCTTGAATGCTTAAGCCTTTTCTTACATAGGTTTTGGATACATTCCTAAGTTCAATCATAGCTCCTAACTCCTTCCGCTCCATCAAGTATGTAAGATCTCTCTGAGTTGATTTCTTTCCTATGGCATGAATACTCGAATTAAATCCGAGTATTTTAGTAAGTTTTATAGAGTATACTACTTCGATTTTATATTGATGTCAATATGTGTTTTAAGTTTGGTGCAAGCATTTCTTTCTTTGCATAAATGAACATGATATTGCAGATGGTATGGAATATGCCGAAGTATACACATCTTACCCGAACCGGGGCGGAAACGGAGGAACATAGATGAAGCGAATATTGACCTTGTGGCTATGCATTGCAATGATGGGAATGTCCACAGTTATGGGAGAATCGGCATCAGCTACCCAAGCTGTGGACGGACAACCGTATCATTTTGGGTTTAAAAAAAGCAAAGGAGGCGAGCTGCCCTCCATCGCACAAGAAGGCTTTATGCACCTGATTGAAAGACAAGGCGGCATCTTTTTGGGGGATACGACTAAGAAAGAATTATTTCTTACTTTCGACAACGGTTACGAAAATGGATATACTCCCAAGGTACTGGATGTATTGAAAGCAAAAAAGGTTCCGGCCGCCTTCTTTGTTACTGGGCATTTTGTAAAAGACCAACCAGATTTGATGCGCCGCATGGCGAGTGAAGGCCATATCATCGGAAACCATTCATGGAGCCATCCTGATATGAGCACCATCTCTTCGGCAGAGATTCGATCTGAGCTGGATCGGGTACGAACTGCATCTGCAGAGCTGACCGGGCAAAAGGAAATGAAATATGTCCGACCACCGCGCGGCATTTTTAATGAAAAAGCATTGGCATCCTGTCGAGAAGCCGGATATACAAGTGTGTTCTGGTCGGTAGCCTACAAGGATTGGGACACGAATATTCAGCGAGGGACAGACTATGCCTATCGCCAAGTCATGCAGCAGCTCCACCCTGGAGCGGTCATTTTGCTCCATTCCGTATCCAAGGATAATGCCGAGGCACTTGGCTCGATCATTGACGAGGCTCGTAAGCAAGGATATGAGTTCAAAAGCCTGGATGACCTTAAAGTTAAGCATTATCACTAAAAATAGCTCTAACTTAATGACTTAATACCGTCATCAGCCCGATCCACATCTGCTCTAGCAGACAGTGTGAATCGGGCTTTTAAGTTTACGAATAAGGAAGGTCATGGATATAATGACGTAAGAAACGATTTGGAGAGCACTTTTTTGGAGGTACATCTATTATGCACTTTGTATTTGATTTGGATGGGACGATCTGCTTCAAGGGGCAGTGTGTGTCGGATAAGATTGCAGGCTGTTTGGAACAGTTAACTCAAGCGGGACATGAAGTCATTTTTGCCTCGGCACGACCAATCCGCGACATGCTGCCTGTACTTCCTGAACGCTTTCACAACTATACCCTGATTGGCGGTAACGGCTCAATGATCTCCCAAAATGGCAGTGTAAAATACGTAGAGTCCTTTCTTCCGGAAGTACAGAATGCTCTGCTCCCACTGCTGGAGGAACACCAAGCTACCTACTTGATTGACAGTGAGTGGGATTATGCGTATACAGGCCCAGCTGATCATCCCATACTCAGCAATGTGGATGTTAGCAAGTTGGCGCAAAAGCTGCCTTTGGCGGCCCTGAAATCTATTGTAAAAATACTCATTTTAACTGCTGACGATATGGAAGGCTTGGCTGCTAAGCTTCTACCGCTGGGTGTGGTCATTCATCAACACCGCAATGAACAGGTACTGGACATTAGCCCACAGAATATCCATAAATGGAACGCGCTTCAGAAGCTAGGTGTGCAGCCTCGTCAATTTATCGCCTTTGGTAATGATGCGAATGATATTCCAATGTTCAAAGAGGCACACCATGCCGTCATGATTCATCATCATGCTGAACTGGCTGCCTACGCGACTGAATCTATCCCTAATGAGGGGGAAAATCAAGAAGAACGGATTATCGCCAAAATACGTGAATTGGCTGAAACAGTAACTGTGTAGTCCAACGCTAAGGAAGGGGAGGCTCCTCTATGAGCCTCCCCTTCTTTTATCATCTTAAGGATAACGAACATTTATTTTAAGGTTAACTTATACACTCTAGCTTCGTAAGGGCGCAGCTTCAAAGCGTGCAAATTTTCTCCTTTTACCGGTTCATAGTTGGAGAGAAGCAGCCCCGCCTTGGCGATAGGAAACTCCTCACCGTCGGGCCAGTGGAACACTGGATCACGGTCAAAAAAATTCAGAATGACTAGCAAACGCTCTTGTCCCAGCATGCGCGCAAATACATACAGTTCTGTATCAAGTGGCAACAACAGCTTGTATTCGCCATAGACTATGACCTCATGTTGTTTGCGCAGAGCAATCAACTTGCGATAATAGTGATAAATCGAGTTCGGATTATTTCTTTCCGCCTCTGCATTAATGTGCGTGTAGTTATCATTAATTTTCATCCACGGCTCTCCATCGGTAAATCCGGCTGCAGGTCCGGCATTCCACTGCATGGGAGTGCGTGCATTATCCCGACTTTTTCGCCAGATCGCGGCCATAATCTGCTCCTCCGGCTCACCGAGCTTCCGTTGCTGCTCATAGTAGTTTAACGTTTCCACATCCCGATAATCATCAATCGAAGGGAAGGCAATATTCGTCATCCCAATCTCTTCACCCTGATAAATATAAGGCGTACCCTCAAGCATATGTGTGAAGGTTGCCAGCATTTTGGCGGATTCCACACGGTATTGCCCATCATTCCCAAATCGAGAAAGAGCCCGCGGTTGGTCGTGATTATTAAGATAATTGGCATTCCATCCTTCCTGATGAAGCACCGTCTGCCAACTACTCATTATTTTTTTCAGTTCCACCAGCGTCCACGACTTGTACTTCCATTTTTCCGTTCCTAACCCTTGGGCATCAATAAACATGTGCTCAAACTGGAACACCATATTCAGCTCATGCCGCTGATCTCCCACATAATCCAGTGCCTGCTCTGGCCCTAAACCGGACGTTTCACCAACCGTCATTAAGGGATAACGCTCCAGTACCTTTTCGTTCAGCATCCGTAGAAGTACATGTACCTGTTCAAGGTTGGAAAAGAGCTGATAGGCACGCACCAAGGTTTGTTTGTCAGGATTATGCGCATCCGGCAGTCCTTCGGCTTTGACAATATGGGCAATAGCGTCAAAGCGGAAGCCATCGACTCCCTTTTTTAACCACCATTCCACCATACGATAGAGTTCACCCACCATCTCTTCATTTTCCCAGTTCAGATCCGGCTGATGCTCGGAATATAGATGCATGTAATATTCGTCTGTAAGCTTGTCATATTTCCATACAGAACCGGAGAAATACGATTCCCAGTTGTTCGGATATCCGCCATTTTTGCCTGTTCGCCATATGTAGTAGTCCCGCTTCGGATTATCCTTGGACGAGCGTGACTCCGTGAACCACGGGTGCTCATCCGACGTATGGTTTAATACCAAATCCATCATAATTTTAATACCTCGTTCATGCGCCTGATGAAGGAGTTCATCAAAATCCTCCATCGTTCCAAACTCATCCATAATGGCATAATAATCGCTAATATCATATCCGTTATCGTGATTGGGCGACTTATATATCGGGCAAATCCAGATCACATCAATACCCAGCTCAGACAGATAATCCAGCCGAGACAAAATGCCTCGCAAATCCCCTTTTCCGTCTCCGTCAGAATCTTGAAAACTGATCGGGTATATCTGATAAACAACAGCTTCCTTCCACCATATTTTTTTAGGCATGTTTCCCTCCTGTATCTTCTCTGTACATCCAATAGCTTATGCTCTTAACATACACGCAATACCTGTATGCGAATCGTCGGGGCAGGGAAATGAGGGACTTGTAAGCTTGCTTAGGCACACAAGCAGAGCTGCTATAGCCTACGATATATTTTTTAATTTATTTTTTGAAAAACAGGTTGTATACATGGACTTGGCGTTACCTATATTTATGAACTACCCATATACTTGAACCAAAAGCGGTGCCATTCTTGAATTTAGGGAGGAATTGATATGAACCTTCGACCCAAGGAGCCAAAGGATTTGATTGTGGAGTCAGCTGTGATCCCGCCCAACATCCATGTGGATGTGGAGTCAGCCACGGAGGGGGGAACACGCCGCCTGATGCTTAGTGATAACCCGGAGACGCTTACCCACGTGACGGTACCTACCGAGCAAGCCACTTTGTGGCATGATGTGGTTCGCACCACCACCCGGACAGTCAAGCACCGGATTTTCGGCTGGCATTATAACAAAATCGACAGCCCTGTTAAACTGGGCATCACCATAGAGAATAAAAGCACGGCCCGCCTGGAAGTACGCCATATTGAACGTGCCCTGGAGATTGTACCTGAGGATGGCAACTGGATTATTGATGTTGGGCAGTCTATTGCCAAAAGCTGTTTGGCGGGTACGATGAAACGTCTGAAGCCAGTAGACCGTCACAAATTTGGCAGAGGCACCGCCTTGCTGGAGGAATTTGAGCTACCCGAAGGATCACTGGCCGGATTCGTCTATGACCTCACGGTAGAATATGCCGAAGGCCACGGTACGCTGGACTATGTGATTCGCACCGTAGTCAGCAAAGATACGCAGACTGATCTGCGCGAGATTCATGAGGATGCGCTCCCCCCTGTACCCCCGCCACAGGCGCATCCACGGGGCGTATGGTCCTTTTCTGAAACAAATGCGCGTATGCCGGAGTATGTAGTAGGGCAAAGCGCCAACTACCGAGCATGTGCCACTAAGAAGCTGAACGGCGAAACTCCTGCAGATCTTCTGTTTACAGGGGAACGCAGCGAGCTGGGGCCTGCGCTTGATAATCGCGGACAATTCGGAACAATATATAACGCAACCATTCCTATCGTTAATCACAGTAGTGAGGTACGTACCGTACGAATCTACGCTAATCCACGTGGAGGTGCATTCGCCGGGTCTGTACGCGTAGATGGTCATGTATACGGTATCCCCTTGCTACAAGATAATACCAAGGTATGCCGACTGACTGACATCCGCGTCCCGTCTGGCCAGTCGAGCTATTCTCTTAGCTTCATGGTTGCAGGTAGCGCGACTACTCCGCTGGGTTTATACGTGATCACACTATAATCGTAATAACATTAGATGGACACATGGGTCGCCTCAATAGTGCAAAGAATATAATTAAGATGTAGTTGTTCTAAAAAAATCAAATAACCCGGTGACCATAGATCATCGGGTTATTTGTGTCGATTTCTTTATAGAATACGCTATTTCAGATTACACTACTCTACTAAGTATAAAATTGGATGGTGGAGTAGGCTCCGGCTTACCAAACAAATAACCCTGAGCTAGCGACACACCTGCATCACGACAAAATTCAAAATCCTCCATTTGCTCTACACCTTCAGCCAACACCTGACCACCAAAACGAAAAGCGGATTCCACTATCCCAGTAATTTGGCGTTTTTGATCACTGTTACTGTGACAGCCATCAATTATACTGCGGTCAATTTTAACATAATCGGGCTGGAGGCAATTCATAAGCTCTGTCGTAGAATAACCTGCCCCTACATCGTCCAGTGCCACCGAAACTCCCCGTGTACGATATTGTTCAAAGATTTGATGCAAAAAATTCAGGTCGTCTATTTCTTCCGTCTCTACGACCTCAAACACAAAATCCTCCGTATTCATGGATAGCCGATCAATTGTCTCAAAGGTATGATTCAAGCAATAAGCCGGATTATAAATAGTTGAAGGGAGAAAATTAATAAATCGTTTAATTCCCGTCGGAAGGCATGTCGCACTTTTTTCAATGGCGGAAATACGAGCCGAGCGATCCAAATGAGCATGCAAGCCAGCTTCACGAGCAACTTCAAACAATCGGAAAGGCTGAAAAGACTTATCGGGCTGTGATGGACGCAGCAAAAACTCAAAGCCTATGATATTCAGCTTGTAGTCAACAATAGGTTGCATATGGCTGGTAAAGTTTTGATTCTTAATAATACTCACCAGATCCGGATGTTGCAGTCGAGCTTGCAATTGACTAAATAAAAGCCAGTCCTCAAATCCCTCAACATGTTGCAAACCAGTCACCACAACTTGCATTTGGTCCAAGCACTCCTGCGGCAGACGAGCCAGTCCGTTAACCAACTGTTCCAACTGTGAACGGCTGTCGTAGCGAAACACGATGTTATCCTCACACCAATGTTCTGGTTTCATTTGTTCCGATAGCATACCCAAGCCCTCTAATGCTGGAGTAAGCGACACCCTAGAATGCCTAATTTTCAGCAATCCTTGATCCTTAATAGGTAATATGATGCTGCAATTGCTGCAAGTCATAATGGTCCTCCTCGGAACAATTTCCCGGTTTTTTCACCATTATATCACAAACAATTAGAACAAAAGTACTATATAATTACGTGTTTTGACAAAAAATAAGCTTATTCCGAACAACAACTTAGGACTTAAGTACATATTCGACAAAAACAAAGCCTTTTTTACACTCATAATAAACACGGTACTATTGTATTGGGCATCAAAAAAAGCAGCAAATCTCTTGTTTAAAGAGACTTACTGCTTCATTCTGTTATGGAGTGGAGACTAAAATCCCAAGTTACTTGGACGCCTTTGGCTTCGTTGTTATAGCCGGTTTTGCAGCCGCAGGTTTAGTCGTTTTGACAGCTGGCTTCGCGGTTGCTTTCGCAGGTGCCGCAGCTTCCTTCACAGAGGTCGTTGCTGCACTAGGCTTAGCGCCAGCTTTCAAGCTGTATTTGGCAAACCCGTCTGCCGCGTTGCTCAAGTATGAAATTTGTTGATTTCCGGCCAGCACGTCTTTGGCATCAGGAGAGGACTCAAAAGTAACCTTGGCCTGACCAAAAGGAGCAATAGACCAGTTGCCGTCCGCTGACGGGTTAATCGTTCCGTTCGTACGGATATAATCAACAACGACTTGGCGACTTTCATCCGGTGCTGCCATCACAATTCGTTTGCCATCTGGGTTAGCCAGTTTGGAGGAGGAAGCACGATAGTTATTGGTCGCAACAATAAATTTCTGTGCAGGATCAATAGCCTTCCCATTGTATTGCAGATCCTTGATACGATGGGCTGAAGAATCAATAATAGTTCCCTTGGCATCATATCGTGCAGGCTGAGTTACATCAATCTGGTAATTCACACCGTCAATCACATCAAAATTGTAGGTTGGGAAATCTTTGTTGATCAGCGATTGTTCCTCAGTTTTGCTAGGATCAATGCGGTTGAACTGACCCGCAGACCACTCCAGCCACTCCTGAATTTCAGCACCAGTAACTTCTACAGCATGAACCGTGTTCGGGTACACATACAGATCGGACACGTTTTTAATCGCTATTGTACCTTCAGGAATGTTGGTATAATACTCGGCACCGTTGCGACCACCGGCTTTGAATGGAGCGCCTGCCGATAATACGGGGAGATTTTCGTATTCGGTTCCTTTAAGATGGTTTTGAACATACCATTTCTGTGCATTTGTCACAATTTGAATGGACGGGTCATCCTGCACTAATGCAAAATAGCTGGTAATCGGTGCAGTCGTTGTTCCGACAGGTTGACGGATATAATCCAGCGTTCCTTGATGCTCTCCTTTGATCGCATCAATCAGTTTAAATTCAGGAGTAAACTGCACTGCCTGATTGGTAGTACTCACAACTGGACGCACTTTTGACTGAGAGTTGATTACGTGCCACTCGCGATTTCTCTTCTCCAAGCTCAGATCAATAATGCCCAGATCCTTACCCCACGAAGAAGCTTCCACAGCCGGTACGCCATTAATTGTTCCTTTATCCAAATCTACACCGCTCATATCTTTAAAATCAGAGCCTGGGAAAGATTTGTGAGCATGCCCAAACAAAATCGCGTTAATCCCGTCTACCTGGCTCAAATATTTAACGGCATTCTCCATCATTGGCGTTTGCGGCACATCCTCATAGCCTGTGTGTGCAAGCACGACAATAATGTCAGCACCTTCTGTTTTCATTTGTGGAATAAACTTTTTGGCTGTTTCCACAATATCCTTCGTAACGACCTTATCCTTCAAATTAGCTTCATCCCACTGCATAATTTGGGGGGTTACCAGACCGATGACACCCACCCTAAGCGTATGCTCTTCGCCCTTCTCATCCGTTACTTTTTTATCAAGAATCTGATAAGGAGTAAAATAATTTTTAGTAGCTTGACCCTCATTATCAACATAAACGTTCGCATTTACGTAAGGAAAATCAGCTCCCTTGAGCGATTTGTCCAGGAAGTCAAGACCATAGTTGAATTCGTGGTTGCCGACAGTAGCCGCATCATAATCCATCAAGTTCATCATCTTATAGACCGGATGGACACCGCCTTCTTTCTCAAAGGTTTTGTTGCGGGCCATATAATCGCCTAATGGATTGCCCTGCAGCAAATCACCGTTATCGAACAGCATGCTGTTTCTTGTTTCACTACGTGCTTGTTGGATCAAGCTTGCTGTGCTAACCAAGCCATATTCATTAGTTTCTTTGTCCGAATAATAATCATAATTCATCAGCGCCCCATGAATATCTGTTGTTTCCATGATCCGCAAATTCACCGTAGCGCTATCGCGAGAATCGATAGCTGCCCAGGATGGAGCCGCTGAAAACACCAGCAGGCTACAAGCTACAACTGCTGCTGTAAACCCTTTAAACCAATTTTTACGAAATAACAAAATATACCCCTCCTCATTAAGGTGTATGCCTCATATACATACTTTTGCACATATATGTAAGCTTTGAACCCACCATTCCTATTTTAATCCAACGCCAGACAAAAGAGTAGTCATTTGCTTAAAATATTTATGAAAAAATAATTATTTTGCGTATAAAAAAAGCCAATAAATCTCCTGAAAAAGTTGGAAATTTACTGGCTTGTCCGTTTATATTGTTTCTATTTTGTCCACACCTGGCGCTCCGTTTGTTGACCCACGTACTCAATACGAGTCGGATTGACGTCTAAGATGACATAATCGGGATCATCTGGTCCGGAAAACCATTTTTTCAGAGAATCATTCCACACTTGTTTGCGTAACCCCTCATCAGCTGTAATCTGGACGGTAGCCTCCACTTCCAAGACTTCCTTCGTGCCACCCACTTCATAGCCCAGCAGCAGATAAGCATTCGGATTGTCCTTTAGCTCATCCACTTTATGTGTTTTGCGATCCGTCGCCAGATGAATGTTCATTCCATCGTTAAAAAGGGCCATATAGCGTACTTTCGGTTTTCCGCCCTCAACCGTACCTAACGAGCAAAATTTGTTGTTATCCAAAGCCTTCACAATGGCTTGTTCCAGCTGACTGCGATCCAGTGTCTCCGTTTTACCCACAGTACAACAACTCCTTTTTACGAATTAGAATTCTATAGGGCTATGCCACTTGGCACCAGCTCTCCTAAACATACAGTGTAGCTGTTCTAAAAATAACATGACCGAAACAGATCTGAATGATTCATGTCCATTTTCAGATCAAAGCTCACAGTAAAAGTGTACCCTGTCGTTCGACAAATGAACCGTGAGCGCTCCCTCAAGGCTGGACAGACCTGCTTTCAAGGCATATAATCGTCGTAGTAAACCCGAATAAACGAACCCATTAAACCATACAATGCCAGGGGTGCTGGAATCGGCCGGCTGAGAGTGTGTCCCAAGACACTGACCCTTACAACCTGATCTGGGTAATGCCAGCGTAGGAATGCTTAAGCAAGATGTGCCTTTTATTAAAACAGGACATCCCTTACTTTGGTATATACAAGCGCAAGCGTCCCGGAATCTCGGGACGCTTTTTTTGTTGAAGATAAAGTTGTTGGAAAGATTGCTTCCGGCAGATGTGATTTTTGTGAAAATGGGGAATATAAACTGTCTGATTGGACGGATAACGGGTAATTAAAAAGGAGAGAACACAACGATGAAGCGCATGAAAATGTTAAGCCTGGGTCTAATCAGTCTGTGGCTCATGGCTATGACTCTGACCGCTTGCGGCGGCAATCCCCCTACATCTCAAAAGGAGGTTCCTGCTGCCGACACTTCAACGTCTACCTCGGCAAAGGGGCTCAAAGATGTTAAAGTCGTGCTCGACTGGACACCCAATACGAATCACACGGGACTCTATGTCGCCAAGGACAAAGGATTTTACGAAAAGGCAGGCTTGAATGTCCAAATTGTTCAACCAGGTTCAGGCGGAGCCGACCAAATGGTTGCTTCGAATGCTGCACCTTTTGGTATCAGCTATCAAGAAGGCGTCACTCAGGCTCGCATCCAAGGCGTACCGCTCGTATCCATCGCTGCGGTGATTCAGCATAACACCTCTGGCTTCGCAGCTCCGGTAGACCGCGGAATTAAAAGCCCGAAAGATTTCGAGGGTAAAAGCTACGGTGGCTGGGGTTCTCCTGTAGAAGAAGCGGTCATGAAATCCATCATGGATTCAGACCAAGGTGATGTGAGCAAAGTGAAAATCGTCAATATGGGCAATGCAGACTATTTTACAGCCGTGAAGCGGGATATTGACTTTGCCTGGATTTTCTACGCATGGACCGGGATTGAGGCCGAGCTTCGAGACGAGCCCTTGGATATGCTGTATGTAAAAGATTATTCCAAAAGTCTCGATTACTATACACCTGTAATTGTGAGTAATGAACAGACGATAAAAAATGATCCTGACCTAGTCAAAGCGTTCATGGATGCTACCGCACAAGGCTATGAATACACTATCGCCCATCCAGAAGAAGCGGCGAATATCTTAACTAAAGCTGTGCCAGAGCTGGACAAAAAACTGGTACTTGCTAGCCAAAAATGGCTAAGCCCGCGTTATCAGGACGATGCCACGCAATGGGGCTTACAAAAAGCAGAGGTATGGCAAAACTACTCGGATTGGATGTATGAACGCAAGCTGCTCAGCAAACCTTTGGAAGTCGATAAGGCCTTCACAAACGACTTCTTGCCCAAGCGTTGATCATTTTGTTAAATCGCTAAATAAGACTGGAGTAGAGAAGTGAACGAAGCGTAAATACGGGCTTTGTGTGTAAAAATGCCACACAACCTATCAAAAAACTAAAGTGCTTTTAAGGCGGTTGGCAGCGTAGCGGTTAACTTGAATCTGGAGAAGCGAAACGTTCGCCTGAAAGCTTTCTTTAGGAAAGCTAGCTTCGGAAGCATACACTTAGGGAATTCTTACCTTTAAAATTTAATTCAAAGAATCCCATGGCAACAGCGATCGTAAGATCAAATGAAACGCGAAGCGGTCTCCCCGCCTTAAACCAATTTATTTTCCTAATAACTTAAACAATAAAGGACAGGTGAAATTCACATGGCTAATACACTGCTCAGCATTCAAGTCATCCCTAAAACACCTAATAACGAAGACTCTTACCCCTATGTAGACAAGGCGATTGAGGTCATCCAGCGTTCCGGTGTCAAACATCAGGTGAATCCATTGGATACGACCATGGAGGGCGAGCTCGACGAGTTGCTGAAAGTGGTTAAAGAAATGCACGAGGCTTTGACGGAAGCTGGAAGTCCCAGCGTCATTTCACAGATCAAAATTGCACATAACCCACAGGGTATCAGTATGAACAAGCTGACCGAGAAGTATCGCCCATGAATCCGAATGGCAAGAACGCATCCTGGTGGAAAAGCGTATGGCCGCCCCTTGTGGCGGTCCTCTTCTTTTTAGCGGCTTGGCAGGGAGCGGTTTCCTATTTACATATTGAATCCTGGCTGCTGCCAGCTCCATCCCTAATCGTACAAGAGGGTATGGCGCAGTCGGCGTTGCTTGGCACCCATACATGGGCTACGGTTCGCCTGACGCTTGCGGGATTTGCTATAGGGACAGCAACGGGACTGCTGATCGCCATCGTTCTTCATACGATTCCTTTTCTCAAATCTGCTCTATACCCGCTCTTGATCCTTAGCCAAAACATTCCGATTATCGCCCTCGGTCCGTTGCTCATGGTATGGTTCGGTTTTGGCGTGCTGCCCAAGCTTATGGTCATTACATTAGTATGCTTTTTTCCCGTGGCTGTAGCAGCCATGGACGGGCTGACACGGACAGACCGTATGATGATGAACTACATGCGGATGTCGGGTGCAAGCCGCAGGGCTATTTTTCTAAAACTAGAGCTGCCACACTCCCTGCCACAAGTCTTCTCTGGCATTAAAATCGCTGCTACCTACAGTGTGATGGGCGCGATTATTGCCGAATGGATTGGGGCCAGTGAAGGAATTGGATATTATATGTTGCTGCAAAAGTCTGCCTATCGTACGGATCTCATTTTTGCCGCTATCGGTATTATTGTTGCACTCAGCTTGCTGATGTTTGTCGTTATTTTACTACTGGAGAAATGGTTGGTTCGCTGGAAACCTGATCAAGAATAACATCCACATATTGCATTAAAGCATCAATGAAAGGACGTGGCATATATGAGTCTGCATCCGACTGACTTGACATCACCACCCGTCGCTGATGAACAGCAACAAGCCGGAGAACTGCAGGTAATGACGCCTGCCCCTCCTGCTTTGGAATTGGACGGGATCAGCCTCGCCTTCCGGGAAAAGCGAAGCTCACTGCCTGTACTACAGGATGTATCCCTTACCGTTAAACCGGGCGAATTTGTCTCCCTCATTGGTCCATCAGGCAGTGGCAAAAGTACGCTGTTTCACATCATCGGCGGGCTGCTCAAGCCGCAGCAGGGACGTATTCGTATGCATGGACAGGACGTGACTGGTGAACGCGGTCATATTAGCTATATGCCGCAGCAGCCCGCCCTTTTCCCGTGGCGCACCACGCTGGACAACATACTGCTCGGGCAGGAAAATGCACCGCGAAAGGATGCAGTAGCAGAGTCCCGATACGTCAGCGAACGTGAACGGCGCAAAGAAGCCTTGCAATGGCTTGAGCAGGTTGGGCTGGGCAAGTTCGCGAAGGCGTATCCGCATACGCTGTCTGGTGGCATGCAGCAACGGGCGGCCTTTCTTCGCGCCCTGCTTAGCCCGCAGGAGCTAATGCTGCTGGATGAGCCGTTCAGCGCACTCGATGCGTTGACACGCGCAGATATGCAGCAATGGTTATTGCGGATGTGGGAGAAGAACCGCCGCTCTGTGCTGTTCATTACCCACAGCATTGAAGAAGCGCTGTTGCTCTCCGACCGCATTTATGTGCTGTCGGCGCGACCTGCTTCAGTGATGCATGTCGTAGACGTTCCTTTTCCTCGCCCGCGTAGGGAAGAAATCACCCTCGATCCACGCTTTATGGAATGGAAGCAGACAATGACTGGCTGGATGCGTGAGGAAAAGCACAAACTGGACGGCGATATGGACACCGCTGAAAGTGTCCGTAAAAACACCTCTGACGGCGGGGTAAACCATTATGAATGATTGGAATGTGCACTCTGCATTGAGATTGAACGCGACAGCAACTGTTCCCTTAATCGACGCACACATTCATGTAGACAGCTACCCGCCTGAGCAACAAGAGCTATTGCTCGCTTCGCTTGCCGACAACCATGTAGAAGCCATTATAGCCGTGTCCATGCATCTCGCCTCCAATCAAGCCAACCTGCGCCTGGCTGAGCGTTGGCCCGGGCTAGTACGTCCAGCCTTCGGCTTTCATCCAGAACAGGCTCTGCCACCACAAGCCGAGCTTGACTTGTTGTTTGATTGGATGGACGAACATGTACAACAAATGATTGCGGTAGGTGAAGTCGGCCTGCCCTATTACAATCGGCTGGAAGCCTCACGCAGCGGAGATGCTTTTGACCTCGCTCCCTATATAGCACTACTGGAGCGATTTATCCAGTTTGCAAGCAAGCATAGCAAGCCCATCGTGCTGCACGCCGTTTATGAAGATGCAGACATGGCCTGCGACCTATTGGAACGTCACGGCGTTACGCAAGCGCATTTTCACTGGTTCAAGGGCTCTGCCGCCACGACCAAACGTATGGCCCGTAATGGCTATTATGTGTCCTTCACACCGGATCTCCTGTACGAAGAAGAAATCCGCAGTTTGGCAAGACAGTATCCGTCTAATCAGGTCATGGCAGAGACAGACGGCCCATGGCCATTCGAGGGCCCTTTTACCGGACAGCAGACACATCCACGGATGACTGCCGAGGTCATTCGCGAGTATAGCAAGCTGACCGGTCAAGATGAAGCTACTGTCCGTCAATTGTTTTATGATAATACGAGCCGCTTCTACTCCCTGTCCAATTCATAAAGGCATATCAGCTAGTTACTAAAAGGCTCACAACCATAACTTGTAGTCAAAGCAAAGAACCTCCTTATATACGCGAAACTTTATCATGCGTAATTAAGGAGGTTCTTGTAATTTTACATACACGTGTTGCTCAAATGCAGCTCATCCATTGCAACGTTTTTTGACGTTGCTCCACTTTATTGCTTCAAGAAACCCTTCTGTTCCAAAAATGGCTTCAACTGCAAACGCGCTGGCTCGGTCAATCTCGTCGCCATTTGCTCAGACCAAGGTGTAGAGCGTTGACCGCCCGTACGTTCCTTCAGATATTCAGCTGATGTATGGTCGTATACCTCTACAGCTTTCATCGTCTGATTTTTATCGTAACCATTCATATGCAAAACACCGGACAGTGGAAGTCGTGGACGCAAGCCCGTTTCCTGATCCGGTACACCAATGCACATACCGAACACTGGATATACCAGCTCTGGTAACCCTAACAACTCGGATACCTCTGCTATTTTAGTACGAATGCCCCCGATGTAAACGATGCCCAAGCCGAGTGATTCAGCGGCCACCGCTGCATTTTGTGCAGCTAACGCGGCATCAATGGTTGCAACCGTATAATTTTCGACGGACCCTTCGTAGGAAGGCTGGCCTGGCTGATGATGAATCGTCACCTGCTTCAAACGATACAGGTCTGCGCACCACACCAGAAATGTAGGGCATTGCTCAACATAAGCCTGCCCTCCTGCCAACTCGGCCAGTTTTGTTTTTAAGGAAGGCTCGGTAACGGCAATAACGGTATATGCCTGCACATTGCTGGACGAGGATGCCATTTGGCCAGCTGCCACAATAGCTGCGAGCTGCTCGTCGGCAATGGGGTCTGACTTGAATTTTCGAACAGACCGATGGTTCATCAACAAGGAAATCGTATCATTCATGACGGCTTCACTCCTAATCCATAATATAAGCTCTTTATCTGCTTCAAGCTGTGAGTACACGAAAAGGTTCTTGCATACTTGCATGGCACTCCTACAAATATTATGAAACTTTCGCCAATGATAAGCAACCTGACGCGATGAAAGATGGCACCATGGATTACACAAATGAAAAACTTAGCAAAAAAGCAAGTACGCACAAAGCTAAAATTGTGCGTACTTGCTCTAATTACAAAATGATCTCGCTACAAATATCCAGCAGTATGCGTCTGCCTAATACATCAAAACATTTACAGCTTCACGCGCTGGAGACGCAGCGCATTCAGCACGACCGAAACAGAGCTGAATGCCATGGCCGCTCCCGCCAACCATGGAGCAAGAAAGCCCAAAGCAGCAATCGGAATGCCGATCACGTTATAACCGAGCGCCCAGAACAGATTTTGCCGTATGTTTGTCATGGTCCGCCGACTCATTTCGATCGCGTCCGGAATGCTATTTAGGTTACCACGCATGAGCGTAATATCGGCAGCCTCCATGGCCACATCTGTACCCGTGCCCATTGCCATCCCTATATGAGCTGTAGCCAGCGCCGGCGCATCGTTAATACCGTCCCCGACCATGGCTACGATCTTGCCCTGTTCCTGAAGTCTCTTTACCTCTTCGGCCTTTCCTTCAGGCAACACTTCCGCCAGAACCCGTTCAATTCCCGCCTGGGCGGCAACGGCCCGCGCCGTCCTTTCATTGTCACCCGTAATCATGATGACTTCAATGTTCATCGCCCGCAGACGGGCAACAGCTTCTCGTGACGTTTCTTTAATTGTATCCGCGACGGCCACTAATCCGGCATAGGAACCATCCACAGCGACAAGCATCGCCGTTTTCCCTGCGCCTTCCAGTTCATTCATTTGCTGCTCGGTTGAGTCATCAATCGCGATGCCTTCCCTGCTCATTAACCGGCGTGTGCCCACCAATACCTGCTTGCCTTCCACAGAGGCCTTCACACCATAACCCGGAATATTTTCAAAATCCGTCGGGCTCACTAGCTCAATGCCTCGATCAGCAATCCCTTTTACAATAGCTTCTGCCAGCGGATGCTCCGAGCTTTTTTCTGCCGCACCGAGCAATCGCAGCAAATCCGTTTCAGCCAGGCTGCTTGCGCCAACCATAACATCCGTTAGCTCTGGCTTGCCGTTCGTGACCGTACCTGTCTTATCCAAAATCACTGCGTTGACGGAACGGGTCATTTCCAAATGCTCGCCGCCCTTGAACAAAATACCGTACTCAGCGGCACGTCCCGATCCTGCCATAATGGACGTTGGGGTAGCCAATCCGAGCGCACAAGGACAAGCAATGACGAGAACTGCAATCATTTTCTCCAATGATCCTGCAAAATCAGACGGTGTCACAAGGAAAAACCAGACGAGAAACGTCATCACGGCAATAGCAACTACGATGGGAACAAAGATACCCGAGATTTGATCCGCAATCCGCTGAATCGGGGCCTTGGAGTTTTGCGCATCTTCCACGACCTTAATAATACGGGCCAACGCCGTATCACCACCCACACGCTCAGCCTGGATACGAAGTACTCCGTTTTTATTGAGCGTGGCTCCTGTGACTGGGGAACCCTCTCCTTTTTCAACCGGAAGACTCTCGCCACTTAACATGGATTCATCCACTGCTGAACGCCCATCCACGACTACACCATCGACGGGAATTTTCTCCCCTGGACGCACAATAAAGATATCCTTCACACGCACTTGTTCAATCGGTATATCTAGCTCTTGTCCATCACGTACCACACGTGCCGTTGTCGCCTGTAGGTTCATCAAGCTCTTGATCGCCTCAGACGAACGTCCTTTGGCTACCGCTTCGAACCATTTACCGACCAGAATAAGCGTAATGAGTACCGCGCTTGTCTCGTAATACAGCTCTGGCATGGTCATGACAGGCATTCCCGCCATTCCCTCCATGACATCAGACGGACGCAGGGTAAGGTACAAGCTGTAAAAATAAGCCGCAGACGTACCCAGTGCAACTAACACATCCATATTCGAACTGCCGTTGCGAAGCGCTTTATACGCGCCCACATAAAACTGCCATCCAATGATGAACTGAATGGGTGTTGTCAGTACAAGTTGAAACCATGGATTCAAGAACAGTTCCGGTACATAAATCCATGAGGTAAAGGAAAAATGAGCCACCATCGCCCACAATAACGGAAGCGACAGCACTGCCGATATTATCCACTTCCATTTTTTACGTTGGATATCCTTACTGCGAACATCCGCAATATTGTCCTCAGCACTCTGTGGGATCGCTCCGTAGCCCAGCTGTTCAATCTTGCTTACCAGATCACTAACCGTAGTACTCCCAGCAGAATATTCCACATGAGCTGTTTCCATCGCCAAATTAACCGTAGCACCTGTTACGCCTGGTATTCGGTTTAATCCTTTTTCGATTCGAGCTGCACAGGCTGCGCAAGTCATGCCCGTCACATTCAAATTGGCTTCTTCACTCACAGTTCCAAAACCAAGAGAAGCAATTTTATCGCGGAATTCAGGGATTTCCACCTGCTTGGGGTCATAGGATATAGACGCCTGCTCCAATGCCAAATTCACATTAGCCTGCGCCACTCCGTCTATTCGGTTTAAACCTTTTTCAATACGGCTTGCGCAGGCTGCGCAGGACATCCCCGTAATATGAAGCGTTGTATGCTTATCACCGTCGGTCGCGCGGTTTTCCATGGTAGCCCTCCTTCTACATACCCCAGTGGGGTATATTGTGTCCAAAAAGAAAAAGCTCCTAACATGGAAGCTTCTTCTTCGAACAAATCTGTTCACGAATCATACAGCACCTTAATCTTAAACAACATCATAGCCTTGGTCTTCAATGGCTGTTTTCAGAGCTTCAACACTCAGCTTGGATTCGTCATATTCTACACTTACCTGTTTCGTTTCGAGGCTGACCTTGCCGGTAGCGCCTACTTTCTCCAAAGCTCCTTCTACGGCTTTCACGCAATGATTGCAGCTCATGCCTTCTACGTTCAATGTAACTTGTGCCATTTTCGTTTCCTCCTCAAGGGTACGTCCATACCCATAATGTGTATATCTGCTACTTTTAACGGATTAGCTTCTTAACCGTAATTAGTAGCTCATCAATCACTTCCTGTTCTCCTGCCTGCATGCGCTCAATGACACAGCTTTTCATATGCCCTTCCAGCAGTAGCTTGCCGACACCATTCAGTGCCGACTGAACAGCCGCAATCTGGTTCAGCACATCGTCACAGTAAGTGTCCTTCTCAATCAAGCCCTTAATCCCGCGTACCTGCCCTTCAATACGGTTTAACCGGGATACAAGGCTGTTCTTGAATTCCGCCGAATGATGACTTTTTCTAACTGTCTTCTCCCCATCTGTTCCACAATGAGTCCCGTGGACTTCAGTGTGGGAAACAGGTTGCTCCTCAGCCATACATCAGCCTCCTGTGTGGTGTAATGCACTCATGCATTTAATATAACCCCATCATAATATACCCCCACGGGGTATGTCAACATTCCTAAAAAATGTCACCATTTTGCCTTGTTTCACACTTTTGAGCGTGCTTCCTTGGCAAGTACAACAAAGCTTAACAGCGCACCAAGCTCAGCTATAGCAATAACAACCGCCATCGGTACGGGGGTTGTTCCACTACCCAAGCCTACCAACGGTGAAGCGATGGAGCCCAGCAATAGAGGCAGCAAGCCAAGCATGGCGGACGCACTGCCTGCGGAACGCTGCTGACTCTGCATGGCCAGTGAAGTCGTCGTTGTACTCACAATACCTACGCAGGATACGACAAAAAACATCGGAATTAATACAGCTAACAATTGGCCTCCGGTAAAAGCTACGATAAGCAAGCTGATCCCGGCTACAGCCGAAATCACCAGACCTGACAAGAGCAACTGTCGTTCGCTAAATCGACCCACGAGTCTACCCGTCAACTGGGAAAACAGTACAATCCCCAAACCATTCACCGCAAAAATGATGCTATAGGTCTGGGGAGAAACCCCGAAAATATCCTGAAGCACGAAAGGCGAGCCAGCGATGTACGCAAACATAGCCCCTGTAATCAGTGCCTGCGAGAGGGCATAACCCATAAAGCGCCGATCTGCAAATAGATGACTGAGTGTTCCCAGCGTCTGCTTCAAGCCACCGGATGAACGACGGTTCGTTGGCAACGTTTCTGGAAGACCCAATACAACGGCAATTAGCATGGCCACACCAACTACACACAGCACCATGAAAACACCGCGCCAGGAAACAAAATTCAAAATGACACCGCCCAGCACAGGTGCAGCAATGGGAGCCACACCATTCACCAGCATGAGCAGTGAGAAAAAGCGTGTCAATTCTTTGCCCGAGTACAGATCACGGGCCACTGCTCTGGAAATCACGATCCCCGCCGATCCCGTAAGCCCTTGAATAAAGCGAAGCGCAATGAGCACAGCGATATTTGGAGCAAACACACATAACAGCGATGCCGCGGCGTACAGAATAAGCGAAATCACCAGCGGTCCTCTGCGACCCCTCACATCGCTAAGCGGACCAGCAACGATCTGACCAACGGCCAGTCCCAACAGACAGGCTGTCAAACTAAGCTGCGCTAGCGAAGTAGTCGTATGCAAATTGTCGGCTAATGTAGGCAGTGACGGCAAATACATATCTATGGACAATGGTCCGAAGGCACTTAATGCACCCAGAACAAAGGCAATCCATAATATTCGTGATTTGGTCATATCTGCGGCAACCATTACCGTATTGGATAACCGATTCATGATAATAATCATCCTTTTCACTAAAATATAAATAATGACTTCAATATATTATGATATCATTCATTTCATCTGGCTTCGAATAATTACACGCTAATCCGCGATTTTTTTTCAAAATTGCTATAAATCAGGCAGGAATTTACCAATTTCAGGTCGAATTACACGGTAACCAAAACAAAAAAATTGTAGAATCTGGAGAATGATAATGGTCTATGATGGAGTGCTGCTGGGTCTCATTGTAGGCCTGTTCAGAGGAGGCTGGCGGCAAGGTCTGATCCGTTTCAGTCATATTCGCCTTATAGCCGGTTGGATGTTCCCCCTGCTGCTGGTGGTTCAATTCATTATTTTTTATGCTCAGGAAAAGTGGGCTTGGCTGGCAGCCATTAATGGGTATCTATTTATGGCAGTCTACGTGGTCGGATTGATATTTCTCTGGTTGAACAGACATCATAAGGGATTCAAGCTTATTTTAATCGGCGTGTTGATGAATTTTATCGTTATGGCAGTGAATGGCGGCAGGATGCCGGTCTCGCTGAGCGCTTCTGAAGTACTGGGTCCCTATTATACAGATATGCTTAAATCCGGCAGTGTCATCTCGAAACATTACATGATGGATGCGAGCACACGTTTATCATTGCTTGGTGACATCATTCCTCTTTCCAAGCCCTATCCCCGCACGCAGGTGATTAGTATTGGAGATGTCGTCATGAACTTCGGGATGTTCCTGTTTATCCAAAATGTGATGGTCGTAAAAAGAAATAAGGATAATCAGCAAGAAACCAACCCCCACCATGCCTAGTTCAGAGCTTATTCCAAGGAAGGGAGGGAACCGTATGAAAAACTTGAAATACTCCCGTGTGATTATCAATGCTATTATCGTTGCTTCTGTCGTAATCGCTTTGACTTCCGGTTACAAAATTGGAGGCTAGTCACCGATAAAGAAAAAAAGGAAGCACAGGCTCAACAAAACAGGCTGGATTCCGGCCTGTTTTTTCATGTGAAATTTTCGATTACAAAATTGTAAATTATCCCATTCACCCCTGGTAGCTTTGACATCAAGATACGACAAGGCAGGAGAAAAAATGATGAGTATATTAAAAAAGCTGCAAGAACGGGTTACCACGACGGGAATATACGTATTTTTCATGTGTATGGTAGGCCTGATCGTTCTCTTGTATACGAACCATTGGTCCTTTTTGCACTATTCGACGACAGAGTGGGTCACGATCTATTCCCTGTTGGGAGCAGTTCTGATTCTGGAGCATTTTACATTCCAGTTGCCACCAGCCAGTAACAAGCAGTCCATGGATTCCTCCGTGTACCTCGCTTGTATTTTTGTGCATGGCACTGAAATTGCCATTTTGATTTTGCTGTTCAATGTGATCATTGCTGCGTTTCGGCATACAGAACTGTCCTGGTGGAAACATGCCGTCAATTTTTCCATTTACGCACTTTCCATTTTCCTGTCGTCAACCGTGTTCGAACTAAGCGGCGGAACGCAGGGAGCCTTGAACGAGGACCATTTTGCTTCCTACCTGCTCGCATTGATCTGCTACTTTACGGTAAACACAATCACCTTGGGCATCTACTTCTATATCGCATATAAAGGGTCGTTCAATGAGCTCAAACAGGCTTTTTTGGCAGAATCCCTGCTTGTATACTTATGTACACTCATCCTGTCTTTGGTCTTGACCACGCTGATTTATTACAACGGCATTTTAGGACTTTTGCTGTTCTTGGGGCTAAGCATGCTCTTATCCCACGCGTTCAAGCAAATGTTCACGATGTATCGTGAGATTGAAGAAAAAGCCAACACGGATCGCAGAACAGGGCTGTACAATCACAGCTACTTTGAAAATACACTTGAAGCTGAACTAAATACATCCAGATCGCAGAATACTCCCCTAAGTTTGGCGCTGATTGATATTGATGATTTCAAAAAATACAATGATCATTTCGGTCATCTCAAGGGCGATCAGCTACTGGGGTTTCTCGGTGAGTTTCTCAAAAAAGAAACGTTCGGTACTCATATTACCGTATCCCGCTATGGTGGAGAAGAATTCACTTTGCTTATGCCCGATCATACTGCTGAACAAGCTTATGAAAAGGTCAATGCTATCCGAAAAAGACTGAATGATTCCCGTTACGAGGGAGTTGAAATCTTCCCACACGGGTGTCTGTCCTTCTCCGCAGGCATTGCACAAAGCCGCATTGACATCTACGACAAATCACAGCTGGTCGATCTAGCGGATAAAGCACTGTACTATGCCAAGAAACAGGGCAAAAATATCGTTCATACACACGGCAGTCTAAATGAAGTGGAACGTGAGGTCGATCTCGGACAGGATATTCGTGATCTGGAGCAGCAGCTTAATCTATTCTTGTACAAGGATATTAACACCTTCAAGCATTCCAAACGGGTATTCAGATATGCAGCAGACATGAGCGATGTGCTTCAGCTCGGCCCGAAGGATAAGCGACGTTTTTTACTGGGGGCCCTCATTCACGACATTGGCAAACTGGAAATTCCCTGGAATATTCTTAATAAAAAAGAGAAGCTGTCTAGCGAGGAATGGCGGATGGTACAAGCTCATGTCGTGTGGGGCAAACGTATTGTCGAAGCCAATGAACGATTCATAGATTTAGTTCCTTTTGTGGAGCTGCATCATGAACGTTATGACGGGGGAGGCTATCCGTTTGGCTTTAAGGGCGAGCAAATCCCAAGGCTGTGTCGGATGCTGACGATCATCGACTCTTTTGACGCGATGACAACAGAACGTCCCTATCAACCGACCAAAACATTCGAGGAGGCCATCGAAGAATTGCGTACTTGTTCGGGGAGCCAATTCGATCCCGATCTAACGGCTATTTTTATCCAATATATTCAACATAAGCAACCTGCTTTCACGCAGTCTATAGAAGCAGGCATCTAATGTCTCATACACTATTCCACTTTATCCCTACTATGAAAGAAATCCAGGCGATTTCTTTCATAGTAGGGACTTTTCATAAGAGTGGCATTTTGCATCATGCTTATTATTTCAAATTTCATATAAATGTCATAATTCACTCCATCTATTCACGCTATATGCACTATGATTAAGATAGGAATTGGTTTGTCCGTATAAAATGCTACAAATGAGGATATCCTCGCTTCAAGTAATCGAGAGAAGGTGACTTCACAGGCATGTTGTACCTGTCCAGACCAGCCCGTGCGGCTTGTCTTTTATTGCTGTGTCTCCCTCTTCTGCTCCTGTTTCCTCACTCATCGTGGGCTCATGCATTTGTCGTTGAATCCAGCCCGACCGAAAATCAGGTTTTGGACAAGTCCCCTTCTCAGGTGACTATCACTTTCAACGAAGATTTGCAGTCTGCCTTCATGTCCATCAAAGTGACTGATGAAACAGGCAAGCGGGTCGACACAGGAAAAGCACAGCTCAATCCAGAGCACCAATCCACCATGGAAATCCAATTGATTCCAGGGGTGAAGAATGGAATTTACACCATCACTTGGAGAGCTTTGTCCGCAGATGGACACCCAGTCAATGGAGTGATTCCATTTCAAGTAGGTAGCGGTTCCAATGCGTATACCGATCAAGCTACCCCTTCTGAAAGCTCTGGGACATCACGAATCGACTTAATTGCTGTCCGTTGGCTCCTTTACATAGGGTTATCGCTGCTGTTTGGAGCGATTTGTTTCCGACTGTTCCTCTTACCGAGCATAAACCGAGCCAAGAACCGCAGTGAACAGCAGATGCTTAGTCAGCGACCCTCTGACACATTACCCCGTTGGACTAAGCTGCTCTGGAGCGGCTACGGCATAACGTCTGCTGCCATTTTAATTAGCCTACCGCTTCAGGCGTCTTGGGATGCCGGAGTTTCCATCGGGGAGGGCTTCTCACTCCCTATCCTGGGAGAAGCGCTCCAATTTACTGGAGCAGGGCAAATCTGGTTTATCCAAATGATTCTCGTGCTACTACTGAGCGTAACGCTAATTTATGCAATCGATCAAAGCATTTCCAATCGTCAGCGCCGAGTGTGGGGCTACAGCTCTGTTCTACTCACGCTGAGCCTCATGCTGTCCAAGGCCTTTGTCGGGCATCCGGCAGCAGCCACCCACCCGGCTCCAGCCATTGTGGCAGATTTCGTCCATCTTGCAGCGTCAGCTTTTTGGATCGGATCACTTGCCGTCATGGTGGTGTGTCTGCCTGTTGCCGGATTGGAGCTCCCTGTATCCGTGCAGGCAACTCTGCGACAAACGGCCCTGCGCCGCTTCGCTGGCTGGGGCATGGCTATGGTGGCGGCGCTACTCGCCACTGGTATCTATGGAGCGGTGCTGTACATTCCGGCTCCCTCCATGCTGCTGAACACATCCTATGGACTCGTTCTGCTTGGTAAAGCAGCGCTACTGCTAGTGATGCTGGTCTTCGCAGCCAGCCAGTTTCGCAGCGCTCGGCAAGCGGCGGCGAGCAAGCGAGCCGTCGGAGGATTGCGTACCGAGCTGTCCGTCGGTCTGCTCGTGATGCTACTGGCAGCGGTGCTCACTCACCTGTCACCTGGCCAGGCACCTGCTGTACCGTTTGAGGAGACTCGCACTACTGGCGAATACAGCGTTACACTGGCAGTCAGCCCTAATGCTGTGGGCAGCAATGAATTTAAGGTATCCGTTCAGGATAGCAAGGGGGCTGCCGTTTCAGGAATCCAGCAGGTCACATTAACGCTTATGCCAGCTAATCCTGACCAAGATCAACAGGAATTTGTTCTGCCCGTGAAGCAGCAACAGCCTTTCCGCAGTCAGGAATTGATAACCTCCGAAGGAACATGGGCGGTAAAAGTACATGCTCTGACAGCATCACTCGATGCGGTTGATGTTGAATTCACTCTGCAAGTAGACGGTAAAAAATAATTATCTTATTCTTAAAAGGAGCGAAATAAATATGAATACAACGATTCAAACAGCAAAATCCAGGTTTTCCAGGTTAGCAACTTCCATGGGTTTAATTGCGGCTGGTGCCTTGCTTTTTGCAGGTATGGCCAGTGCGCATGTGACGGTCAAGCCTTCCGTTTCACAACCTAATGCGTGGGAAACGTACACGTTGAAAGTGCCTGTGGAAAAAAACATTCCAACCACTAAAGTGGCCTTGAAAATTCCCAAAGAGGTCGTTTTCAAACAATACGAGCCAGTACCGGAATGGAAGGTAGCCACCGAAAAAGACAGCTCTGGCAAAATAACTACCGTCACCTGGACGTCCGAAAAAGACGGAATCCAAGCGGGTCAGTACCAACGGTTCAGCTTTGTAGCACAAAATGCAGATCAGAATACTGCAGCAGCCTGGGACGCCTTCCAATATTACAGTGACGGAAGTATTGTGGAATGGACAGGCGATGAAGGAAGTAACAATCCTCATTCCATTACTACAATCACGGCGGATGCCACACCGGAAACTCCTGCTCCTGCCGCAGACAGCGGACATGATTCGGCAGGCACCGCAGAGGGTCATGCAAACACAGATACGGCTAAAGATAGCAGCAGCACCGCACCTACCTCGGACAATGCTGCTGAGGCTGCCCCTGCTGCTTCTGCTCCAGCCAGCTCTGCTACACAAACCACAGCACTTGTCCTCTCGATCATTGCAGTCGTTCTTGGTGCCGTAGCTGTCGGCATTGCACTCAAACGCCGCAAATAATCTGGGTTACAATAAAATATAAAACTGTTTTAAAAAGAAAAGGCTGACACCGTTTTAAAAGGTGTCAGCTTTTTTTATATGAAAAATAACGATGTTTTTCTTATACTATTCAGCTTAAACAAATACTCAGATTTATCTCATCCTATCATTTCACATTCACCTATCTATCATTTTTTTGGTAAAATGGTAGAAACCTCACGATTCTAACATGATAGCATTGCAATCTATTGAGCATAGGAGATCATAGGATGAAAATCGTAAATAAGGCTTTGTTATCTAGCGTTATCCTTCTGAGTACCGCAGCGGGAATCTATAGCCCTATGGCACAAGCGGATGCGGGTAAGATCAGCATCATGCTGGACGGATATCCATTGCCGTTCCCTGTACAGCCTGCCATGATGAACGGCACGACGATGGTTCCCTTTCGCGCAATTTCTGAGGCTCTGGGCATTACAGTGAAATGGGATCAAGCCAGCCAAAGCATCACCGCTACCAAAGCACAAGGCAATGCAACCAAGCAGGTGGTTCTCAAAATGGGGAGCCGCAATGCCACAGTAGACGGACAAACCGTTCAACTAACAGCCGCACCGCAAACCGTGCGCGGCAGCACGATGATTCCGCTGGGCTTTTTCGGGCAACAGTTTGGAGCCACAGTCAACTGGAATCAGGGAACACGGACAGTCTCTATTACATCGCCACGTGAAGCTATGTATACTGTAGGCTTCTATGCGCTGTCTTCCTTTGACCAAAAATCCAAAATACCGAATTTTAATGCCGTTGCCTTCGGCTGGAGCCGAATTGATACAAACGGACAGTTCACGACGACCGGCAAAGAATATAAATGGCCTCAAGCCGCTGGAGCTGTAACGCCTGAGTCTATTCTACAAGAAGCAGATAGCCAGGGGACTTCCCCTTACCTGATGGTTTATTCTGTAGACGGTAATCATGAGCTAACCAAGGTTTTGGAAAATACGCAGCTTCAAGAACAAACCATTTCCCAAATCGTCAGCACTGCCACCGATAAGCAGTTCAAGGGCATTACGTTAGATCTTGAAGGATTAGGCTGGAGCGGCGATAAGGCCAAAGCTCGTTCTGATTACAACGCTTTTATTAAAAAGTTATCGGCCAAAGCGCATCAAGCGGGACTCAAGCTCACCGTCGTTCTGCATCCGCTGAATAGCTCTTACACTGGTTATGATTACAAGACGCTGGGTAATCTGGCGGACGATCTGATCATCATGGCCTATGATTACGGACAAAAATCTACGCCTGAGCCACTAGATAAAGTGGACGAAGCCATAAAACTGGCGTTGAAGGAAACCTCGCGGGATAAGCTCATTTTGGGAATTTCAATGGGTAGCGAAAAAGGCAGCACCGTTAACGCCAAGATCGGTTTAGCCAAACGTTATGACCTCAAAGGAATCGCGATCTGGCGTCTGGGCATCATCGGAGAAACAGCCTGGGCACAGATGAACGAAGCCATCGAGTTTAAATAAGATTATATTTTATAAAGATATCCCGTTCTTATTCCGCCCGCTAATGATTCTCATGCGTCTGCTATGAAATCATCGGTGGGCTTTTTTCATGTCTATTTTAGCAAAATGCTTGCCTGACTTGGAAGTTGTCGCCACAGGCTCGCAACCCTGTTCTCCGTAGAAGACACCCCAGTCTCTCATAAAATCCAGCAACGGTCTTAGCGTATCTCCCAACGGGGTAAGCGAGTACTCCACACGCGGTGGGTTCTCGTTATAAATTTCACGGTGCACAATGCCATCACGCTCCAATTCGCGCAACTGCAAGGTTAGCATCCGCTGTGTAATATTAGGGAGGGTCCGTCGAATTTCATTATAGCGCCGTGGTCCTGTGGTCAAATGATACAAGATGCCCCCCTTCCATTTGCCGCCTATAATCCCAACAGTTGTCGCGACAGGACACCCAAAATTAACGCTAACTGTATGTTCCATCTCCTGTGCCATGTATTCCCCTTCTTTCTACAGGTTGTAGACTAATAGCCCCAGACCTACAAGGTACAAATATGTGCGTACTTGTTCCCGCAAAAAACTTTCTATATGATGACTATATATTCGATATCAACTCTCATTATAGTAGCAGAAAACCAATGGAGCACCAACTAAACCCAAATCTAAAGGAGTACATTTCATGTCCAATACATCAGATAAAAAACAGGAAATTCTGGATGCCTTTCTATTCAGACATGCCACGAAAGAATTCGACCCTAATCGCATCATACCGGAGGAGGATTTTCAATTCATTCTCGAAACTGGACGACTTTCCCCAAGCTCCGTAGGATTTGAACCTTGGCAGTTTGTAGTCGTACAAAATCAGGCATTGAGAGAAAAACTGGCTGCGGTTTCCAGTGGTGGTCAAAAGCAGATCCCAGCGGCCAGCCATGTCGTTTTGATTTTGGCACGTAAGGATGTCCGTTATGATTCACCTTACGTGGAGTACATGTATAAAGAGGTGAAGGGTATGTCTGACGAAGACTTTGCCTCCCTACCAGGCCGCTATAAGATTTTCCAAGGTGAAAACCAACGCCTGCTGGAAAACGAACGCACGTTATTCGACTGGGCCTCCAAGCAAACTTATATTGCCTTAGGTAATATGATGACAGCGGCAGCTCAGATCGGCATTGATTCCTGCCCGATTGAAGGCTTTAACTATGATCAGGTGCATGCCATTTTGGAGGAAGAAGGCCTGCTGGAGGACGGGCTGCTGGATATTTCAGTCATCGCTGCCTTCGGTTATCGTGCTCATGAACCCAAGCGGGAAAAATCCAGACAACCACTGGAGAAAGTTACACGTTGGGTCCTGTAACCTGCGACTCATACCCTTCCAAACCTTGGACATTAAAGCATCTAAAAAGCGGGCTTACGGCGCTTCATCTGAATGATGAACACACCGCAGCCCGCTTTTTTAGATCACTTCAATCTCTATTAAAATTCCTTTGGAAGCCAGGTTATCCAGGCACTCCTTCATATATTCGTCATCATGCTCCACATATGCGTCCGCGCCTGCCAGTTCCTCGCCTAGCTCCGCTTCCCAAGGTTCACACTGCTTACCACGATACAATGGCTGTTCCCATAGTGGATCAACATTGTATCCTCTGCTTTTCATTTCGTCCATAATGAGCTTATGATAGCGTACCAGCAGCATGGGGTGATAGTCGAACACATAATTCACTGTGGCGTGTGGCTTTCCCCACCCGTTCCCCCGCAGGGCACAACACTCACGATGTTGTCCCAACAGTTGGGGACGGGGCAGCTTGCCAATCAATTGTTCATGCCAAAGCCTCATGCTTCCACAACCTTATCTGTAGCTTTTTCTGTATTATTGGATTAGCATACGGATACCTGTCAGTACAATACCGATCAGGAAGCCTGTTACTGCGCCGTTAATACGTATCCACTGCAAATCCTGTCCCAGTTTGTCCTCCATCAGTGCAATCAGGGATTTGTTATCCATTTTGTCTACATTTTCGCGCACCAGGTTACCAATCCGGCTATGATTGGCTTCCACGAGACTAGTAATTCCTTCCACGATTCGTGCATTAATTTTGTCCAGCAATTCGGTATTCCCTCTTAAATCAGCCAGCATCCGATCCAGTAACGGTAAAATGTAGGTCGGCACATAGTCTTCGTCTTCCATATAGTTCAATAAGCGGGTACGAAGCTCTTCCATTTTACCGAGCACGGACGCTTCGCCTTCCCAAGCTTCAATAAGGCTATCCTTCCAGCCGTTCAGCCCTTCCTGAACCGTATCCTTCGTTGCCAATCGGGTCACCTGTGTTCTTAGACCGTCGATCACTGCCAGACGGCGCGGATGCTCTTCCCTTTGCAGCTCTGCTACCTGATCCAGCAGGAAATGACGAATCATTTCACCCATGCGCTCTTCGTTCAGATAGCCGAGGAAGGCGTTCAAGGCAAATTGCATCAGCCCGCTCACCTGCAAACCACTGACAGCCTGCATCCCTAAGGTGCCAAGTGTATAGCCTGTTTCCGGTCGCAAAAGCCAGGATTCCGCCTGCTCCAGCGTGTAATCCAGTGCACGAATATCATAGCCCTTCTCACTGGATTGGCGGGCAAGCGCCTCCAGTAGTGGTCCGGCATCGATGTCCGTCACCTGTCGCTTGATCTCAGCCACGATAATCGGAGCCAATTCCGCGAGCGGGAGCGACTGGACGAGCCGCTTGGCGAGCACATCTATCGATGCTGCTGCTTCTGGTGTACGCAATCCTTTTTCCACACCGCCCAGCATCAGCTCCGCCAAACGAATGTCCGCGATTTTAGAAGCAATGCTGTCTTTGTTCAGCAAGTTATTTTCCACCGTATTCACCAATGCATTCGTGAGCTTGTCCCTATTTTTAGGGAGAAGCGCCGTATGTGGTATCGGGATGCCTAGCGGATGACGGAACAATGCTGTGACAGCGAACCAGTCTGCCAGTCCCCCTACAAGTCCTGCCTCAAAGGCTCCGGCTAACAATCGAGCCCAGCCATATTGCTGGAAGGGCACGGTGGCTGCAAAGCCTGCCCCTAGAATAACGAGCGACCAAGCCGCTGCGGTTTTCGTATTTTTGGGTTTTTCCATCCTGTAATCCTCCAAACTGACTATCGATAAGTTAAGCAACTATACATATATTACCCATCATATCATTGCCTGTGTAATTTCCAAAGTTGAGAGCACTTATAATTCAACACATAAGGACATTTTTTGCGTAATTTTTTATGCATATATCTCTCTTTTTTACATTCATGTTCGTGAACCAAATCACAACACTGGGTCCAAAATCTCATTTTCAATAATAAGCCTTACGAACCATTTTATCAGAACCAAGTCCTAAATTTCGTAAACCGAAAGGAGAAGTGAATGGAAAAGTTGAATGGGCATGTAAGATATTTTTTTCAACACTATCCTATATTTGACCCCGGAAAGGATTTGAATCCATGATGACCTCAGAATTCTTTCAACAATATTCGACCTTTTATACGGATAACCAGGTTGAATATCCATAAGAAGCGAGGCTTCTATAAAGCTCAAACACAAATTTTGATATATAGACATATTTAATGTGATAAAATAAACTTTTATTAAATAGTAAATCATGTTTAATCAGCCATTATATATTGGTACATCAAACCAAGATAAGCTAGATAAAATTGCTTTTTTGTAAAGGAATTGAATATGACAACAGACCAAAAAAACATCGAGGGCCTCTGGAACGGCGAACCTGTCGTAATTGTGCGCACTCCCTCCGCTTTTGCCAAGCAATCCCTTTTATATATTCAGGAATTAGGCTATTTCCAAAAAACCTCTGATTTTACAATAGAAAGGAAAGAACTCACCTCCTTTTTGCTTGTTTTTACGCTGTCTGGTAAGGGAGAATTACTGTACCGGGACAAGAAATATATTTTAAAGCCTCATGATTTGTTTTTTATTAATTGCGATGAATATTTACAATATAGCACCTCCGGTGATGAAGCCTGGGAGTTTATCAGCTTATACCTGTACGGCAACCTGATCGAACATTTTTACGAACAATTTGCCAAGCATAATAAACCGGTAATATCCCTGCACAATCCATATGTTATATTGGACAAGCTGCATGCTCTAATCTACGGGCAGTCTGATCGAAGCCTTTCCGGCGAGCTACTAACGTCCAGACTCATTGGTGAAATACTGACGTATATTTTGCAGCATCCTTATGATCATCGGTATGTAAATGCTGGAACACTCAGCGAAGTACGTCAGGTGCAGCAGTATTTGGACCAGTCCTACTGTGAGCGAATTACGCTGGACTCGCTGGCAGACATGTTCAACCTAAACAAATTTAATCTTGCTAAAAATTTCAAAAAACAGATTGGATTTTCTCCAATTGATTATCTCATTAATGTCCGGATCACAGCCGCTCAGGGATGGCTTAAAACCAGTGACATATCCATTGTGGATATCGCAAGGTACGTTGGGATTCCCAATACGAGCCATTTTATCAACCTATTCAAGGAACATGTAGGGGAAACACCTCATTCCTTCCGTAAAAAATGGGGAAACCGCTCCAAACTGTAAATAGGAGGTCTCCTGTACTCCGTTTGATAGACGATAGACGCACAAGCTATTCAAGCTAATGGCAAAGCTGTCGAAAGACAGTGACGCAAAACTATAGGGCCTTCCTACTCGGATGGCAGCCAGTTACCAGGTGAACGAGCTTTTTATTATGCCTTTTTACATAGCTCCATCACAAAATTGCTATACCTCTCTCGAAGAAAAAACCTTGATCACTATGATCAAGGTTTTTTTCTGTTGGGGTAGTCATGTCAACCTAGCATGCTGAATATACTAATTTCGAACTAGGAGGAGGGAAGGAAAACAATATAACACAACATAACCGCCGAAGCTTGCCATATTACGATGAATAGGAGAATCACTTGGAGCATGGGAACCAAAATAAATGTCATGATTATTGCCTTATTGCTCATTGTCCAAAGCTTTTTCAGCACCACACTGGCTTACGCAGATCCTCCTGCCCCTGAACTGCC
The DNA here is from genome assembly GCF_011066175.1 of Paenibacillus sp. EKM211P. Taxonomy (NCBI): domain Bacteria; kingdom Bacillati; phylum Bacillota; class Bacilli; order Caryophanales; family Paenibacillaceae; genus Paenibacillus; species Paenibacillus sp. EKM211P. The sequence goes on from NZ_JAAMNS010000021.1 coordinate 61,310, forward strand.
GCACAGTGCTGTATCCGATCCTACAACCGTTACGGATGCTGTATATGCGGTCCCAAACCCTGAACCCCCTAAGGAGGTTCCGCCAAACACTGTCCCTTCCGTGCAAGGAGCAGCTCATTCAAAGTCTCAAAAGGAAGCAGCTCCCCAGAGTATACTAACGAAGTTGAGTCTAACGGACGAAGCCGGACGTGTCATTGATGCGGTATATAATCCAGGTAGTACGTTCGACATTGGATCAGCCATCCAACTTGGCTATGAATGGGAGCTTCCTGACGATACTTATAAAGCAGGGGATACCTTCACCTTTCACTTACCAGAACAGTTTGTCATCTACACTGATATCTCATCTCCGCTAGTGACTACAGACGGGACCGTGGGGTTCTTTACAGTAGATCGTCAGGGTAAGGTCATCATGACCTTTAACCAATATGTAGAGAACCATTCCCATGTCAGCGGCAAACTGCAAATTAAAACCGAATTCACAAAAGAAACGGTGAAAGGCAGCACAGAAGTCATCATTGCGATTCCAATTAAAGGCGGGGTTCAAACGGTCATCGTAAATGTGAAGCCCCAGTCAGGGCCAACCTTAAGCAAGCAAGGAAAAATAAATGGCACCCACCAGATCGACTGGGCCATTGATGTGAACAAACAGCTAAACACCGTTAAACACGCCCTCATTACTGATCCAACTCCTTCAGGACTGGAACTCGTGAGAGGCTCTATCCGACTCTATCATCTGCAAGTCAATATCGATGGCACGACCGTTGTCAAAGACCTAGTGAATGCGAGTAAATACGCCATTGAATCGGATCAAGCCGGGACCGGATTTGCAATTCGTTTTCAAGATGCTAGCATTAGCACTGCCTATCAGATCCAATACTCCACCCGCATTACTGGCAACGAAACTCGCTTTTCCAACACAGCGACGCTTTCAGGGGATGCGATAGATAACGTTGCTGCCACCGCTACAGTTCAGGTGGAGCGTGGTGAATTTTTGTCCAAAAAAGTTGAAAAGTATGATCATGCCACACAAACACTCTCGTGGGCCATAAGATATAACTTTGGCGAGACAAAAATCCCCGAAGCCAAAGCCCTTTTAATTGATCATTTCAACAAAACTCAAAAATTGCTGCCCGGTTCTTTGAAAGTATTTAAGGGAAATACACTGGAGGAGCTTCCATCGTGGGCGTACACCGTCATCCCGGTTGACTATCCCGACCGTAACGGCTTCAAACTTCAATTCAACTTCGACGTAGATTCAGCCTATACCATCCGATATCAGACCCAGGCTAGAGGCCGCGTCTATGAAGATGAAAAAGTTACAAACATCATCACCACAGATGGAACCCAGAAGATCATATCGACGGAAATCACAAGCGGAGTTATGACTAAAATGTATGACACGCCCAATTACAACACGAAAGTCATACCTTGGGTGATCACCATTAATACAGACTCATACACCATGAAAAATATTGTCATTAAGGATGTGTTCCCTAATGGGGGCCTCGCCTTGTTGCCCGACACCCTGAAAATTCAAAGTGTTGACGGTACAACGGAACTACTCGCGCCCATGGATTATGAGCTAGTTCCACGATCAGCGGACTATAAACAAGGGTTTACACTTATCTTTCATAAAACGATTCAGAAAGCTTATACGATCAAATATTCAACCATCTATAATAATGACTGGAAAACAGATACGACGAAGCCCGAATTTCGCAACAAATCCTTTATAGATTATCAGTATGAAAATGGTGAAACATCGTCGCATGAGGTGGAATGCCCGATCTGGCCGGACTTTATGACACAACGGAACGGGGCCAAGCAAGGAAGCTATGATGCGAGCTCCAAACTCATTACCTGGGATATTAAAGCCAACTATAATCGCAAGATCCTGAATCATGCGGAAGTGAGAGATGTCTTATTGCAAGGTCAGAGGTTACTGCCTGGCTCCGTAAAAGTATACGATATGACCTTGCTGGGATGGTGGGATGGCGTACAAAAAGGGGCTGAAATCCCGGCAGATCAATATACGACGATCCTCCCCACTGAGCAAAATGGTAATGAATTGCGTATCCAGTTCAAGAAGCCGATACAGACTCCGTACTGGATTACCTTTCAAGCTTCATTGGAAGGAGAATTGATTGAAAAGGAAATTCATAATCGCGCTCTTCTACTGGATGGACAAAAAACCGTCTCCGATTGGGCAGCCCAAGTTACGGTACCTCATGGCGGGGAATATGTGTCTAAGGCCGGCGCACAAAATGGAAATAAGATCGACTGGAGCATTCGTATCAATGAAGGACAATCACATGTGTCCAACGCTAAAATAGTCGATCAGCCTAGCAGCAACCAAATCTTAATTGAAGATTCCTTCCATTTATACTCTACAATCATGGCTGCCAATGGAAATACCACCAAGGGCACCGAATTAATCAAAAACCGAGATTACTGGCTTCACATCAAGACAGACACTCAGGGCCAGCAAACTTTTGAGCTTACTTTTGCCAAGGATATTTCCACTGCTTTTATTCTTGAATATCAATCGTTCATTCATGCTGAGGATAAAGCTAAGGTGAGCAACAAGGTTGCTTTTGCAGGAGATCGTTTGACGACAGAACTGCGGGAAACCAGTCAGGAAATCATCGTACGGACGTCTTCTGGCTCCGGTTCTGGTGGGGGCGTAACCGAAACTCTTGAACTGACCAAGGTGGATCAGGATGCTCCCGACAGAGTACTGCCTGGCGCCCGGTTTGCGCTCTATGATAAGGGACAAAAAAGAGTACCGCTTATACAAACGACCAATGCGGAAGGCAAAATCATCTTTTCCTCCTTGCTTCATGACGATTACATTTTGGAAGAATTGGCAGCACCGGAGGGGTATGAAATAACAGAGGGTAAACTTGAGATCAGAATAGACGCAGCACTCCAACAAAGCTCTGGCATAAAGAAGGTTGTGATCACCAATCGTAAAGAAAAGAAAAACGAACCCGAAACACCTGTAGACCCAGGCACACCTACCCACCCAGAGCCGTCTCCCCCAGCAGGAGGCTCCGGGAAAAAACATGATAAAGATCCCGAGGTGCCCGTGACACCATCTATAACCGTTCCTCCGTCACTGCCAAGGCCTTCGGAGGACATTGTCCCTCCACGGGAGGAACCCGCACCCACACCGCCGCCAGCAGCCCGGGAGGAACCCAAAGCACTGCCTGAACCACCAGCCGTCATGCCTCATCAAGATCCGTCTCCTCCAGTGGAGCCGAACGACGAGCCCAAACCTAAAATCCGTCTCCATGATCCAGAGAAAGTGCCAGAGGAGCCACCTGCGGTGCATCAGTTGCCCCAAACAGGAGAAAGTAGCCCCGTTCCGTTTTATTTGGCAGGCATCGCCATGATTATAAGCGGCGTATTTTTGAAATTTAGACGGACAAACAAAAAATAAATGCAATCTACCTGCCCTGATCTTCCGTCTCATTCCCGAGTGGAATGAGACGGAAATGGGGCTTTTTTTTTCAAAGTATGTATCATCCGTACATTGCTTAGGGGAGATGAGATTGCTGAATCTGCGTAAACTTTCATATCTGTTTATTGGGTTGGGCTTACTCTTTATTTTGTTTCCTAAAGCGACCGAATGGAATGAGGATCGAGAACAACACAAGCTGTTACAAGCAGCGGAGTTATCACTAGAAAAAAGCAATTCGGTATTGCCTTCTAGTCTTGCAGACAGCTATGCTCGCTTGTCCACTCGGGTAGCGGAAGCTCCGGTTAGTGAGGCACGGCAACATGCCTTTCCATCCCCCGCTCCCAATGCCAGCGTTAATGAACAAACTCCTATAGCCACTATTAGCATAAGTCGTATTGCTTTAAAGCTCCCTGTGTTGGAAGGCGCAACGAGGAAAAACATGAAATATGCGGCAGTACATATGCCGGAAACGGGAAAGCTGGGACAAGTGGGGAATGCTGCTATTGCTGCTCATCGAGCCCGTACTCCCGGACGTTTATTTAATCGTCTTCATGAACTGAAGATTGGAGATAAAATTGTTGTTAACGCTCAAGGTAGCCAGTATATGTATAAAGTTTACAGCATAAAGGTAGTCGATCCAATGGACGTGTCTGTTCTGAAAAGCTTCAAAAACCATAAGCTGCTCACGCTAATTACATGCGACCCTCTCGTGAATCCCACCCATCATCTCATTGTTCAAGCCAAGTTAAGCACCTAAACCTAGCTAAATCGCCCATTCCTATGGATAAAATAAATCAGGCGGGCTATTCCTGCTCGTTTACAGAAATACACCCGCCATAGTTCACATCATGCTTCAGTTGAATTCTTGGCAATCAGCTTGAAATCATCAAAGTGGAATCCTGGTGCAACAACACAGGTTACCAGCACAGGCTCATCCCCCAGCGGACGTGCCGTTTGCCATACTGTTCCTGGTACGAGTGCTTGTGGATGTTGTCCTGCCTCCACATCTGCACCAACGATAATGACCGTTTCTTCGCCAGGTTCTTCTCCACTTCCACCCAATTTTAGCTCTATAGGACTTCCGCTATGGTATAGCCACAGCTCATCAGAATGGACCACATGCCACTCGGAGAACTCACCCGGATGCAGCAAGAAATACGTAGACGAAGCTGCAAAGCGCGGACCGGAGTACACATCCGGCAGTACAGGCTTCGGAATTTGAAAATTGGCCTTCCACATCTCTTTGTACCAGCCGCCTTCTGGATGGGGCTCCATGCCCAATGCCGTGACTAGCGGTGAAATAGCTTTCGTCATTGTCTATCCTTCCTTTACCCTAAATTCCTTCTCCCCTACTGTAAAACATAGCGCTGCTTTTGTCACGTTTCTCCCTCTGCATGTCGAAGGTCAACAAACTATGTAAGATTTAATAACATTAAATTGTGGATCCATACTCGTTTTCATCATAAAAATAACAGAAAACTAGTAAAAATACATTCAAAAACATATTTTACGTAAAGTTTATTGACATAAAATCTTGTTTTTTATTGTAAGCTTATAGTATCATGAGAGAAATTTTGAAATTCTAATAGAGCTTAATCATGTCAGTCGTCTACTAAGCGATGTATTCAAGTCAAAAAAGGGGTGAGCTCTCTGATCCATTTTCGCAATGTCAACAAGCATTATGGTCACTTTCATGTACTTAAAGACATCAATCTTCAGATTAAGGAGGGCGAGGTCGTTGTCATCATCGGTCCCTCCGGCTCAGGTAAAAGCACCCTGCTTCGCTGCATCAATCGTCTGGAAACGATATCCGATGGGGAGCTAATCGTTAACGATGTCCCTGTGCATGACAAAAAGATTGATATTAATGCCTTCCGTCGCAATATCGGGATGGTATTCCAACATTTCAATCTCTACCCCCATAAAAAGGTGATTGAGAACATTGTACTGGCACCGATGAAGGTACTGGGCATCCCGAAAGAAGAAGCTATTCAAACAGCCCTCACCTATCTGAAGCGTGTCGGAATCGAGGAAAAGGCACAGAGCTACCCCGCCCAATTGTCCGGTGGACAGCAGCAGCGGGTGGCGATCGCCCGTGGACTCGCGATGAATCCGAAAATTATGCTGTTTGACGAGCCTACTTCAGCCCTGGACCCCGAAACCATCGGAGAGGTGCTGGATGTCATGCGCTCGCTTGCCCATCAGGGCATCACGATGGTCATCGTCACTCATGAAATGGGCTTTGCCCGTGAAGTGGCAGACCGCGTGATTTTTATGGACAAAGGACAGATCCTGGAAGATAGCCAACCTGCTGAGTTTTTTCAGAATCCGGGTGAAGAACGGGCTCGCCTGTTCCTGAGCCGTCTGATTCATCATTAAACAGACTATTAATGGAATAAAAATCGAAAGGGGATCATCTTGATGAGAAAAAGATTTCAGTGGAGTACTTTGGTGCTGGTTGCATTATCCTGTCTGCTCGTCTTGGCAGGCTGTGGAGGCAAGCAAGAAGCAACAACGTCAGGAAATGAGGCAGCAGCTTCCAACGGGCTGGAAGCCATCAAACAGCGTGGCAAGCTGGTCATTGGGGTGAAGTACGATACCAAGTTGTTCGGACTAAAAGACCCGGCTAGCGGGAAGGTCGAGGGCTTTGATATCGACATCGCCAAGGCTGTAGCCAAGCATATTTTTGGTGATGAAACCAAGCTTGAGCTCAAGGAAGTCACGTCCAAAACACGAATCACCTTACTGCAAAATGGGGACATCGACGCTATTATCGCCACGATGACCATTTCGGATGAACGCAAAAAACAGGTCGATTTCAGCGATGTCTACTTTAATGCAGGGCAATCCCTGCTTGTGAAAAAGGGAAGCCCGATCACAGGTCTGGAGTCCCTGACTCCCGATACCAAGGTGCTCGCTGTTAAAGGCTCTACCTCCGCAAAAAATATCCGCGAAAAAGCGCCTAAAGCAACGATTTTAGAGTTTGAAAACTATCAGGATGCCTTCAACGCCCTCAAGGCAGGTAAAGGGCAAGCGCTGACGACCGATAACTCTATTCTGCTTGGCATGCAGCAGCAAGATCCGAATTATACCCTAGTAGGCGGGAACTTCACAGAGGAACCTTACGGTATCGCAGTGAAGAAGGGACAAACCGAACTGCTGCAAGCCATTAATGATACGATCAAGGAACTGAAAAGCAATGGTGAATACGATAAGCTGCATGAGCAATGGCTTGGGGTTAAACCCGAATAATGATCTTGTGAAGGAGCCGCGATTGCGTGCTCCTTCCTTTCTTAGCTCTGGATAAGGAGGTATACCCGTAGATGCTTACTTTTGATATCAACGTACTTCTCGATCATGGCGACCGTTTTAGAGAGGGCTTGCTTCATACCGTTCAAGCTAGTGTTATTGCCTTGATCGGAAGCTTTATTCTGGGCGCTATCATTGCCATCTTCCGAATTGCACCTTTTAAATGGCTAAACTGGATCGGTACTGTCTATGTAGAGGTCATCCGCAATATTCCATTGCTGATTGTCGTACTGTTTTTTTATCTCGGTCTTCCCACTTTGGGCATCCCCTTGGATGGCTTTGTATCTGGAACGCTTGGATTGACTGTGTACACAGCCTCTTTCATTGCAGAAGCTATACGTGCCGGCATTCAATCTGTACCCAAAGGACAATTTGAAGCGGCAATATCCTCCGGGTTGAATTACAACCAGACGATGATCAGCATTATTTTACCGCAAGCCATCAAAATTGTACTGCCTGCAATCGGCAACCAATTCATCAATCTGGTCAAAAACTCTTCCGTGCTGGCCATTGTGGCCGGACTGGATCTCATGTATTACTCGGATCTCATTAACTCGGATACCTTCCTGCCCATCACAGTCTATGCGATCACGGCGCTGCTGTATCTTGTATTGACGGTTCCGCTCAGCTTTCTCGTGTTATTTATGGAGCGACGCTTGTCCAAAACATCCTAAGGAGGGAAGCCCGTATGGATTTCGGTGGATTGTTTGCATGGCCTAATGTGCGTTTTATACTGGAGGGCTTCCTGCTCACGCTGGAAGTCGCCATTTACTCTATCATATTCAGCTTCGCTCTTGGTATCGTATTCGGCATTCTGCGCTATACCCGCTTACCTGTGCTCTCACAGGTTGCAGCCTTTATCATTGATCTGATTCGCAATCTGCCCTTATTGCTCATTATTTTCTTCATCGGCATGGTTTTGCCATCCATCGGATTTTCAATTTCCCTCAAGTGGGCAGCCATCACAGGACTGTCAATCTTCGAGGGAGCCATGATCGCCGAGATTGTGCGCAGTGGTCTGAATTCGGTCCATAAAGGACAGGTGGAAGCCGCACGTTCCTCCGGTCTAAGCTATTCTCAAACCTTATGGCATATCATTCTGCCCCAAGCGCTTCGTCGCATGGTGCCCCCGATTGTCAGCCAGTTCATTTCCCTATTTAAGGATACGTCACTGGCTGTCATTATCAGTTTGCCGGAGCTGACGCATAACATTCAGATCGTCGGTGGACAAAATCAATCCTTTGTCATTCCAGCTCTGCTGTTCGCTGCTTTCCTGTACTTTGCCGTTAATTACAGTATGTCACTGATTGCACGCAGGTTGGAGGTTCGTACACATTAAGGCTTGTGATACTCATCACGGTTGCCATTAGTTGGAGCGCTCTGTCAGCACAGCTTGTATCTTATCTATCAATCGTTTCACTGCTTCTCCCTGGTAACGGTCAGCTCGATAAATCAACTCTAGCTGTCCTTGAGGCGCACCACGCAAAATAGGCACCGTGCAAAAATGCGAACGATCCAGTTCGGCCGCAAGAGACTTCGTCTGTAAGGTTACGGCAAGTTCCTCCTGCACCCAGCGCAGGATTGAAGCTATAGAATTGGTTTCCAAGACGGTTGCAAAGGGATACCCGCGATCACGAAAGCATTTCTCAATCAGCTTCCTGCCGGGATGGCATTCTGGCTGCATCGCCCAGGGTACATGCCTCAATTCGTCCAGCATAATGGAAGAACGGTTGGAAAATGCATGGTTTACCGGGACAATAAGACAGTAGTTCTCTGTGCGAAGAGGAAGCCGGACAAGCCTTTCATCTGTACCCGAGTGTAGGGTGATGCCAACATCCACACGGTTATCCAGCAGCTGTTCTGTTACATCAAAGGATGGGCAGATGTGCAAGCTGATTTTAGGAAATGACCGATGAAAATGGGCAAGCATCTTTTGCAAAGGCTCCTCCAGCTCAGGTAATGCGATACCAATCCGTAAACTTCCACGTTGCTCGGTACGCAGCTCCTCAATGGATGCCTTTGCTTGCTGTAACCCCTTGAGCGCATGGGCACTGTGTTGTAGCAGCAGTTTACCGGCATCTGTCATTTTAATTTTCTTGCCTGCGCGGTCAAAGAGCGTCATGCCCAGTTCCTCCTCCAGCGCCTTAATTTGTAAGCTAAGTGTGGGTTGAGAGATACCGATCTTTTCCGAAGCCTTCGTAAAATGCAGTTCCTCGCATACGGCAATGAAGTATTGAAGCTGACGTATTTCCGTCTTCCTTCTCTCCCTTCGAAAATCCAAGAATGTTTGCATGGACAGGTCAAAAGAAGCGCGAGATCGGATCATTCCGGTTCGCGCTTCTTCGCAGGTTATTGCGCTTTTTTTAGATTATTGATCTACTTCTGCTTTTTCCGAAGTCAACGTAATATTCGCAAACACGTCTGCATCGTACTCCTTGCCACGGGTAATATCGTAATTGGCTACCCGATTATTCACTGCCTCCAGCGAATAACGGAATAACGTCGGTACAATGGGCGCCTCCTCGCTCATATACGCCTGCCACTGGTTGTATATATCTTTACGATAATTGTCGTCAAAGGCTTTCACAGACACCCCTTCCTGCAACAGCTTATCATTCTCTTCACTGGTAAAGCGCGAGTAGTTAAAGCTGGCTCCGCGTCCATACAGCCCACTAGGGTCTACATCTGTACCCGTACTCCATGCGCCGCCAAAAATATCAATGCCAGGGTCATCCTTCTGCACACGGTCATAGAAAGAATTGAACTCAAGCAGACGACCGTCCACCAGTTCGACATGAAGCCCGACATCCTTCCAATTTTGCAAATAAAACTTCGCCAGCGATTCAGCTGTCGCATCCCCGCTCATTGCTGCATAATGGAGCACCAGTTCCTTACCTTTAGGGTCCTCACGGTATCCATCTCCATTGGTGTCCACATATCCTGCCTCGTCCAGCAGCTTTTTCGCCTTGTCTGGATCATACGCAATGCCCTTCGCATTCACATCATGGTATCCCTTGAAGGCGGGCGGGATCAGGGATGTCGCAGGAGTCCGAAGCCCATGATAGAGCTGCTTGCCAACCTGCTCATTATTCAGCGCGTAGCCAAGGGCCTGACGTAATGACTTGTTCGCCAACTTGGCGTTCGGGTCCATGATATTCAGACTCTTGGCCTGATCGAATTTGCCCAGCTTAAAGCCTACATAGCTATAAGACAATTCCTCCTGACCGAGAAACTGTACATTTTTCGGATTACTGGCCTCATTGTAACGGGTGGTCGGATAGCTGGCCCAGTCGATTTCTCCGCTTTTCAACGCCTCGGTAATGACATTCGGATTCACCACCTTCAGATGAAGGCCATCCAACTTGGGCGCACCGCGGAAATAATCTTCATTTTTGACGAATTCTACAGATTCACCTGTGACCATAGATTTAATTTTGAATGGCCCATAGCCAATCGGATGTTTACGGACAGGATCAGATCCGGCCATGTCCTTCACAGGAATGTTCTGGAACACCTTCTTCTCCAGTGGTGTGGACCAGAGTCCTGACTTTACCGAAGGATTAGGTTCCTTAAAATGAATGGTAACCTCTTTCTCATTCAGCACCTTGATGCCAGAAATGGTTTTGGTCTTGCCGGCGTGATAATCTTCCATCCCTACAATGTTGGTCATAAAACTATCATAACGCGGACCTTCGTAGTCTTTGTTACCGATCACTTCATAGGAAAAGGCATAGTCCTCTGCCGTTACGGGATTACCATCTGTCCAGTTCAGTTTGGGATCAATTTTGACAGTCACCGCCTTATTATCTGCGGAAAAGGAAATCGTCGCCGCTCCTTTATCGTCAATATTCAGATTGGAATCAATCGAAAACATGGAAGGGTAGAAAAACTGGAAGACTTCAAAATCCGGATTTCCATCATAAAATACAGGATTCAGAATACCTTCAAAAGGGGTGTCGGACACGAGTGCATAATTGATGATGCCGCCCTTAATCGGGGGTTTATCGTTCTTGACCCCCTTTGCCAGCGCAGTCGTATTCACCTGCTTGTTGTCGGACCCTGACCCACCTGTACCGTTAGACGATTTTGCTCCACTCGAAGTGGAAGGCGAGCCGCTGCATGCGGCCAAAGAAAGCACCAAAATGGCAGATAGAACAGGCAAAATTCCTTTTTTCCAGCTTTTAATCATTGTAAACCCCTCCTTGTCGTTGTCCTTATCCTTGAACTTCGGTTTAACCCAATCGTTGTCTGGCATCCGTGGCACGTTTGAGCGCCTGACCGATAAAATTAATCGCCAGCATCAGCACTAATATAAGCAGTGAGGCAGGCAACCACATCCACCAGCTGTTCTGCAATACATCCGGGTCATTGGCATAACTCACTAGTGTACCCAAGCTTGGAGTTGATTCTGGCAAGCCAAAGCCGAGATAGGACAGCCCGGTCTCAATCCCGATATTTCCTGCAAGACTGAGCGTTAGATTAACAATCACAACAGAGCTGAGATTGGGCAGCACACCCAACCAGATGATCTTCCAATTGGGTGTGCCAAGGGTTTTGGAAGCCTGCACGTAGTCCAGCTCCCGCTCCGACAGTACCTTGGCCCGGATCAGGCGCGCTTTTCCAATCCACAAAAAGGCAGTCATAATGAAAATAAAGGACCCTATGCCACTTTTGGGCACAATGCTGACAAATACGATAACCAGCATCAAGAATGGAAGCACTAGGATAAAATCAATGATTCGCATGATGATGTTATCGACCATTCCTCCATAAAACCCAGCCAGTAAGCCCAGCGTCAAGCCAATGGCGGCGGATAACAAAGTAATCGTAAAGCCAATGGTAAAGGAATTGCGGGCCCCAATGACCAACTGGCCGAATATATCCCTGCCCGCTCGGTCCGTACCCAGCCAGTGCACTGAGCCGGGAGCTTCGCGGATCGCGCCCAAATCGACCGTCGTGACTACATCCTGATTGACAAACAGGACAGAGGCATAAATAAAAATCAAGAACAGAGCCACAAACCCAATGGAAATCAAGGCCATTTTGTCACGTACCAGCTCACGACGCAGTACAGACCAACTGGATGGTGATTTACGAATGATTTCCGGCGAGAAGACCTCCTCCACCTGCATAGACACCATAACCCCTCCTTTTCTCTAGACTTGTTCGCTATTCAATTCGAATGCGTGGATCGACCTTGCTCAGGATGACATCAGATAAAAGGGTTCCTAATAGTGCCAAGAAGCCGGAGATCATGACCAGCGCGTTCACGACTGAAAAGTCCCGTTGGGTGATAGACTGAAGAAACAACTGGCCCAATCCCGGATAACCAAAAATAGATTCCAGGAAAATGTTGCCGGCAATCACACCCGTCAGGTCGTAGCCCAAAAAAGCAGCAATGGGTAATAAAGAGTTCTTGAAAATATGACGGGAATAGATCTTTCCTTCGGGTACCCCCTTGGAACGTGCTGTTTTCACAAAATCCTTTAGGCGTGTGTCAATGACCTCATTGCGCAAATACTGAATTGTAGCCGTCGTACTGAGCAATGCGCCTGTAACCGCCGGTAGTATGAGATGATACGATTTATTCACGTAATATGACCATGTCCCCGGTTCAACACCTACATCCACACTGCCGCTGGTTGGAAACCAGCCAAGTCTGAATCCAAACACGTACAGCAGCAGCAACGCGAGTATAAACAGAGGTGTTGCAAAGCTGAGATAGGTATACCCCACCACGGTTTTATCCAGCAGACTATGCTGATACCGACCACTGAGTACTCCCAGCGGAATGGCGATCAGATACGTCAGAACCAGAATCACTACACCCAGAAAGAACGTGTTCCCCAAACGACTGCCAATCAAGTCGGTAACGCTAATTTTATGTACATAAGATTTGCCCAGATCCCCATGAGCAAGCTGGACGAGCCAGTTCCCATATTGCACCCACACCGGGTCATTGAGTCCCAGTTTTTGCCGCTGTTCTTCCAGTGCAGCCGGATTCAGATTGGGTGTTGAAGTGATGAGCCCTGTCAGGGCATCCCCTGGCATAGCCTTAGCTAGGAAAAATATAAGCACACTCAGTGCAAAAAGTTGAGGGATCATAACCAGCAGTCGACGCATTGTAAATTTCCACATATTCTGTACCTCCCTTAAGGTAGCGCGACTTGATGGGATGGACTTACTGATTTTAGTGCGAACGGCTTTCCACTCGTATCTAAATGTTTGGGCAGCTCTGACTTGTAAGAGGATAAAAGCTTCTGCCTTTTTCGAGCATTTTCTAGCCGCTTCGCAGGATCAATACTGGGAATGGTGGCAATAAGCCGCTGGGTATACAAATGCTGTGGACGCTCATAAATGTCCTGCTCGCTTCCCTGTTCCACTAAGCGACCTCGGTACATGATGCCGATTTGGTCACACATATGGCGGATAATACCCAGGTCATGACTAATGAACAAATACGTCAATTTGAACTCTCGCTGCACATCCTTCATAAAATTAAGCACCTGTGCCTGCACAGAAACATCAAGCGCCGATACCGGTTCATCAGCAATAATCAGTTTTGGATTTAATGTCAGCGCACGCGCAATCCCGATCCGTTGCCGCTGGCCTCCGGAAAATTCATGCGGATATTTGTAGGCCGCATCAGCGTTCAAGCCGACCTTTTCCAGCAGCATCTGCACTTTTCGCCGCTCTTCCTCATCACTCAGCCTTTCAAAGTTCCGCAGCGGTTCAGCAATGACATCCAATACGCGCTTGCGCGGGTTAAGCGAAGAATAGGGGTCCTGAAAAATCATCTGAATGTCTCTACGCAGCGGATGGCGATTATTCCGACTCAAAGCCGCAAGGTCCTTTCCATTAAAAATAATCTGTCCGCTCGTCAGCTTATTCAGGCCGATAATCGTCCTGCCTGTCGTCGTTTTTCCGCAGCCGGATTCTCCCACTAGCCCATATGTTTGGCCTGCCTCTATGCTGATCGACACGCCATCCACTGCTTTTACCTGATCAACAACACGCTGGAAAAAACCACCGCGCACCGGATAATGAACCTTCAAATCATTTAGCTCCAGTAGTGCCATGAGCAGCCTCTCCCTTTGTTTCGTCTTCAAAATGAAAATGCTGGTAACATGTACAGCGGACCCAATGGCCGGGGGAAATTTCTTTTAATCGGGGATGGTCTTCATGCATTCTCTGCTGAATCCAGGGAATACGCGAAGCAAAGCGACAGCTATTGCGAGGAATATCTTGCAATGAGGGAACAATGCCACCAATGACATGCAGCGATTCTCCCTTGGTATGCGATCCCGGCATGGAGGCTAGCAAGGAACGCGTATACGGATGCTGTGGATGCCGGAATAATTCAAAAACATCAGCGCTTTCCACGATTTCTCCGGCATACATGACCACCACACGGTCAGCTACTTCGGCCACAACGCCAAGATCGTGCGTAATCAGAATAATTCCGCTTCCAGTCTCCTGTTGAAGCTGTTTGAGCAAGTCAAGAATTTGCGATTGAATGGTTACATCGAGCGCAGTCGTCGGCTCATCTGCAATAATAAGTGAGGGTCGGCAAGCTATGGCAATCGCGATCATCACACGCTGGCGCATCCCTCCTGAAAGTTCATGTGGATACTGTTCATACACACGTACGGGGTTGGGTATATCCACGCTTTCCAGTAGCTCCAGTACACGTTCCCTTTTTTGCTTCGTAGATAGGGACGTATGATAATCGAGATTTTCCTCGATCTGCTTGCCAATGCTCATTAACGGGTTCAGTGCTGTCAGCGGGTCCTGAAAGATCATGCCAATGCCCGCTCCGCGGATTTTATTCATTTGCCCTGAGGAGAGACGGATCAGATCCGTGCCTTTAAAAAGAACCTTTCCTTCGACACGTGTCCGCTCCATGTCATGCAATTGTGGGATGGAAAGCGCCAGCGCGCTTTTGCCACAACCGGATTCTCCGACTACAGCCAGCACTTCATTGGGGTTGACCGTCAGATCCAGATGATCGACTGCCGGGTGGTATTGATCGTTGATACGAAAAGATACGGATAATCCTTTAATCTCCAACACAGGTTCGATATTCAATGCGCGCGCTTCCTCCATTCTCCATGGTCTTGTCCTGCTTATTCTCACCATGTTTGATGTTAAAACCTTCCACAAACATTACATACCGTTTTTGTCGGAATAATTTGAATACATCCTATCACCAGTATATGGATATATCAATTAAGATTATGCTATCAACATCATTTAAAAAATCAATGATCCAGCCGTAGCGCGACCTTCCTGGCACAAAATGTAATAAAATAACCAACCACAGGTTAATTTTCATCACAAAAAAGCCGTTTGATCCCCTACAGAGGACCAAACGGCTAACTAGCGACCAACCACTTACACTAAATTTTTTGCGTTTATTACGAAGCCGCTCCATAGGAGCCTGACTTGAACGTTCTTGGATCGTACCATTTGTAGCCTGCTGCTGGAGCAGACCAAGGCTCCGGTTGCGGTTCTGTGGAAGCCGCAGGCTCTTCAAACGGCAACAGCTTCGTCGGTTGATCCAGCGTTAAACCTGCCACATCGGATAATTTCGTGTAGTCCTGCTTCCACGCAAGCCATTGAACCGTTTGCACTAGGAAGGTGGCATCGTCTACTTCCTTAAAACCATCATATGTCTTTTTCGACTGTCCGTTTTCCTCACGCGCATATTTCGGAGTAGCATCTTCTACAGGGGAAGAATCACCGATAAATGCTGCCTTGCCTTGACCCACCTTGGAGATCGCAGCATAAGGACCTTCCGCACGGCCTCCGCCGTTATAGACTCCTTGGTCTACTGCATTGCCCCATTTTTTTGTACCTGTCGGGATATAGGCAATTCCTTTGGCTTTGGTAGGATCAATAATAGCCAGCGTAGATCCCGCATGCATGGCAATCGAGCGTACACCCTTGGTAATGCCGAAGGATTGATCTGCGGCTACGATGTCCGTAGCATTTACATCGCCAAGCGCATTGTAACGGAAACGAACACCAAAGTTGGTCGCCAGCCAATCGGAGCTTGTTAATCCTTGCATCGCCGGCGATGCAGCTTCTTCTGCAGTCATGCCTTTGGCCGGATTAGTATAGGCTCCACGACGGTAGCCATTCATAACCTCGGAGGAATCCCAACGGTTTTTGTTACGGTCGGCATTATAATGGTCGGAGATGAAGAAGACACTTCCCCCGTTATTCACATATTGCAGCAGGGCAGCCTGCTCGGATGCCTTAAAGGCCACATTCGCTTCACCGATGATGAACACATCATATTGGCGCAGCTTATCATAGGTTATGGCCTGTTCTCCATAAGTAAAAGGAATAGGGCGGTTCAATTGATCCACAGTAAAGCCTACATTACGTAATCCATTGGCAAAGTCGGAGAAGGCGCCTTCAATGACCCAATCTGCTGCACCAGCCGTCTGTGCGTGCGTATTATCGAACAGCACCTTTTTGCCTTTTCCATCCGGCAGTGTAGTACCGGGTTGACCCGGGTTGCCAGGTTCAGGTTCGTCAGGTTCACCTGGTTCCCCCGGCTCGCTTCCACTCACCAGTTCCACAGCGCTTGGACTTTTTACTCCACCAAAATTATTGTAGGCACCAAGCGTACCTGTCACGCGAATTTTGCTGCCGACCAGTTCAGGATGACCTGTTAACCCAAATTGCCCTCTGTACGCAGATGTCAGCTGCACATCCAATAGATTAGACGTGCTACGTTCATTGGCCTGGTCGGCAATCAGTACGTTAAAATCATTCGCAAACGGAGCAGAAAAATTAGCTGTTTTCGATCCGGTAGCATGTCCGACGATGTAGCCTTCCACCGTCACTGTACCTCCACTGCCTTGGCGCTGAAGTGCTTCGTCTACTGTCAATGCTCCCTCTGCCTTGACCTGACCGAATGGAACGAGGATCCCAATCAACAGCGATACGATCGCTGCTAGATGCAGCACCCCTTTCAAGCGTGAACCTGTGAACCGCAAGCCTTTTACCATACGTCAATATCCCTCCTATAATTCCATAAATGTACTTGTCCTCTATCAGATTAGCTGTCAATCTTCTAATTCCTTCCTGATTTCATCCATAATTATGTAAATTTTAATCTTTTTTATCGGAAACTCGCCTGTTTATGTAAAAATTGAAACCTGCGATTGACACCGAGCACGGCATACATTACGCTAAGAAAGATATGTAGAACGGTATACGCGAATGAAGATGACGGGAGAGTCTGTCCAGGGGCTTACACGCTGGCGGCACCGAAGGAGCAAGACGTCAGCACCCGGCTGGCGGATAATCTCTCAGGTCCATGTATCGTCATCTGACGCAACTCTGGAGAGAGCGCAAGCCACCCAAGGGGTAAGGCGGTAAGTACACCGCACGAAACTCTCAGGTAACGAGGACAGAGATAAGGGAAACTTCCTTATCCTGTCCTTTTTTGCGCTCACATTGTACGTCAGCATTAGGAACCGTCATAGCTGCGCACAAACGCGGAAATACCATATACTATGGTACTAGAACATACAGGGGGCCACACCATGCGTTTCAAAGATGTATTTTCCATTATCGGTCCGGCCATGACCGGACCTTCCAGTTCACACACTGCAGGCGCGGTGCGGCTTGCACGCGTTGCCCGTCACTGGCTCGGGATGCAGCCGGACCGTGCCCGCATGACACTGTACGGCTCCTTCGCCGACACCTACAAAGGACACGGTACAGACCTAGCACTCATCGCAGGCCTGCTCAATTACGATACAGACGACCACCGAATTCCAGATGCCGAGCAATGGGCGGAGCAGGCTGGAATGGCCGTGGAGTTTGCCGTCAGCGGACTACCCGCGCCCCATCCAAATACCGTCCGTTTTGAACTGTGGAAGGGTGAGGATCAGCGCACACTGCTGGGCTCCTCCATCGGCGGCGGCAGCATCCATGTCCAGCAGCTCAACGAATTCCGAGTCAACCTGACCGGGGAGCTGGCTACGTTGGTGCTTCTTCACTCGGATAAGCCCGGCACATTAGGTGCGGTGACTTCAGCACTCGGCGCTGCCGACATTAACATTGCCTATATGCATGTGGATCGCAAAGGCCGAGATGGAGAAGCACTTACCGCCATCGAAACGGACAGTCCTCCTACGGCTGAACTGATCGCAAAACTACGATCCTTACCACATATGTACGAAATTAAAATGATTAATTTGAAAAAAGGAGCTGAATCTGATGCGATTTAGCCATCTGCATGAAATCAGCGCCATATGCGCGGAGGAATCCACCACGATTGGCCGCCTGATGATTCAAGAGCAGGTACAAGAGACGAATACAACGGAAGAAGAAATCTTCCGCCAAATGTCTGATTATTATGAAGTCATGAAGGAGGCCGTTCATCGTGGTCAGACACAAGACACCGTATCCCGCAGTGGATTAACGGGCGGTGATGGCAAGCGTCTGGCCGAGTATCTGCGGGCAGGGGAAACCTGCTCCGGCGACGCCTCTGCACTCGCCATGGCTTATGCGCTATCCGTGTCGGAGGTTAATGCATCCATGGGGCGTATTGTGGCTACGCCCACTGCTGGCTCTTGTGGAGTCATCCCCGGTGTGTTCATTAGTGCGCAGGAGCGATTCGGCTGGGATGATGAGCATATGGTGCACGGCTTGTTCGCAGCCGGAGCCATTGGCTACGTCATCGCCAACAATTCCTTCATTTCCGGCGCGGAGGGAGGCTGTCAGGCTGAGATTGGCTCAGCCATCGGGATGGCCGCTGGCGCGATGGTGGAGCTACGCGGTGGCACACCTGAGCAGGCCGTTCACGCCGTAGGCCTCGCTCTTAAGAACACGCTCGGCCTGATTTGCGACCCCGTCGCTGGACTCGTGGAGATTCCTTGCATCGTGCGCAACGGACTGGGAGCCGTGACTGCGCTTGCCGCGGCGGATATGGCTTTGGCGGGTGTGCGCAGCGCCATTCCGTCTGACGAAGTCATCGACGTGATGCTTGAAGTCGGCAGCGCGATGCCGTCGAAGCACCGCGAGACCGCCAAAGGCGGCTTGGCCCAGACACCCACTGGCAAGCGTTTGACCGAATCACTGACACGCAACACATCAACCAAGAAGAATAAATCGTAGCTTCTAAGCTTCAAAAAAGAAAAGAGCAAGCATATCGTCTCTAGACGTATGCTTGCTCTTTTTCTTTTCATTTTAACAGATTACTGAACGGTTACCTGTACCTTCGTCATTTTACCTGCATATTTCACTGTAATTACAGCTTTGCCCTTGCCCTGTGCCTTAATGTTGCCGTCTTTGACGGTCGCAACAATAATTCTGGACGAGGACCAGACAGCAGGTTTGGAAACATCCTTCTCCGACTCATCCTTATACGTGGCTGTAGCCGTAACCTTGGCCAGCTGCCCTGCCTTCAAAGTCAAGGCGACTTCGTCCGTTTGCAGGTATTTAAGCGTATCAACATCAACAGGTACGCTGATCACCTTACCGCCAAACTTCGCCTGAATGTTAGCCTTACCGTAGCTGACCGCGGTAACCTGACCCTTTTTGACGGTGGCTACCTTATAGTTGGACGTTTTCCATTCAGCTTGGGTTGTAACATCCTTTTCTTTGCCATCACTGGATTTAACTACAATCGCAATCGTTTTTTGATCCCCGGATTTTAGTGATAACGCAATGGCATCCGCTTCAATCTTTTGCGCTACGTCCACTTCTACCGTAAACGTAATGGTTTGCTTGCCATATGAAGCAGTGACCGTTGCCTTACCGCTTGCATTCGCTTTAATCAAACCTTCGCTAACTTCAACTACTTTTACATTACTAGTAGTCCAAGTGGCGTCCTTGGTTACGTCTGTTTTTGTGCCACCACTCTTAACGCCTGTTACTTTCAGCTGCTTTGTTTCCTGAGCACCAAGCGCAATCACGCGCGAGTCTGTTTCCAGACGGTCCACAAGGCCCACTTGTACGTTTATTGTCAGTTTTTTGCCGTTATAGGTCGCTGTAATAACCGCTTTACCGGCTGCTTTACCCGTAATCGTTCCTTTGGACACAGAAGCAATATCTTCCGCGCTTGAAGCCCACTCCGCATCCTGTGTCACGTCTTCCTTGCGTCCATCCGCATAAGTAGCCGTCAGAGTTGCAGTATAGTCCTCATTAATATCAATCGTTGCCGTTTTGGAAGACAAAGACAGATCACCAGGCACATTTACGGATACTGTAGCTGTAGCTGTTTTGCCGCCATAAGAAGCTGTGATCGTAGCCTCACCTGTTTTATAACCTGTGACTTCCCCCGCGCTGACAAAAGCGATATCTTCATTGCTGGATTTCCACTCTGCCTTACTTGTGATATCTTCTTCCGTACCTGTTACGTACGTTGCAGTCAGCTTGAGCTTTTTGGATTCCTTGGCGTTCAAGCTCAGCTTGTCCTCGCTCAAATCCAGAAATCTAGAGGTTTCGACATCTGTCTTGATCGAAACTGTCTTATCTCCATACTTAGCAGTCACTGTAGCTGAACCCGCTCCAATGGCCATAATCGTTCCTTTATTCACCGTTGCAACTTTTTCATCGCTTGATGCCCAAGTAGCTTTATCTGTGATATCCGTTACTGTTCCATCCGGGTAGACAGCAGATACCTGAATTTTTTTAGATTCATCCAAACGGAGAAAAATATTGGTTTCGCTGGCTTTCAGCTTATTCGTCTGATCTACATCCACCGCAATCGTAGCGGACATCGTGCCATATTTACCTGTGATCGTCGCCTTACCCGCGCTATAGCCGGTAATAGTGCCTTTCAGTACATCTGCCACAGCTGCATTGCTGGAGCTCCACTCAGCAGACTCTGTCACGTCCTGTACCGATCCATCCGGGAACGTTGCTGTCAATTTAACCTTCTCTGTATCCTTCAACAAAAGAGAAACCTCTGATGAACTGACATCGAGACGTTTAACCTGCTCTACCTGTACAGCAATCGTTACAGTCTGTTGACCATAAACAGCCTTAATATTAGCTGTACCTGCTCCCTGAGCAGTAACCAATCCGTTGACTACAGTCGCTACCTTTTGGTTATCCGAGGTCCAGGTCGCATCACCTGAAACCTGAGCTGTCGTATTATCACTATAAGTCGCTGTCAAATCAATCTGTCCTGTGCCGCTCGAACGTAAGTTCAGGCTTTGTACATTGGATGTCAGCGCCTTAACCTTTTTCGTAACATGTACCTGAACCGATTGTACCTTCTCTTTATAGGTCGCTACCACGGTCGCTTCCCCTTCAGCTTTGGCTGAAACCGTACCGTTATACACTGTAGCGATAGCTGTATTATCACTTTTCCAATCCGTGCTTACGGTTACATTCGAGGTCGTCCCATCGCTAAAAACAGCCGTAGCCGTCAGCGCAGCCGTATCTCCCTGCTGCAAAGTTACCTCGTTAGAGGAAAGGACAATCTTGGAAAGCACTGCATCTGCTGCAAATGCAAACCCTGCATATGATGTAAAACTTGAAATCAGGATGACCAACGCCAGAAATCCGGACCATCTATTCTTCAAAATCTAATTCCCTCCCATTTCAATGCTAAAAATTAAGGATTTCGCAAAATCCCTACACCTACGTTTTATGTCGTCATATGGAAAAGAATAGTTTAGACTTTAAAGAAAATTTGGTCCTTATTAACTAGAATCGGTATTACCGAAGATCAAATCGTTAAATATACCCTTACTTTTACAAACAGCTATAAGCTGCTGCACGTATTCTCAAATGGTGATACTCTTCCATATTGGGATCAAGCTGATGCATATAAACGACGGAGAACTGTTCGCTCGGATCTATAGAAACCCATGTGCCTGCCATTCCCGTCCAGCCAAATTCCCCTATCGAGCTGTTTGCATGACCAGCCGCTTTATCCATTAACGTACGCACGCCCAGTCCATAGCCATAACCTGTATGGTATGAATTGGTGAAATCCGATAGTTGGGCTGTACTCAGATGATTTGTGCGCATTAAATCAATGGTTTTTCTCCCCAATAGCCTCACACCGTCTACCATGCCGCCATTTGACAACATTTGTGAAAATGTCAGGTATTCTTTGACCGTCGAATATAAGCCTGCGCCTCCACCTTCATATATAGCATCTGGCTGATGATGTTCATCCAAGAAACCTTCAATTTTTTCAAGTTTTCCGGCGTCTGTCCGTTGATACATGGAGGCCATCCGCGATTCAATATCTCCACGATAACGGTAACCTGTATTGTTCATTCCAAGTGGATCAAAGATTTCATCCTTCAAAAATTGTCCTAATGATTTACCTGAAATGACTTCAATTAGACCTGCAACAAGATCATGTCCATATCCGTATAACCATCGTGTTCCCGGTTCAAATGCAAGCGGAACTTTAGAAAGCGCTTTAATTTCTGTACGCAGGTCATATTTTCCTTGCTTTTCCTTTAAAGCTGTAATGACCTTGTGCATAGCTTTTCCTGTTTCTGAAAACTCGGAAGCATAAGGAAGCCCCGCACTCATATTGAATATATGCTTAATTAAAATAGGGTTATCCGCCTTGTCAACGTAGGTGTATCCGTTAGGAGCAGTTTTGAATACATACGAATCGCGATACTCAGGTAAATATTCACACAAAGGCTCATTCAATAAAAATTGTCCGCGTTCGTACAGCATAAGGGCAGCCGCACATACAACAACCTTTGTCATGGAAAACAAGCGATACACGGTATCTTCAGTAATCGGTTTCCGAGTTTCCACATCAGCATATCCATGATATCCTTCATACAACACTTGGCCATTTTGTGCAATGGCACAACCACACCCTGCCGGTCCATTCGCTAAGAATTGTTGCAATAGCTGATCTACCTTGTCAAAACGAGACATTTTCATCCCTCCTATTTTCCTTCAAAAGAAACAAGCTTCCCCTCACGCTCTAATTCCTGTTCCAACAAGCTCAACCTGACTCCTTGTAAGCGCTTATTCCCTTGCATCTATTTTAACGGTAAACTTGGTAATTACAAAGATGATTTGTCATAATCAGATAGCTTTATACCAACAACTCTGCCACCGTCTCTTTCCAGCGATTGATCACCGATTCCGGCTCCTTGAGGCGAATTGTGACACCTGTCAAGATATCCGCATATTGAGCCGAATCTTCTCTAGCTGCGAAAACCCGTGCCGCAAATCGCTCACGCACATGCTTGGCTTCACGCAAAGCGGACAGATGTTCCAGCGACAACCGCACATAATGCGCCTGCCCGCCGGTGAAGATCGCAAGCGTCGCCTTCCCCGTACGGATTATGTTGCCAGTCGTGGTCGTACCGGGCCACAGTGCCAGACGTAAATTTTCCTCGTCCAGCGCTACAATCTCACCCACGCTAATCATTGCTATGTGCGGCCACTGATCTTCCGTAACCGTCAACAGCATCATTGCTTCCTGTTGCTTGTGCTCCAACTCCTTGCCGTTCAGCAGCGTGAACAGTTCCTTACCGATCCTTGGCGTCTGCATGAAGTATAATCCCCTTTACATTTGGCCTATAACTTCAAAATACCATAAATTACGGCTACTTACGAACGACCCTATATCCGCTCTGGAATAGGAGGAACATGAGCAGCATCCGGAATATCTTGGGGGTTTACCTTGAATGCCGATTTATACTTTGCTGGATCAGTAATGCTATCCGGTTCTGAGGTTCGCCATGTGAACAGGCATACAGGGCATAACAAAACCTCCCAGGCACCTTTAACCGGCGAATGGGAAACGACTTCTGAACGATTGGACTCACAACGGGGACAAATATGCATCTGTCAGCACTCCTTTAATTTTTCTTTGTTTTTAAAAATATTTAGCGAAGCATTTGGCTCAACTTTTTCTCCCATTCCGCTACACCCAGCGGGGAATCGAGCGGCTGCGAGTAATGGCCTCTAATATCCGGTGCTACAGGTGTCGTCGCATCCAGTATCATTTTGTGCGTCATACCTGCCGGATCAGAGCCGGGGTCAAGCGGTAAAATAGACAAGCCAGGAACAATGACAGCATCATGCTTTGGATGAAGCTTGGTGGATAAAGCCCACATGACTTGCGGCAGATTGAACGGATCGACCTCCTCGTCCACCACAATCACCAGCTTGCAATACCCCAATCCATGCGGAGTCGTTAACGCACGCATTCCCACAGCCTTCGCGAAGCCGCCATACCGGGTTTTCGTGGAAATAATAGCGACCAGCCCATGCGTATACATGGCATTAACAGCTACGATTTCATTAGGAAAAGCATCCTTAAGCTGCTGAAACAACGGTACACTTGTATTCACACCGATCATATAATCCGTTTCCGTCCAAGGCATCCCGATGTACAGATGCTCAAAGATAGGCTGTTTGCGGTGATATACACGATTAATCTGAATGACTGGCATCGCGCGACCGCCGGAATAGTGACCTGTGAATTCACCGAATGGACCTTCATACTCACGTTCACCTGCTAACACTTCGCCTTCCAAAATGACCTCGGCTCCCCAAGGCAGATCCAGATCTGCATCCTTCGCTTTGACCACACGATAAGGCTCGCCCTGAATGGCGCCCGCCATCTCATATTCGGATTGATCGTACAGCAGCGGCGTAGAAGCAGCCGTTGTAATCACAGGCTCACATCCGAGGGCAATAGCCACCTTCAGATTTTCGCCACGCTCCTCAGCCTGACGGATATGGATCGCAATATCATGCTGTGGTACAGGCTGGATGCCCAAACGGTTCTTGCCTTTCACCTGCATCCGGTATAAGCCGACATTTTGCTTACCGTAGGTGTCCGGGTCATCCAGATCGCGTGAAATTAGAATTGCTTTATCCAAATAAAACCCTCCGTCCCCCTGATTCAAACGAAACAACGGCAAAATATCAAACAAATTAATATTCTCCGTAATTTCGAATTCATGAAAAGGAGCGGCTTCTTCCCGCTTCACGGGCACCGGAAATTGTTCATAGCGTCTGGCAAATTCAAAAAACTGCTCCTTGAGCGGCGTATTTTTGGGCATTCCCATCATGAGGGCATGATTGGGCCAGGAGCCCATCACATTCATTGCAATACGAGCATCCGTATATCCATAGATGTCGTTGAAAAAGAGAGCAGGCGTCTTATCTCCAAGATTGTTTAATGCTCTGTTAGCTGCTGCGAGGTCCGGCTCCGGCTTTACCTCATCGCTGATCGTGAGTAATTGTCCCTCCTTTTCCAAGGTGTGTAGAAAATCGCGAAAGTCTTTATAAGCCATCATTCATTCTCCTTCGTCTTTCGATTTCTCAATTCTGGTGCAGCCTGGAGTCATTCTGCTTCATCCCATCCCAGCGTTTGGCTGCGGTTGTGACAATACCGAACTGATCCAATGCGCGAAAAACAATATGATCCACTAATTCCTCGATACTTCCAGGATGATTATAAAAGGCAGGCATCGGCGGCAGGATCATCACGCCCATACGTGACAGCTCCAGCATATTTTCCAGATGGATACTGCTTAATGGTGTTTCTCTGGTCATGAGCAGCAGCTTCTTTCGCTCCTTCAGTATCACATCCGCTGATCGGGTAAGCAGGTTGTCCGCCATACCGATACGAATAGAGGCAAGAGTCTTCATACTGCAAGGAGCGACGACCATACCATCTACCCGGAAGGAGCCGCTAGAAATACGTGCGGCCTGATCCTTATACGAGTAGACTGCATCCGCCATTGCCTCCACATCCTTCACCGTGTAGCCTGTCTCATAGGGAATGTTGGCAATAGCCCACGGGGATAGCACCAGATGGCTTTGGACTCCAGCCTCCCGTAATTTTTGCAATATACGGATACCAAAGATTGACCCTGTCGCTCCCGATATTCCTACAATGATTTTCTTCATATGTCCCCTCCTTCCATCCCATCGTTTTATGTTCACCCATGCATTACTGTCAAAAATTATACGCCCGTTCCCTGCACACGAAAAATATATATAATATATGTAATGCATACTTTAAAAGTATTTAAATCGAAGCGTTGTTTAGAAATGAGGAGGAATCCCCAGTGGACTTGAAGCATCTGCAATACTTTTGCGTCATCGTGGAGGAAGGGCAAATCACCAAGGCCGCCAGAACGCTCAACATGGCCCAGCCTCCACTGAGTCAACAACTCAAAAATATGGAGGACGAGCTTGGTGTAAAGCTGATTTACCGTGAAGGAAAGAAGTGGGAAGTTACCGAGGCCGGATATACACTGTATACACGCGCCAAACGATTATTGGCTGAAATGGAGGACACCTGTAGAGAAATTGGGGAGTTTGAAAACAGAGTAACCGGCACACTTGCCATAGGCACGTCATCCGCCTGTATGTCTCTGATTACTGAACAACTCAGTCACTTTCATCAGGTTTATCCAGAGGTATACGTTAAAATAGGACACGGAGACACACATCATCTGGAAGAGCTGCTGCATCAAAATAAAGTCGATCTGGCCCTGCTGCTGCTTCCGGTAGACGACAAATCGTACCATACGATTGAACTGGAGGGCGTTTCTTTTGTTGCGGTTCTTCCGTGTGAATGGGCAGATCGCCATCCCAGTGGGGAAATTACATTACAGGAAGCTGCCAGCTATGACCTCTTGTTGGGACGCCGAACAGAAGGATACGGACTATACGAAACCGTCATCCGCAAATTTCAGGAACACCATCTTATTCCGCGCGTCGTATTGGACTGTCCAGAAATATCGACCATTCTCTCGCTCGTTTCCACAGGCATGGGAATTACCATTATTCCAGACGCTGGCTTGGGACAAGAATACGGGGACAGATTTCGCACACTCTCCATTAAGGAGCCATTCCCTTTCACACAGCCTGCCGTCGTATGGCGCAAGGATCGTTATTTATCCAATGCAGCTCGCAAATTTGTTGAACTGCTACAAGCTGGAGACACGAAAAAGACTGTTCCCGAGTAGATGCTCTACCGCTCTACTCCTGAAACAGTCTGATGCTGTATGAACTTCCTTCATTCGCTCGTTGATACCAACTTATTTAACTCCTTGATGCCGATACTCGGTCGGAGTCATTCCACATTTGCGCCGAAATACCTGTGTAAAATGCCTCATATCTTGATATCCAATCCGCTCGGAAATATCAGCCAGCCGTAGATGAGGATCATTTAGCAGCCGCTTTGCCTCTTCCATACGCAAGGAAATAACGTAATCCTTATAGCCTTGTCCCGTCTTTTGCTTGAATAACTGGCTGAAATACACCGGATTTAAAAATACGATTGAGGCCACTTTTTCAAGTGACAGCTCCTCTGTAAAATGAGCCCGGATATATTGCAATGCTACATCAACCGTATGCATGCCCTTGCGGAGGCATTCTCCTGTATCCGCTGCTGCGGCTGCAATCTCCTCTGGTGTTCGTCTTAGTCGCGCTACCTCTTCAGGTATGGATGAGAAATTGTGGTGAACACCTGAACGTGTAATTTGCAGAGGCACTCTGACATAACGCTTCAAATGGGATTCAAGCAACGTCTCTAGCCGTGCAGCCTCTGCTTCATCCCTTAGCCTTGCAATCCCCAGCAGACTATGGCGGTCTAGACTAACGACAAAGCCGCTGCCTCCAGCCTCAATGAGCTCGGACAGTACATTTTCAATCATAAAATGCTCCAAATGCGTCTGCTTGTGGTCAGGTTCCATGCGAACCATAAAAAGATGGAATTCTGGATAATTTTCGACGAAGGGCTGTATATCCAGCTTACCTGTATCCAATCCGAGTGCATAACGCTGGAAAACAGCTTCACGCAAATAAACCATATTGGATTTAAGAAGCCTGCCCTCGTTTGCCTGTTGCGAGGCCACAAGGGCTTCGGCTGCTAACACTTCAATGCATTCCAGTAGCTTCTTTTTACCGATCGGCTTTAACAGGTAGTCTTTGGCACCCAGCTTTACTGCTCTTTGCGCATATTGGAAGTCGGAATGGGCCGAAATGACAACCCACTGCAGATGAGGATGCTTTCGCTTGGAAATACGCATGAATTCCAGACCATCCATACCGGGCATCAGGATATCAGTTAACACAATATCTACAGGATGCTCCGCCAGAATGCCTGCTGCTTCCTCGGTGGAAGCAGCGAGATGAATGCCGCAGGTTGGTAGTGCTTGGCCAATAGTACGCCGAATCCCCTGTCGAATCATATTCTCATCGTCAGCTATCAGAATATTCATGTTTCTCCTCCTTCTGTGGCAGAGGCACACTTACAGTGACTGTCGTTCCGGCCCCTGGTGCGCTGGAGATCCGTAGGCCGTACTCTTCTCCGAACATGTGCCGTAGCCGTAAATTTAGGTTTTGCAGGCCGATGCCTCCCGCCTGCCCGCTGCCCGCCTGTTTGCCGGGTTCTGCCAAAGCGACCTGGACCACCCCCCATCGTTCATATTCCATCCCTACACCGTTGTCGATGATGTGCAGGCTCAATACACCGCCATACTCCTCCGCTCTGACGAGCAGTGTGCCACCTGTATCTGCATGAAGAGGCTCCAGCCCATGTTTCACCGCATTTTCAATCAACGGCTGTAAGGTCATTTTAGGTAAACGGATATCCAGCCATCGTTCTTCAATGTGGACGTCAACAGATACCCTGCCCTCCAGCCGAGCCTGGATAATGGTGAGGTAGTGACCGACCTGCTCTACTTCTTCCCGAAGGCTCACATCAGCTCCCTCTTCCCAGTGACTGCTGTAACGGAACATATGGGATAAGGAGAGAACCACCTCACCGAGCTGATCCTGCCCCTTTTCATCCAGCATCCAATAGATCATATCCAGCGTATTGTATAGAAAATGTGGATTAACCTGCGTCTGCAGAGCGTGTAGCTCCGCATTTTTCTCGCTGACCGATGATATACGCACCAACTCAATCAGTTCTGCAATCTGCCTTACCATATGGTTGAAAGAGGTAGCCAACTGGTTGATTTCTTCATAGGATTCGATGTTTACCGTGTGGCGGAAATTGCCTGTCTCTACCCGTTTCATTTCCCGAATAACTCGTTTGAGCGGAAGGGAGATGCCCCTGGAGACGATAGACGCAATTAACGCCGATACCATAATGAGTATAGGTGCCACGATAAATAAGTACCTTTGAGTTTGAGCCAGTTCCACATTCAGATCCTCGCTGGGTGTCACACTAATCACCGACCAATCGGCAAACGGAAGTTTGGAAGCGATTACAACTTTCTCATTATTCCGATCTACAATTACATCCTCCTCCGGGACCTGTGGCTCTAGATTTCGCGAATCTGGTGGTGGATCAGAAGAAGTAGCCGATACAATTCGATTTTCATGGCCCAACAGATAGACCTGACTATTAGTGCTCAGCCGTAAATTGTGGAGAGCGGACAATATTGAACGCGGTTCAGCCTCAAATAGAACAATACCAATCGGCTTGTGTTCATCCAGATCATAGAGCTGCCGTCCAAATGCAAACACAGGCCTGGTTTCCACTTGGTCGATGACAGAGTGAGGATAAACACCCAGCCATGCAATTTTGCCTGCCGACCTTCGAATTTCCCTGTACCATTCCGTATGCTCGTAATGAGTATCAATGACATTCATATAATTCCCATAATTGTATACCTTGCCTGTGTCTGTGATGACATGAATGCCGATTAGATCCTCGCGCGAATAGTAGATGGCTCCAAGGATATTCGTAATCGTACGTTCGTTGATGTAATTGACAGCAGGTAAATCACTATGATCTGTCGTCAGCAGACGAACCAAATCCATATTGTTGCTGATCGACTTGGAGAGACTGTTATAGCTGTCGAGCAGCAATTCGAACAGACCTGCTGTCTGAGATACATTTTTACGCGCAAGCTCACTGATCTTATCATGGAACTGCACCGTAGTACGGTTGTAAAATAATAGACTGACCGCCAGCACAATGCTGGACATGCTCAATAGGAACAGAACAAACAAGCGGTATTGAATGGATTGAAAACGGCGCATCATACCTCTGTGCGCTCCTTTCGCATCGGCCGCCTATCCTTTAACCGCTCCTGCAACCATGCCCTTGGTGATTTTTTCGGACAGGACAAAATAAATAATAATGACTGGTAAGGCCCCCATGACTAAAAAAGCACCAATGTTGCCATAATTCACAGAATACTGGCTGACGAACGTATATACGCCGAAAGGGAGCGTTTTTAGCTTTTCGGACGAGATAAAGGTGGCAGCCATAATGTATTCATTCCAAATATTAATGAAGGTTAAAATACACACTGTCATGATAGGCGGAATCGAGATGGGTAAGATTACACTGCGGAAGATACGATAGATGCTCGCTCCGTCAATGTAGGCGGATTCTTCAATTTCGTGGGGAATGGACCGCATAAAGCCGGATAGGATGAAGACCGCAATCGGTGTCTGAAAAGCAATGTAGGGTAAAATCAGCGAGAAATACGTATTCAGAATATGGACGTTTTTAAACATCACCATCAGCGGTAGCAGTGTAGCTTGCATGGGGATCATCATACCGACCAAAAACAATGTCAGCACAACAGCCCCGAAACGCCAGCGAAAACGTGTTATTGCATAAGCAGTCATCGAGCTTAATACAATGACAAAAATCATTGTAACCCCGGTCACCAGCACACTGTTTCCTAAATAACGCAAGTAACTCCCTGATTCATAGGCTTCCTGGTAGTTGTGCCACTGGGGCACTTGAGGGAGTGCAAAGAAGCTTGAACTTAATATCTCTTCATTCGTCTTCAACGAATAGGTCAGCAGCCAAAAGAGTGGATACAGCTGGGTGACCACTAAGACGGCCAACAGGGAGAAAACCCCCATTTTTTTCAAAGCGTTCAACAGTCCCATCCCCTTTAGCTTACCTTATTTTCGATTCGTTTGAAAACAAAATTTATCACAATTGTAAATGACAAGCAGATTACTACGAGAAACGAAGCCAATGCACTGCCATACCCGTATTTCATAGATAAAAAGGACATATTGTACATATACGTAGATACTGTATCCGTCGCATGGGCTGGTCCTCCACCCGTCATCACCCAGATCAAATCAAACGATTGCAAGGACCCGATAAAGGCTAATACAATAGATATTTTGAAAATAGGCACAATGAGCGGCAACGTAATGTAACGGTCTGCTTTGAATCCTTCTGCCCCATCAATTTTAGCTGCTTCATACAGCTCATTGGGTATGTTTTGTACCCCAGTAAACTGGATAAGCAAATGGTAGCCAAAATATTGCCACAACGATACAAAATATAGAGCATACATTGCTATCTGCGGTTCTGTCAGCCAAGAGCGTGTCCAGCTTTCCAGTCCGACCGCCATCAATATACCGTTCAGCATCCCACCCATCGAGGCCGGATTATAGATCGTTTTCCACAACTGGCCAATAATAACCACCGATAGAATGACCGGCAAAAAATACATCGTTACCAATGTATTTGCCCTACGCACATAGCGATTGAGTAAAATGGCCAGCAGTAGACAAAGCGGGATTTCCAGCATAGAAAATACAGCGAACATCATCGTTCGCTTCACGGACGGCCAGAACACTGGATCGGCTGTGAAAATACGCTTAAAATTAGTCAGCCCCACAAACTTCGCCTCTGCAATCCCGTTCCAATCCAGCAACCCGCAATACACAGATACCAAAATCGGAACAAATACCATACAGGTATACAGCAACAGGCAGGGCAGCACGAAAACGGCAATCGTGCGTGCCGGCACCTTCAGTACATTCATGCTCTAATCTCCTTTGTGTTGAGGGAACTTTCGCTCCCTCCCCTCAAGTCTGCTACTCCAGGATTTCGCAAAATTCGATTCCAGTCGCTCCAAAGTGCAATATCTAGACGAACTAGGCCATTTCGATCTATACATTCTTCATTGGAAGTCACCTATTGGATGTTTGCAAAATTCTCAATTATTTATTCGCTTCAAAAGTGTTCTGATGTTCCTTCGCAACTTGCGCAGAGTCTTCTTGTTGTACAAACAGGTTTTGAATGCTACTTAGATGCGCCTGTGCAATAGCCGGATTCATCGTATTATCAAAAGCAAGGTCCCCTCCTTTTACATTTTTGAACAGCTCATTGAGACTAATGGCTAACTCGGAATAACCCGCTTCCTTCAGATCGCCTTTCATTTTCTGACCGCTGCCAATTGCATTCTTCAGATCAAACTGAATCTTGGGCATCTCTGTAATAAAATAGTGCAGAAAGTCCTTCGTCTCCTGTAAATGTTCACTATTCGCAGATACCGCAAACGCGCTACCCGGCGCAATGACATACTCATTCACATTCCCTTTGCCATTCACCGTAGGAAATTGAAACGCTCCGACCTTACCCGCTACTGGGGAGGCATCAATAGAACCTGTTTCCCAGGTGCCCATAATATACATCGCAGCTTTCCCTGTTTTAAAAATATTACCGCCTGCATTATAGTCAATAGATGTAGCTCCATCCGGGAAAGCCCCGGCCTGCACTAATTCCTGAAATGCATCCACAGCTTCCACAAAAGCCGGGTCGTTAAACGTCTTTTTGCCATCCAGCACATCATTGAGGAAGTTTGGTCCTTCATTTGTACGCAACAGAATATTCATAAAAAGGAGGGAACCGGTCCATGAATCCTTTTCCCCAATAGCAATTGGAGTAATTCCCTTTGCCTTCAGTGTCTTCACCGTTGTTATCAGCTCATCAAAGGTGGTCGGCAACTTTTGAATTCCCGCCTGCTCGAACAGTTCTTTATTGTAAAAGACCACTTCTATATTGTTACCATCCGGAAAAGCGTAAAGCTTATCATCGAAGCTATAGTAGTTAAGAAGGCCATCCTGAAACGTATCTTTTAACCCCTCTTTATCAGCTACATCATTTAATGGTGCCAGTAACCCAGCATCTACGAATGGCTTCATCTGTGCAGCCGGATTTACAATCGTAATATCTGGTACTTCCTTCGCTGCTGCTTGTGTTTTCAGTTTGAGCTTTTGCTGATCTGTATTTAGCGAATCCAATTCAATTTTGACATGAGGATGATTCTGCTCGTATTGACTTACAATCTGCTTTATCATTTTGTATGAAGGGGTGCTCGGATCAGGATTGATGTTTTGAAAGGTAATCGTCACATTCTTCGTTACATTGCCTCCACCCTTTTCCCCTGAATTTCCCGGACTTGCGCTTTGTCCGTTATTACAAGCTGCCAGCGTCAATGCCAAGGCGCCCGCCGCCACAACGGCAAACGCTTTCATTTTTACTCTGCTCATGTTCCTTTTCCTCCTCTGGTTGAAGCATTGCGCAATTTATCCTCCTAGTCGGTGGACACTCAATGCCCGCTTGTTCTTTTCATTATGTTACATAGAAAAGACGTGAACAATGCGTGAACTTAAGGAGAAGGGTTTGTTTTTTTAAGCCCTCATTTGCGTGCTTCAAAATTCATTCATATCATAACTTGCAATTTATCTAGAAGACAGGCATAATATGAATAAGATCTTTATTTGATAATGATTATCATTATTAAATGATAAATACACATAGACTTTAAAGGAGGCAGGACCGCAGTGAAAGAAGCTTTTAGTAAAACCTCCCTGCATATCGATGATTATTTGGATCTTCTCAATCTTGCCGTACAAGTCGGAGATACAAAGTGGCAAAAGGAAATTACCCGTAAACTTCAAGCCTTAAGTGCCCTCCAGGCAGAACAGGTTGAAATAGATTAACATCCCACAGTTAATACTGGATCTCAGTTGAAACAGCACGTCAGGCAGTACTGTACAAGGAGCAACCAGAGTATTGTAGTACTTCTAACCAAAGGCATGGCATGAGCCGTTCAGGTGACCGATAAATAAATCGGTTATACAAAAGAGGACCATGATCTCAGTAAGATCATGGTCCTCTTTACTTGTAGCTTGGCAACGTCCTACTCTCCCAGGACCCTGCGGTCCAAGTACCATCGGCGCTGGAGGGCTTAACGGTCGTGTTCG
>NZ_JAAMNS010000022.1:0-84180 GCF_011066175.1 Paenibacillus sp. EKM211P
TAGCTACCGTTTCCGGTAGTTATCCCTGTCTTGTGGGCAGGTTGCCTACGTGTTACTCACCCGTCCGCCGCTAGGTTAATTAGAAGCAAGCTTCTAATTAACCCCGCTCGACTTGCATGTATTAGGCACGCCGCCAGCGTTCGTCCTGAGCCAGGATCAAACTCTCCATTAAAGACGTTACAAAGTAACGTCAACCTGTTTCATCTTCATCCACTCCAAGGAGAAGAACCGAAGATGAAACAATATAGAAAGAGCGATTAGCTCATGTTGAAACTGACGAGATAAAATATCTCTTTTGGATTTTGTAAACAAAATCCGTACTCACTCGTTGTTCAGTTTTCAAAGATCAAACTTGCGTAACTCTTTACTTTAACTCACTTTGTTTCTTCACCGCATCTCAGCGGCGACTTAAATAATATATCATGTTTCTTTTATCTTTGCAACACTTTTTTTAAGAGAATTTTTCAATTAATTCTAATTTGTTTTTATGTTGCTAATCATCTTGTAAAAGACAACTATAAGAATATACCACATGACTACGCTAATTAGCAACATCTTTTTTAGTGACATTATTCATGTGTAGGATTACTGCATTAAAAAAAGAGACTATCATTCTCAACTAGCAGAATAACAGCCTCTTTAACATTTATTCCTTTCACCTTATGACTAACAAATCGGGACGGTACTAGTGTTTACCTCTTTCTTATATTTATCTGCGTCAGTCATTAATCCATGGATTTTGACGTGCACGAGCACTATAGGATGAGGAGCGAGATCTTCCTCCTGTCGATTTACGGGATTTATGCTTCTTAACAGTAGCATGTTCACTTGAAACCTTGGCTTTAGATGTTTCTTCCTTGGATGTACTGCTAGAGTTGTCTTTTGATTTGCCTTTAGACGCGCTATCGTCTTTTTTTGAAGAAGCACCTTCATTTTGCGATGGAATAGTCAGATTGTTACCTACCTCTTGCGTTCCCGGAGAGGCTGACGCCGACTCGATGTTTCCTTCCCGGCATCCGCAGTCTGGCATAAACATATAGGGCGTTGTATATCCCTCTAATGGATACATAGGTGCATTTCCATGTGCGAACGGATGATATGGATGATTCGCGGCGTGTTGAGCCATTGGTTGGCTAAAGTCGGACACGTATCCACTTGCAGGCATACTATATTGTGGTCCTCCCCATGCGTTGCCCCACTGGCTACCCTGGACTGCACTCTCTGGTTGCTGCTGCGGACCCCCTTGGTGGATAAATGGAGGATAGACAGGATAGGATGTATTTTCAGACGCTTCATGACTCGGATAATATCCAGGGGTGCAGCAGCAATCTGAATAGGCAGGATAAGGTGTGGGATGAGCATGTATGGGTGCTGCTGTCTGCACAGGTCCCCAGCACCATGGATGCTCACAGTCATGATGATAGCCCTGATCTGCAACTACAGTAGGAGAGGCATGTTCTGCAAAGGAAGTATTTACAGGAGCATTCCCCCAATTCTGAGGAGACCCAATCCCCGGATACAACGAGTTCGGCATTGCATTTATTGGCGGACTGTAATCAAATGTCGGTTGCTGTAATGGCCATGAGGAATTTTCCATCGGCTTCGAGCTTGTGCAGCCACAAAACTTTTCAGTTACAGGTTGCTTTTCGATATTAATTGGAAGCTGCGGTTTAGGTGCAATCGGTTGAGTGACTATAGGTTGGGTGACTATAGGTTGCATTTGTTGAGGTGGGGCAGGTTGAGTAATTATGGGCTGCAATTGAGGTGGAGCAGGATTTACAGGCGCCATATTGACAGGTGCCATGTTCACGGGTGCCATATTGACGGGCGCCATAGGAGCTTCAGGCAGTTTTAATTCAGGAAGCTTAGGAGGATTCACTGTTTCTTTCGGCTGTGTCATTTCTTCTTTAGGGCTAGGCATATTCTCCGGTTTAGGCTGTGTTAATTCCGCCTTGGGCTGGGTAAGTTCTTCCTTGGTCGGGGATTCGGTTTTAGGCTGTGTCATCTCTTCTTTCACTGCGGTATTTTTTTTATTCATAGAAAGATCAGATGCGTTTTCTTTGTAGTGTGGAATATTAACTGTTTCTCCAACCAGAAGTGCGTTCGGGTTTTTAAGTTGGGAATTGGCATCAATAATTATCTTAAGCGGTACATTCCACGCCTTGGACAACTTCCATAACGTATCACCTTGCTTAACCTTGTGTTGATAGACCGTTGACGGCTGTGTTTCCATCGTAACAGGATCTGTCGGAATTTTGATTTTCTCACCGATGCTCAACTGATTAGGGTCTGCCAATTGGGGATTGGCGGCAATAACTTTCTCTAGTGTCACATTATACTTCTGTGCCAGTAAGTATAGAGTGTCACCTTTTTTGACGATGTGTATTTTCACAGGTCACAAACCTCCTAGACTTTCGTTCGGGCGGGATAAACGCCCGGCTTCTGTTATTACATCCTATGCACCTCCCGGGCGAATGACCCCCTACAAACAAAAAAATCCTCTCAACCGAATACTCTTACAAGCATTCAGTCAAAAGGATCTCGATTATTTTAGTCCTGCCAC
Source organism: Paenibacillus sp. EKM211P (assembly GCF_011066175.1). Classification (NCBI taxonomy): domain Bacteria; kingdom Bacillati; phylum Bacillota; class Bacilli; order Caryophanales; family Paenibacillaceae; genus Paenibacillus; species Paenibacillus sp. EKM211P. The sequence continues at coordinate 2,564 of NZ_JAAMNS010000022.1, forward strand.
ACTTTATAGCCATCCTGATCCACAATCTTCCGGAACTCAGCCAGAAGCTCCAAAGTCACTGGACCAGCAACACCGGAGCCAATCGTACGACCATCTACTTCATAAGCTGCAATCACTTCTGCCGCAGTTCCCGTAAAAAACACCTCGTCCGCGACATATACATCATGCAATGTAAAAGGTTGCTCCTTAAGCGAATATCCAAGCTTAGCACACAAATCGATGATAGCATTACGAGTAATCCCCTCAAGCGCTCCCAAATAACAAGGCGGTGTGTACAACACTCTATTTTTGACAATGAAAATGTTGTCAGCAGAACCTTCCGTCACATATCCTTGGGAATTGAGCATAATAGCCTCACCTACACCAGCATAGTTAGATTGGATCTTCACCAGGATATTGTTGAGGTAGTTCAATGATTTAATCTTTGGATTCAAAGCATCCGGGATGTTGCGACGCTGAGAGACAGAGATTGTCTTCAGGCCTGTCAAATAAGCTTCTTCCGGGTAAATGGCGAGCTGCTCGACGATAATGATGACACTCGCTTTTGCACAACGAAGGGGATCCAAACCTAGATTTCCAGCACCACGGGATACAACCAATCGAATATATCCATTACGCATTTCGTTAAGTCGAATCGTTTCAGCCATGGCTTCCAACATTTCATCAGGAGACAACGGAATGTTCAACTGAATAGATTTCGCAGAATCATACAGACGCTCTAAATGCTCCTTACATTTAAAAATATTTCCGTTATAAATACGAATACCCTCAAATATACCGTCTCCGTACAAGAAACCATGGTCATATACGGAAACCTTTGCGTTCTCCTTAGTTACATGCTGCCCATCCAGATAGATCCATTGTTCTGCCATTACAACCACACCTCCGATTAATGTTCCTTCAAAATAGGTTCGATCGCTGCTTCAACATACTTGTAGCTTGGATAAGAGCCAAGAATGCGTACATGGCACCCCAAAGCCTCGATCTCTGCAAAGGCTGCCGGAAGCAAAACGGAATGCAGAGATTCCAGAACTTCAATGTAAAAATAATAATTCCCCAATTGCTTTTTGGTCGGACGCGATTCAATACGAGACAGGTTTAACCTGCGCCATGCAAATGCAGATAAAACCTGATGCAGCGCTCCCGGGAAATCCTGTGGCGGCGTGACCAAAATACTGGTTCGCTGGCCTTCTGGCGTACGCGGGAACCTTACAGGTTCATGTCCAATCAAGACAAAGCGGGTAAAATTGTTATCGTGATCCGTCACCTTGCTGGCCAAAATGTCCAATCCGTGTTTGGCAGCCGCAAGCTTGGTTCCGAGAGCGGTCCAACCTTTACCTGGGTTATGTTTAACAATTTCGACGGCTTCGGCCGTACTTCCTGCACTCTCCAGCTCAGCTTGAGGAGCGAAAGCTTGTATGAATTCTTTACATTGGGGAAGCGCTACAGGATGGGACATAATTTTGACCACTTTGCTCAAATCCAGCTCGTCCTGATCCCCAAGAAATTCACTACGATGTCCAATAAGATTTTGAATCGAAGGATATACCCATTCCGCCTGCATTGGAATGTCTACCTCATGTACAAGCCAGTCCATATGCAAACTCACAGAGCCGTCAATCGTATTTTCAATAGGAATTACACTATAGTCTGCCTGTCCCTTGTCTATTGCCTGAAATACGTCTGCTATATGTTTGTAAAATAGAAGTTCACAGGGTGTATCTCCTAACAAATATTTAATCGCTTCATGAGAAACAGTCCCCTCAGGAAGAAGTGCAATTCGTTTCATATCGTAAGTTCCCCTTTAATCATATCCATAAAAGGGTGTGTATTCCCTTCCGTATATACTTTAACCCCTTCAACCTCTGGGCGCAATTTCAAAACAGACGCAGTGATCCCTTCTTTGTTCATTGTCTCCGTTAAATACTGTTCAAGCTCCGCTTTGCGATTTTCCCGTTGATCCATCAATGCCAGCAACGTCGGTCCAGCACCACTAAGGGCCACACCCAATGCACCATAATGGTGCGCATCCTGTAGGATCTCTGTCATACCCGGCACTAGTGCCGCGCGGTAAGGCTGATGAAGCTGATCCCGCATCGCTTCGGCGATTAGATCTGTTCGGCCCGATGCCAATGCCGCTACCAGCATTGAAGCATGACTTATATTATATACAGCATCCTTCAAGGATACGTGGGTAGGCAGGACCTCTCTGGCCTTCGACGTAGACAGTTGAAAATCTGGAATAACTACCATTACCTCTAGATTAGCATCCGGTTCAATCCGTAAGTGCTTGGCATGCTCGCCATCCCACATAGCAGTAATAATACCACCAAACAGAGAGGCTCCGACATTGTCCGGATGCTTTTCGATAGCGCTTGCCATGTCAAATAGCTTGGAATCCGACAGAGGCGAGCCAATCAGCGTATTAGCAGCCACCAGGGCACCTACAATGGCGGAAGCACTGCTGCCCAAACCACGGGTAAGCGGAATATCCGAGTACATCGAAATTTCCAGCTCAGGAACAGATACACCTGCTTCACGAAAAACCATTTGTGCTACCTTGTAAATCAAATTGGTTTTATCTTGGGGAACGCCATTCATTTGATCTCCGTACAGATGGTAAGCTGTCTGCTCGGCCTCTTTTAATTCAATCCATGCGTATAGAGACAACGCCATGCCCAATGTATCAAAGCCAGGTCCTAGGTTAGCCGTACTCGCAGGCACGCGCACTCTTGCTGTTTTCAAAACGGTCATACAAATGATTCCTCCTGCTTTTATTGACTATCCCTCTACCCGATATACACTCTTGATGCGGCGAATCACGTCCAAAGTTTCAAAATGCTCTAAAACCTTTTTCATACTTGCTTTGCTAGCTAAATGAGTCACGATAATAATTTCAGCATCGGGATTAGTCTCATTCGGTTGCTGCACGACAGATGCCAAACTGACATTGAATTCAGCAAATACCTGCGTAATCTGTGCCAATACCCCCGCTTTATCATCCACGTGCAAAAGCACGAAATTTTTGAAATACACGTCTTCGTCATTGCAAATTTTTTTAGGATTGTAGGGTACGATTGCTTTAAGCCCATTTACGCCGAGTTTGAGGTTTTTCACTACAGCTACCAGGTCAGCCACAACTGATGTAGCTGTTGGCATTTCACCTGCACCTGCACCATAAAACATGGTTTCACCCACCGCTTCACCATGTACATAAACTGCGTTGAACACCCCGTTCACCGAAGCTAATGGATGCTGCTTGCGCACCATAGTTGGCTGAACATTAATCGTAAATTCATCACCTTGACGCTCTGCAATGCCAAGTAATTTCATTTCATATCCTAATCTTTTAGCAAAAGCAATATCTTCACTGGTTACCTTGGAAATGCCGCTCACGCTTACATCCTTGAGCTCTACATTGGAACGGAAACCAAGGGTCCCAAGTATCGCCATCTTTCGGGCCGCATCCAATCCTTCGACATCTGAGGTCGGATCAGATTCTGCGTATCCAAGCTCTTGGGCTTCCTTAAGAACCTCCTCATACGAGGCTCCTTCCTGGCTCATTTTAGTTAAAATATAGTTTGTTGTCCCGTTCACAATCCCCATAATGCGGGTAATACGGTCAGAGGAGAAACCTTCGATGAGCGTACGAATGATCGGTATACCGCCCGCTACGCTAGCCTCATAAAAAATATCACATTGTTTTTCCTGTGCCTTTGCCAATACTTCAGAACCGTGCAATGCCATTAAGTCCTTGTTGGCCGTTACAATGTGCTTGCCCCTCTCTAGCGCTTCGAGAATGTACTCCTTCGTCTGATCAATCCCACCCATGACTTCGATAATCACATCAATTTCAGGATCTCGAATGACTTCCCACGGGTCCTCCGTAAGCTTGGCGGTGTCCACTTCAATGGCACGATACTTATCTATGTTTTTTACAGCTATTTTTTCAATGACGATCGGTGAACCGACTTGTCTGCTCAAGTCTTCCTGATTACCCTCAACGATTCGAACGACTCCCGTACCTACAGTCCCCAAGCCTAACAATCCTACTTTGACCGGTTTCATCCATTCCCCTCCTGCAACTTTTATCTAACGAACTGTATCGCTCAGCCTTGCCCAATCAGGCGGACCCGCTTGACTCCAGAAATGCTCTCCAAGCCCTCCAGCAGAACACCCAATTCATCACTAAGCCTGGACATTTCTACTGAGATGACTACGTTGGCTCTGCCTTGCAGTGGAATACTTTGCTGGATCGTCAGCACATTACCTCCGTAATCTGCCACTCTACCGAGCACCCTGGACAGCATGCCGGATTGATGCTCTAGATCAATAGAGATATTGACAATTCGCTCGCGCTCCAACTGGTTAACCAAATGTATGCCATCTTTATATTTATAAAAGGCGCTTCGGCTTAGCCCAACTTGCTCCACGGCATCATGCACGGTTTTAACATCTCCCGAAGCCAGCAGCAGTTTTACCTGTATGGTCTTAACAATAGCTTCAGGCAAAATATCTTCCCGTACCAAGTAATAGCGCTCTTTCAAGAACGTCCTCTCCTCAAAGACTTATGTTTTTGTATAGAGGACATTATATCGAAACTCTTGAAAATCGGCAAGCTAACAATACAAAAAACGGCTACTGCCTTCTATAGAATTCCCTATAGTGCAGTAACCGTTCAGGTTTTAAAGCCTTATTTAATTTTTAGTAGTAGCTGCTACCTTCTACAAATTCGAACTCGAAATCAGCAATGCGGACAGATGTACCATCTGTGGCACCACGCTTGCGTAGCTCAGCATCCACACCCATATGACGCAACGTTCTTGCTAATTTTAAGATAGCATCGTGTGAGTTCATCTGCATACGCTTCATCATGCGCTCAATTTTGGGGCTGTGCACCACGAATGTGTCGTTTTCACGTACGATCGTAAAGCCCTCGTCTTCGGCCGTATCCAACTTAAATACCTTACGTTCATTGACTTCTGCTACTTCCTCAACAACCGGCTCGTCCGGTATTTGATCCAACAGATCAGCAGCCCGATAGAGCAGTTCCTTTACACCCTGACGTGTCAAAGAGGAAATAGGCATGATTTCAAGGTCAGGACGTATCGCAGCAATTTGCTCTTTGAAGTGAGCAAGATTTTCTTCAGCTTCCGGCATATCCATTTTATTGGCCGCCACAATTTGTGGACGCTCAGCCAGAGCTGCATTATATTGCTTTAATTCGTCGTTTATTTTGGTCCAGTCTTCAAACGGGTCACGCCCTTCAGAGCCCGCCATATCCACAACATGGATAATGATTCGCGTCCGCTCAATATGCCGCAGGAATTCATGACCCAGTCCAGTGCCTTCATGAGCTCCTTCGATCAAACCAGGCAAATCGGCCATCACAAAGTTCCGCTGATCCCCCACATCTACGACGCCCAGATTTGGGGTAATCGTTGTAAAGTGGTATGCGCCAATTTTAGGTTTTGCGGAAGATACAACTGACAACAAGGTAGACTTTCCTACACTAGGAAATCCGACCAAGCCTACGTCAGCCATCACTTTTAACTCAAGTGTAATATAACGTTCTTGCCCCTCCGCACCGTTTTCAGCCAATTCAGGCGCTGGATTGCTCGGTGTAGCAAAACGAATATTACCGCGTCCTCCGCGTCCTCCTTTAGCTACAACGACCTGTTGGCCATGACGTGTCATATCTGCCAATACTTCACCAGTGTCATCATCCATGATAACTGTTCCCGGTGGTATACGGACGATCATGTGCTCTGCGTTGGCTCCGTGTTGGCTTTTGTTGCGACCTTTTACTCCACGCTGGGCTTTAAAATGCCGTTGGTATCGAAAATCCATCAAGGTGCGCAAACCCTCATCTACACGGAAAATCACATCTCCACCGTTCCCTCCGTCACCACCAGCTGGGCCACCATTAGGAACATATTTCTCACGGCGAAACGCAATTAATCCGTCTCCACCGTCACCGCCTTTAACAAAAATCTTCGCTTTATCTACAAACATGGTTACACCTTCCTTATGTCTGGCACTGCATTCGAATTTGAAGCATATCTCCTGTAGGGAGCTTCTCTGTTCGAAGGCGTTCACTTCCGAGTACGGATCTGACCTGCTTTAGTATATTTAAATCGGCAGGTATGTCACTTCCTTCAAAGCGGACGATAACATCATTCTGATCCATACCGAAATAAAGTGTCAATCTGCGCACTTCTCCCCAGGACGACCGGCCCCCGCCATATTGATACGCACGCACCGTTTGTATGACGGCCGAGGCAAGCGACTCGCCGTCTTCGGGAGACATGACAGCGTCTAACTTTAACTCTTCCTCAACCTGTACCGACAATTGTAAATTTCCGGCGTTCACGCGAAAAGACTGCAAATAAAACACCAGCGAGGGAATACCCAGCTTAGATATTTTACTGTCTTCCGACACCCGCCCTTTTATTGTTTCCACATAAGCAGCTGATTTATCATGCTTATTCATACGAATATAGCCATAAAGCACCTGTAAATCATTCATCCAGTCATGCCGATGATGGTTAAGCGTCGCTATCGCTGTACGCTCAAAAGAACGCAAAGCAGCTTTCCGCTCAAGTTCAACCTGTCTATGGGTATACCACATACCAAAACAAGCAGCAGCTACAGCCCACACAGCTAGTATGATAATCGTTAATGCTTTGGGATAGAGCAGTGAAAAAACCAAAGGAATCAGAATGGAACCCAACGCCAGATAAGGCGCTCTTATCCGCTGGAACATGGCTTCTCTCCGTTCTGCGATAATTAAATGGACTAGTCAACAACCTTAATCCAGTATAGCACAGACTAACTTTCCAGTTCATTACCATCATGCAAAAAAGCCTCCGACAAAAGTGCCGGAGGCTTTTCAGCGTGTCTAAGCCGCTATTAAGCTTCTACAGTAGCTGCTACTGGAGCAACGTCGATCGGGTAGATGCTCACCTTTTTGCGATCACGGCCCCAACGTTCGAACTTCACAACGCCGTCCACTTTCGCGAACAGAGTGTCGTCCTTACCGATGCCCACGTTCGTGCCCGGGTGAATTTTCGTTCCGCGTTGACGAACCAAGATGCTACCGCCGGTAACTGCTTGACCGTCAGCACGTTTCACTCCAAGACGTTTCGATCTGCTGTCACGTCCGTTTTTTGTGGAACCTACACCTTTTTTCGATGCGAATAACTGAAGATCCAATGTCAATTTCAACATGATGTCTACCTCCTTCTTTGTTTATTTTCTATTTGAATATACTTACCGTATGATTCAGCAATGCTTGTCAGCATAATCACCATGGACTCCAACAACAGTTGAACCTGTGCGTTCGCATCATGATAACTTTCAGGAGATAGATACGCGCTTAAAAAGCCGTTTTCCATTTCCGTTTCCACTTCAACGTCCGTAAGAGCTACAATCGAATTGACAGTTCCTACGGTTACCGCTGAAACACCAGCACACACGATATCTTCGCCAGACTTAGCAAAATTCGCATGGCCTTTAACAGAAAACCCCTGTATGCTGCCATCCTCCAGTCGTATAATACGCACGATAATCAATTATCGCACCCTCTTACGCTTGGATTTTTTCAATCGTCACTTTCGTGTACGGTTGACGATGACCTTGCTTCACATGGTAGTTCTTTTTAGGTTTGTATTTGTATACAACGACCTTTTGACCTTGACCATGCTTCTCAACTTTAGCCGTTACAGAAGCTCCAGAAAGAAGCGGTGTACCTGCTGTCAAGCCATTGTCGCCGGACACTGCCAGAACACGATCGAACGTTACAGTTTCACCATCATTAGCTTCCAACTTCTCGATGAACAATACGTCGCCCTCTTGAACTTTGTATTGCTTACCACCTGTTTCGATAATTGCGTACATTTGCTTGCACCTCCTTATGTCTCAGACTCGCCTAATAGCAGGTGGCAGTTTCTTTAAGATACTGCACTTCAGTACCTGATTGGAGCGGTTACAGCATGTGCAGCCAATCTTACGCATCACACATACTAAATGATTGTAGCACAAGCTTCGTACACATTCAACCTTTAGTTTTGAAATAATTTTGATTACGCACGTTCTATACGAGAGTCTTTTCTTCACGCACTTTTTTGCGGGTCATTTCCAGTAAACCTAACCGCGTCCAACCGACAACATAGGATTTAGTCCGGTCCTTTTTTAATCTTGCCTCCAGCACAGAGGATACTTCCCTACGATTCTCCTCTTGTTCCATATCAATAAAATCAATGATGATAATACCACCAATATCACGGACACGTACCAGGCGGGCAATTTCTTCTGCTGCTTCAATGTTAGTCTGGGTCACCGTCTCTTCCAGATTACTGCCGCCCGTAAACTTCCCAGTATTCACATCAACGACGGTCAATGCCTCCGTATGATCAATGACAATGTATCCGCCACCCTGAAGCCATACCTTTCGCGCAAAATCGCGTTCCAGCTGCTCATGAATGCCATAAGCTTTGAAAATCGTTTCTTCTGCACTGCGAAATATACTTACATGAGCTTTCGCAGAACCGATCTGTTGCAGCATTATTTCTGCATCCTTTGCTTGCTCCTCACTGTCAATGACCAGTTCATCCTGCTCAGGTGTAAACACATCGCGAATTAAACGCTGAACGATACTCAGATCTCGGTGCAATTCACACGGTGCGGAGTGTTCGCTCGCTTTACGCTGAATAGCCACCCATTGCTTACGTAGTTGATTCAGATCATTTTCAATCGCCTCTATACTCATTTCCTCTGAAACCGTACGAATGATGAGCCCTTCCTCACCCGTGCGTAGCTGCTCTCCCATGGCTTTCAAACGGGCACGTTCTCCCTCACGCTCAATCTTCTTGGATACGGCCACATAATCAGCCCGGGGCATATATACAATCCAGCGGCCCGGAAGTGAAAAATGAGTGGTCACCCTGGCTCCTTTGCTACCAACCGCCTCTTTTAATACTTGTACTACAATTTCCTGCCCCACCTTTAACAGTTCAGAAATGGACGGCTTTACCTCTGGTTGCTTGTCCAAATGGGCATGAAGTACGTCATCCACATACAAAAAGGCATTCTTGCGCTGTCCAATGTCAACAAAGGCGGCTTGCATTCCCGGTAGCACATTGACCACCCTAGCTTTGAAAAAAGAACCTAGAATTCCCCGTTTTCGCGGTAGTTCAGCCGCATATTCAACCAACCGTCCCTCTTCCAACAGTGCCATTTGGGTCATCTGCTGTTGGCATTGTACAATCATTTGCTTCATGGTTTTTCAACCTCTCTGAATACAGCCTCTTCCTCAATTCATAAAACATTATTTGGGCTTGGATTCTCCACCATTTGGCGGGCGTGCCGCAAAATAAGAACGTATAAGTCGTTGTTCCGGCAATACAGCTACAATCCGTCCCTGTTCATTCATAACGTAAACCATATGATATCGATCTCTTCTGAAAAGACGCAAAACAGGCTCCAAATGTTTCACTGGCAGGGATACAATAGGTAAAGCAATGCTTCCTTTAGCCGCTTCGCGGTAAAAAAGCTCGTCCCTCCCCAGCAAAAAACGTATAAAACGGTAAGGGATATTCCGATAATCCACAATATTAGAATAAAGCAAAAAAATCCCTACCGCCAGCAGATTTAAATGTAAAGGCTCATCTTGCCTTAATAACGGCGAAATACCATACAGGCAAAACAGCAGACTGGTTACGATACTGGCTCTAAAAGTCCATACTAATGTGCGATGATAAGAAAAGAATAAGCTGATCAGCGACTGTAATATTTTCCCACCATCGAGCGGTAAAATGGGCAACAAATTAAACAATGCAATAACAGCATTCCCTTGAATTATATAATTTACATAATCATGCTCCAACCCACTCACATGCCTAAGCCACAAAAGGATGATGATCATGATTCCGTTTTGCAGGGGGCCCGCTAGGGCAATGACAATCTCCTTCCACGCATTGAGCTTCCCCTGATCTTCAATGACAGCCACTCCTCCAAAGGGTAACATCTGTATGGAAAGTAAGCGCGCTCCCAGCAACGAAGCAGCTGTCGCATGACCTAGTTCATGTATAAACACCAGTGTAAATAAAGTCATGATCTCAATGAAATGTCCAGTTAATACAGAGGTCAGCATAACCAGTACAAACAGTGGATGCAGTGATAAGGTCACCCCTCGGACATTAATCAAGGGCTACCACTTCCGACGGGTCAATGTATTGATCCCCTCTTTGAATTGCCAAAAATAAAGTTGCCACCTCACTACCGCCGTGATTTGCTGGCAATACACCGATCTCTTCACCCTCCTGAACCCAATCGTTCACTTTTAAGATAGAGCGTGAAAGTCTTCCGTAAGTTGCTGTGATGCCACCAGTGTGACGAACTGTAACCGAAATCCCACTTTTGGGATGGTTTAATACGTCTAATACACGTCCTGCATCTATACTTTTAACAGCGATTGCCCCGTTATCGGTAACATTCGGCGTAATTTCTACTCCTTTAAGGCTCAGTACAAACGGCTGTGTTATATTGCCTTCAATCGGTGGAGAGCCCTTTCGACTAGCGTCTACCTGGTTCGTTTCATGCTCCTCGCCAAAAATCGGTAAAAAGGAAGGAGCTCCGTCAAAATAAGTTTTATACCATTGTCCGGCGGCTACAAAATCCATGTCCTTATTCAAGGCATCCGCGACAAACATTCTCAAATTTACTGCATAGGGAATATCCCAGCGAAATAAGCCCCATACCACTCCAAACAACACTGTTGCTATGACAGTTCTGCGCCAAAAGGAACTCCAAAAAGACGGACCACGATTTGCCCCAAAAGATTGCTGCCAACGTTGTCGATCATTTTTCCACTCGGTTTCTGGGTCTCTGGGCGAGTTGGCACTGACTACAGGCATCGATTTCATTTCTCTGTACCCATACCTGTTCTGATCTATGCCTGAGGAATACGCCTCCGCTTTGTTTCCCTCGATTAGCTGCTGTATACGTTCTTTTCTGCGCTGCTTGATTCCGGAATTTTTGTCCATCTTATTCAGCCCCCTCAGCGAGGTAAGTTTATTACATCTTATGAGGACGGGCTTCAACTTATGTTGTCCGGGTGGGAATTACATACCCTAAAAAATCAAAAAAACCGGCGCTAGCGCACCGGATATGTTTTGTATTTATAACATTTATGTAATGACCTAAATTTACGAACCATTATCATAGAAATTAAAAAAGCAAACCAAAAACACTTAAATAAGTTGCCACTTATTTAAGTGTCTAGTATTACAAATGAACGCTACTGTAACACTTACCTTAGAAATCTTCCTGTTTTCCTTATCCACCCATACCAAAAAATTTCTTAAAGCGTGTCATCACGCTCTTCTTCTGGTCCAGCTGCATAAGAGGCACAGTATCGCCCAAGATTCGTCTCGCAATGTTCCGATAGGCAATCGCTGCCTGTGCATCCGGATTCATAACAGTAGGCTCTCCTGTATTAGCTGCTTTAATTACCATTTCATCATCCGGTACAATCCCAATAAGGTCTATGCTAAGCACTTGTAGAATCCCATCAATATCTAACATATCTCCGGATTTAACCATACTATTGCGAATGCGGTTAACCACTAATTTAGGTGATATCACATGTGAACTTTCCAGTAAACCAATGACCCGATCTGCATCGCGTACAGCAGCATTTTCTGGAGTAGTTACAACAATGGCCTGATCCGCACCGGCAATGGCATTTTTAAAGCCTTGCTCAATACCCGCAGGGCAGTCGATCAATATATATTCAAAATCCTTCTTAAGCTCTAAAATAATATCCTTGACCTGCTCCGGCGTAACAGCACTCTTGTCCTTGGTTTGAGCAGCTGGCAGCATATACAACTCCTCAAAACGCTTGTCCTTAACCAGTGCCTGATTCAGACGGCAACGACCTTCCGCTACATCAACAAGGTCATAAATAATCCGGTTTTCCAGACCCATCACAACGTCTAGATTACGCAAACCGATATCCGTATCCACCAAACACACCTTTTTGCCGAGCAGTGCAAGCGCTGTTCCTATATTGGCTGACGTCGTCGTTTTGCCGACGCCGCCTTTTCCTGAAGTGACGACGATAGCCTCTCCCATGTGCTACACCCCTTTGAACACGTTAAAATCGCGGCCCAGACGCACAATATTGCTCATTTTGTCTATTTGCATAGCGCCATCCTTGAGATACGCAAATTCCATGCCGGATTCACGCGTCTCCCATTCATCTGGTGGACGGCTGATCATTTCGGAAATTCGCAGCTGTGTTGGTGCAAAATAGGAGGCCGCGATAATCGCTTCACTATTTCCCTCCATCCCTGCATGCGCCATGCCCCGCAGAGCGCCAAGGACATAAATATCACCGGTACAAGTTATAATTCCACCCGGGTTAACATCTCCCAAAAAGAGTAAGTTTCCATCGTGATGAAGCACTTGTCCTGAGCGGATAATCCCTGTCACCGTGTGAATGGGGGGCTTGCCCTGCACTACCGCAGGCAATCCGGGTGATTCTACAGACCTGATGAGCAGATTACCCTTCTGCTTTAAAATCTCCAGAATACTTTCCTTCTGCTCCTCCGTTACTTCCCGACTTCCCAGCTTAATATCCACATGAATGATCGGGCCTGTTAAAATATTTTGATGACTGTGCTCCAGCTTAAAACGCAGCTCACCCAGCAAATCCTCAAATTCGCATTGATCGTCCAGCAGGAATACCAGGCCATCTTTGATGCCTTTAATCGTGACATGATTCGATTTCACCGCCATTAGCCTGTCCCTCCTATCTCAATCATTTCGTCCCCGGGACGTCAAATCCCTGCTAACCCGGACAAAATGTGTGTAAAAAGACCTAGACAGTCTCTTCCTTTTTCACACGGGTACCCAAACGCTGTAATTGCTTGCGAACAGGGACATAAATGATGAGGGCAAACAGAAAATGGATAAATAAATCAGGAATCATATACTGGGCAAGTGCCCAATTGAAAGTCTGATGATTCAGCTGGAACAGCTGATCAATGGCAAAGAGCATAGAATCCAGCAAGAAACTACCAATTAACACGGCCGCCATCATAATGGGCATCGGTGCACGTCTAGCTGTAAACACAAGCCCTAATAAGTATGCAGACAATCCCATTGCAAAAGAATAAGGGCCAATGATAAACCCGTAGTACACTACGTCATGAATAAGTCCAAAAACAATACCTAGCACCAACGCTGTATGACGGCTGTAATACACAGATACAAACAAAATTACGACATACACAAAATTTGGGACCATTCTTGAATGCCAACTATCCGGGAGAAGCCACGGAAGAATCGTTCCTTCAGCTATAAACAAGACAAACAGCAGCAGTATCAAAACCTGACCGCGCATCTTCATTATTCCGGTACCTCAGGAGTGTAGAGGACGAGCAGTTCTTTCCAATCCACAAAGCTGGCTGCCGGTTTAATAATCGCTGTCCGTGTTTTGCCGAACTCTCCAACCTGAATTTTCTCCACCGTTCCAATCATTAGGTTTTTGCGGAACTTCCCGCCTGCACCAGACGTAATAATCTGATCACCCTTTGCGATTGGATCTTTTTCTTCAATGCGAGTCATTTGAAATCTGTTCGTACCCGGATCATAGCTTTCAATCATACCAAACGATTGATTTTCCTTACCCAAGACTGTCGCTGCAATAGCATAAGAATTCGGATTTTTAGGGTCCAATGTAGTCAACAGCGTAACGGTAGACGTAAAATTCCCCGTGCGGCTAATGACTCCAACAAATCCTTCAAGTGAACTGACTTCCTGACCAACCTTGGCTCCATCCTTCTCACCAATATCAATCACGAGCGTTTTGGAATCATTGCTAACACTGTTCACTTGAGCAACACGATAATCATAATTATTTTTCGCCTTTTGCGTTTGGGTGAACTTCAGTTCATTCTGCAATCTGGCATTTGTCTCAACATAATTATGAGTCTGAATCTGGTCACGAGTCAGCTTAGCCACGGCTATTTTTAACCGCTCATTTTCTTCGTAAATACTACGCATATTGCCAATATCTTCAAAGAAGCCCGCTATTGCTGAAGCGGGCCTGTAAAAGATACCTTGCACAAAGCCAATTGAATCTCTGGCGAACTTCTCGGGCCAGGTTAAGGAACTTCTCTGTCCAAGTGTAATCCCCATAAGGGCAATAAACAGAACGATTCCGATCAATAGAACAAATAGTCTTTTATTGCCAAACAGCTTAAACAGTTCCTACACCCCCGATTCAACGTTTGGAACGGACGGCAGAACTGCTGCGCGATTTGAACAAATGGATATTTTCCAGTGCTCTACCCGTACCGATTGCCACACAATCCAGAGGATTTTCCGCTACGATCACCGGCATTCCGGTCTCACCTGCCAACAGCTTATCCAGGTTGCGCAGTAGTGCTCCACCACCAGTCAGTACAATTCCTCTATCCATGATGTCCGCCGCCAGCTCGGGAGGGCATTTTTCCAATGTTACTTTGACTGCGTCCACGATCGCATTCACGGTGTCTGACAATGCTTCGCTAATTTCATCGGAGGTAATCGTAATTGTCTTCGGCAAGCCTGTAACCAGATCGCGTCCGCGGATTTCCGATGTTTCCACTTGCTCTAATGGCATTGCTGAACCAACTTCCATTTTCAACTGCTCAGAAGTCCGTTCACCAATCATCAGGTTGTATTGACGTTTCACGTATTGAATAATAGACTCGTCCATTTCATCGCCAGCCACTCGTACAGAACGACTTGTTACGATCCCTCCCAAGGAAATGACCGCAACTTCGGTTGTACCTCCACCGATATCGACAACCATACTGCCCGTAGGCTCCCATACCGGCAGATCAGCGCCAATTGCCGCTGCAAACGGCTCTTCAATCGTGTACGCCTCTCTTGCGCCTGCTTGCTTGGTCGCATCTTCAACAGCACGCTGTTCCACTGCAGTAATGCCCGAAGGCACGCAAACCATCACGTTCGGATGGCGCGGAAACAATGAACGTTGTGCTTGCGCCTGACGGATGAAATATTTAATCATCGTTGCAGTCGTATCAAAATCGGCAATGACTCCATCCTTCATTGGACGAATTGCACGGATATTTCCCGGTGTGCGGCCGATCATTTTTTTCGCAGATTCCCCAACAGCCTCAATGGTTTTTGTATCTGTACGCAAAGCGACTACAGATGGTTCACGAACCACAATTCCCTTACCTCTTACGTATACAAGCGTGTTTGCCGTCCCCAAGTCAATTCCCAAATCTTTTGTAAAGCCACCCAGCATGATGTTAATCTCCTTTTCTCTTCCCTGAAATCTGTTATCCCTGTATAAACGGTTTATTCAGGCCGGTTTATCCGGTCGTGTTTAAATGTTTGATTTAAATATTATATTATATCAGACCTTGTTCCTTCAAACTTACAAAGGTCCCGTCCCCGATCACAATATGATCAAGCACGTCGATGCCTACGATGTTGCCCGCTTCCATCAGGCGGCGGGTCAACTGGATATCTTCCGGGCTTGGCTTCGGATCACCGCTCGGATGGTTATGAGCGCAAATAATCGAAGCACTGCTGCACTTGATTGCAGCCCGGAATACTTCACGAGGATGCACGATGGCGGAATTCAGGCTGCCCATAGATAGCGTTTCCTGAGCAATGACATGGTTTTTGGTATTTAGAAACAGGCAAACAAAATGCTCTTTCTGCAAATAACGAAGCTGCTCGAACAGCAGATCTGCCACATCCCGCGGGCAACTAATCACCGGGGTCTCCAAGTGGCGTGACAATGCCAATCGACGCCCGAGTTCGATACCCGCTTTTAGCTGTATCGCTTTAGCATTTCCAATACCCTTAATCTGGGTCAACTCGCTCAGACTCATATCCACCAGTTGACGCAGATTCCCTGCCTGCTGCAAAATACGCTGCGCTAAATGCACAGATGATTCACTTTGTGTTCCTGTACGCAGTAGTATTGCTAGCAACTCCGCGTTGCTCAAGGCATCCGCCCCATATGTCATCATGCGCTCTCTTGGTCGTTCTTCATGGGGGAGGTCGCGAAGCATCAGTATTGGCGACTCCAGCATATGTTTATCCCCTTTTATGGACGCAGCACATTTACTCCAAAATCGGACAGCATGTCCGACAGCAAAGAAAGCGGCAATCCTACGACGTTAAAATAACAACCCTGAATAGATTCCACCAACGTAGCACCCATGCCTTGAATGCCATACGATCCTGCTTTGTCAGACGGTTCACCAGTATTTACGTATGCCACAATTTGTTCTTGGCTCAAAGGCTTCATTGTGACCTCCGTTTGGCGATGTCTAACAAGCATCTTGCCGGTTCCGGTATGTATGCAGGCTACCCCGGTGTACACACGGTGTGTTCTTCCCTGCAATGCAGTCAACATGCGAACTGCGTCCGCATGGTCGGCAGGCTTGCCCAATACCGAATCCTCCAGCACGACAATCGTATCACTGCCAATCACCAATCCAGCTTCCTGGGACTGTGCGGCAGTGCGCACGACCGCTTCGGCTTTGCGGGCCGCAAGGGTCTCCACGATTTGCTGAGGCGTCCAGCTCTCAGGCGTGTTTTCATCCGCATGACTCGGCACCACCTCAAAGGGGAGTCTCAAATATGCGAGTAATTCCTTCCTTCTTGGTGAAGTCGATGCCAGAATAATGCGGGGCGTAATTTTCCCGTCCATAAGGGAAGCTCCTTTTCATCAGTTAGAGCCTGCGGTACAGCCAGAATGCGGCGATGATGCCGATCAGACTAAGCAGGCTCAATTCAAAATTTATCGTTATGTTGTAGCTGATAATATCCAGATCCGCTCTCGGCGACCAGGATATCGTAGTGGGGTGGGTCAGAAAGGAAAGGACTTTGACCGATTGAAGGGCCTTAGCAATCCAGGCACCCAAAAGCCAACCGAGCAACAAAAACAGTATAAGCATTCCTACATTTTTTTTCATCCTGATCTTCCCTCGCCATTTTTTGACACCTTCATTATTATACGGTGATTTGTACTGCAATACAAACAGAAATCCGGCATGGGGAACTATTTCCAGTTCCTTGCCGGAAAGTATGGTTAGTCTACTGTTTTATGAATTGAATAAATTCCTTCTCACGCAAAACATATTCCATCATGGAGGACTGAATCTCCCAAATGTGTTCCTTGGCTGTATTCTTGTTATATTCTCCAAGTGCAGAGACTGCGCTGTTCATCGCCTTTTCAAGCGAGGTTGCGGTGGCAGCCGCTTCCTTCGGAAGACCAGTGGGAAGTGCAGCGACATTTTGTGTCCACTGCTGATGCAGATCGTTCAGCTCGCTCATGTCGGAGGCTGACACCGTATTTGAGCCTTCTTCTCTGAGCAAAGTTGAGGAAAGCCCGCTCAGCTTCCCCACTAATAAGTTGCTTAACTGAAAAAAGGTAGTCAGTTTATCACCATTACCTCCGTAAGCCGCTTTTTCGAATCCAGGTAATTCGAGCTCGCGGACATACAATTCCACTCCTTGTGTCTTCAATTGATTACTGAGCAACTTGGCTTGCTCCCTATCCGACGATATTCCTGCATATACCCGGTTTTGATCCTCGCTATCCCCTCCTGCTGCAATGCCTGCCTTCAACAGTTCTTCCTTTGCCTGTAAAGCCCGCTCTGGAGTGCTGAAAACCCCATATTGCAGCAAATAATAGGTTTGTGGAGGCACTTGAGTTGCTACGACGGCGACAGGGGCAGCATTCTCTTTTGCATACGTGTTATCGACATCAACAGATTCTTTAAAAACAGGCACAGCCTCATCAGCAGAAGGATCAGATCCCGGGACCATACCGCCTCCGTTAAACAGTAACAACAAAATATATCCGAACATGCCTCCAGTCACCAACGCGCTGGCTACAGAACCGATTAATCTCCATCTGGAAGGGTGAGGTGGACGCTTTCTATACTCTTGACCGGAATAATAGGTTTCCTCAACCTCAACATCGTCCTCTTCCGGACTTTCCGGTAGAATGTCCGCATCTGACCAGGAAGCTGCCGAACGACCAAAAGGGTCGTCCCATCCCTCTTGTACCCTCAATGTTGGAGTAAAGCGCCGAGTTGCAGTGCGTTTGTTCGTCTCCACAGGCTTACCAAGCTCTGAATGTTGTGTAGTTCGAGTATGTTTCTCCATACTGCTAGTCCGTTCCATCCCTTTATGCTGGTTATCCGTTTGATAAAGCTCTTCATCGTGATATAACTCCGTATCTCTGATCGGGTCACGCTGTCCGTTCGTAAATGACTCATTTTGGTTCGGAAGCACCTGTAGCTTATCCTCCCGGCTTGTTTCCGGCAACTGTTGATCGAACCGGAATGTCATCTTGGCCTTGTTCATGGATGCACTCCCTCCTTGTCCCATACTTCCTCATAGTCTGTTGTATGAGTCAAGCTGAGATAATATGCCTCAGCTTTACAAAAAAAGGGTATCCCGAAACACCTTCGTGTTCGGAATACCCTTCAAAGCTATAATACATTGGCGTAACAGCCCATGTTCATACGTATTACACTTGTTGCCCGCGAAGATGGCGTGCTAACGCGTCGCCAGCTTTCCAGATATCTCCTGCTCCCATTGTCAGCACAAGATCGCCTGGTTGTAACCGATCTTTCAGCTCTTCGATCACAGCTTCTTTGGTTGGTAAATAGATTGCATTCGCATTGCTGTTTTGGACGATTAAATCCACCAGTTTGGAAGAATGCACACCTTCAATCTGTTTTTCTCCCGCTGGTGAATAAATATCGGTAATGATCACTTCACCAGCCTCGCTAAACGCACGGCTGAACGCATCCAGCAGGAAAAAGGTACGACTGTAGCGTTGTGGCTGGAACACGGCAATAATACGCTTGCCAGTTGCTCTCGCTGCACTGATCGTAGCCTCAATCTCTGTTGGGTGATGCGCATAATCATCAATAATCAAAATGTCATTGCCTTCACCTAGCACTTGAAAACGACGTTTCGCTCCATGAAATTCCACAATAGTTGCAGCAATTTGATCAAATGGAATCCCTGCTTCCAGACATGAAATCACGGTAGCCATCGCATTATACATGTTATGTTTACCAGGTACAGACAATTCAATCGTTCCGAGTGCTGTTCCCTTACGGCTCATCGTAAAGCTTAATCGGCGGTCACCCAGTTGGATATCTGTCGCCATGTAATCCGCTTCATGCTCTACCCCATAAGTAATGACCCGAGTTTGGAGCTGAGGCAGCATCTCTCGGATGTTCTGATCATCTGCGCATACAATAGCTGCTCCATCCGGCCGAATTTGGCTCAAGAATTGCACGTAAGCACTTTTTAGGCGATTGAAGTCCCCATCGTAATTTTCCAAATGATCTGCTTCAATATTGGTTACGATCCCCTGCCAAGGATGATATTGTAGGAAAGAACCATCGCTTTCATCCGCCTCGGCAACGACAAACTCGCTTTTCCCCGCTTTGGCGTTCGTCCCCAAATTCGTGATTTCGCCGCCGATAATATACGTTGGGTCAACGTTACATCTCTCCATAACCAGAGCGATCATAGAAGAGGTTGTCGTTTTCCCGTGCGCACCCGCAACCGCTATACCCTTACGTTCGTTAAGCAAGCGAGCCAGCATCTGCGAACGGTGCAGTGTTGGAATATTCAATTCTTCTGCTGCCACCCGCTCTACATTGTCACGTGACAATGCTGTTGAATAGACGACGATATCTGCGCCCGCAATATGTTCAGGCGTGTGTCCAATATATATTTTTGCGCCTTTTGCCGCCAGTTTTTCTGTCAGCTCCTGTGATGCCACATCTGAGCCAGTCACGGTATATCCCATCTCCAGCATGACCCGAGCAATCGCGCTCATCCCGTAGCCGCCGATACCGATAAAATGAACATGTTCCGAAGTAATCAACAAATTTCACCAACCTTTTTCCGAATCGGTTTGATACATAAGGGTAGCCCGTACATCCGCAATAAGATACAGCGTGCCGGACACCACCCCCAGATCTTCCGCTTCCGTATGTGACTGAAGCAGGTTTAAAGCCTTTTTCCAGTCACCTTCTACAATAATTTTTAAATCCGTTTTGGCATAAGACGGCCGCAGCTTCTCCACGAGATGAGCCAAATCAGCGGCATTCATTTTGCGGCGAAAATCGGGCTCGGTCAGGATAAGCGTATCCACTAGTGGCAGTATATGCTGCAAGTATGCCTCATGATGCTTGTTTGATAGCATCCCCATCATTAAAACCAATTTTTTGTACGAATACACTTGTGGGAGACTCTTGGCCAGCGTTTGCGCCCCTTCTGGATTATGAGCCCCATCAAGGACAATTCTCGGCGAGGTACTGACTTGTTCGAGACGCCCTGCCCAGGCAGCTTGCCTAAATCCCTCCAGCAGATCCTCATCATCCAACACAAAAGCCATATACTGACGTAGGACTTCAAGTGCCATCAGAGCTCCTGCCGCATTAGAACATTGATGCTCACCTAACAACGTGATGTCGATTTCCATATGTCGGAAGGGTCCGGCGAATGAAAAGGTCTGACCTGTTTCATTCCCGTTTAACCGTTCATACGTAAATTGTTCTCCTGCCAGGTACAAGGTAGCTCCTTGCTTGGCCGCCGTTTCACGTATGACCTGAATAGCCTCGGGCTGGGAAACACAACTGACGACAGGTACACCCGGCTTGATGATCCCAGCCTTTTCTCTTGCAATCTGTTCCAGTGTATCTCCCAAAATGTCCGTATGGTCATAGCCGACATTCGTAATGACCGAAACGATAGGACTCACGATATTAGTTACATCCATCCTTCCCCCGAGGCCTGTCTCCCATACCACAACATCTGGAAAAGCTACCGTAGCATAGTACAAAATAGCCAACGCTGTGGACACCTCAAACATCGTAGGTGATCCCAACTCACTATCTGCGATTTCTTTCACCAACGGATACAAACGATTGGCCAGTGAAACCAGCGTTTCATCTGGAATATCGGTCCCGTTGAATTGAAAACGGTTCGTAAATCGGGTGATGTACGGAGAAGTAAAGGTCCCAACATCGTATCCACATTTCAGAAGCACAGAGGTTAGAAAGGCACAAGTCGAGCCCTTACCGTTGGTTCCTGCAATATGAATAAATTTCAGATGTCGTTGCGGATCACCCAGCCTACTCATCAGCTGTTCGATTCGTTCCAGTCCGGGTCTAATGCCAAACGGAATCAACCCATTAATCCATTCCACTGCTTCATCATAACTTTGTAAAGGGGCTATGTCGCCGCCCCTGATCGTATCTGACATCCTCTTCACCTTCAGGTCATTTTATTGTGAGTGAAATTATCCCTTGAGTTCTTCAATACGTGCGATAACTTTAGCGCGCTTATCTGAGTAATCGGCTTGCTTGGCCTTCTCTTCCTCGATGACTTTGGCTGGTGCCTTCGCCACAAAGCCTTGGTTGGAGAGTTTTTTCTCCACGCGCTCCACTTCACTGTTCAAATGCTGAAGTTCTTTTTCAAGTCTGCTAATTTCCTGGGCAATATCTAGCAGTCCGGCTAACGGCAGGTATAGCTCTGCGCCGCTAACAATAGATGTCATGGCTTTATCTGGAGCGGTGAACTCTAAGCCTGCGTCGAATTCAGACGTGTTACAGAATCGACGTACATACTCCCCATTGCGGTTAATGATATCAAGAACGGCTTGATCGCCGGGTTTTATGAGCAATTCAATTTTTTTACTCATCGGCACGTTGACTTCAGCGCGGATATTGCGCACAGCACGAATCACGTCGATCAGCAAATTCATTTCAGCGACCGCGTCCTTATCCTCGAAAGCAGGATCGTAAGCAGGCCAAGCGGCCAGTGTGATCGTTTCTCCCTCATGCGGAAGATGCTGCCATATTTCCTCGGAGATAAACGGCATGAACGGATGAATCATGCGCAGTGTCCGATCCAAAACGTATGCAAGTACGGATTGTGTTTTCTTTTTCGCCTCTGCATTATCGCCATATAGGGAAAGCTTCGCAAACTCAATGTACCAGTCGCACAAATCATCCCAAATAAAGTTATACAGAAGGCGACCTGTCTCGCCAAATTCATAAGCATCTATTAGACGCGTGATGTCGCGTGAAGTTTCGTTTAGACGGTGCAGAATCCAACGGTCAACGGTGCTCAAGTCACCAGTAATGTCTATATCTGCCGCAGTGACGCCTTCCAGATTCATCAGCGCAAAGCGTGATGCATTCCAGATTTTATTGGCAAAGTTACGCGCCTGCTCCACACGTTCCCAGCGGAAACGAAGATCTTGTCCAGGTGTGCTGCTGGTGGAGATCATATAACGCATTGCATCGGTACCATATTGGTCGATCACGTCGAGCGGATCAACACCATTGCCCAGGGATTTGGACATTTTTCTTCCGTCCGCGTCACGAACCAAACCGTGCATAAGTACATCCTTGAACGGAATCTCTTCCGTGAACTCCAGCGCGGTAAAGATCATACGCGATACCCAGAAATAAATAATGTCATAGCCTGTCACCAGAACATTCGTCGGATAATAGCGTTTGAGATCCTCTGTCTGCTCAGGCCAACCTAGGGTCGAAAACGGCCACAAAGCAGAGCTGAACCAAGTATCGAGTACATCCTCATCCTGTTTGAGCTTTCTACCGGCATATTCAGGCAAAGTGGTAGGGTCCTCCGCCGATACAATAACTTCTCCGGTTTCCTCATCATACCAAGCCGGAATACGGTGTCCCCACCATAATTGACGGGAAATACACCAATCCCGCACATTTTCAATCCAATGCAGATAAGTACGCTCAAAGCGATCCGGTACAAAGTTTACACCGTTGCCAGCCTTCTGTGCTTCAATCGCCTTAGCTGCCAGAGGCTTCATTTCCACGAACCATTGCGTCGACAGATAAGGTTCTACAACTACGCCAGAACGCTCACTATGACCTACTTGGTGTACATGCTCTTCAATACGAATCAGTACACCCTGCTCTTTCAAATCAGCGACGATTTGCTTACGGCAATCGCTGCGATCCAGTCCCTGATATTTGCCTGCTTCAGCATTCATCGTTCCCGTCTCGTCCATCACCGTAATTTGAGGCAACTGGTGACGTTGACCCATTTCAAAGTCATTCGGATCGTGAGCCGGTGTGATTTTAACCGCGCCGCTACCGAAATCTTTATCTACATAGTCATCCGCAATGACCGGAATTTCACGCCCGATGATTGGAAGCACAAGCGTTTTGCCGATCATTTGCTTATAGCGTTCATCTTCTGGATGTACAGCTACAGCCGTATCGCCCAGCATCGTTTCAGGGCGTGTAGTGGCTACAGTAATAAATCCGCTACCGTCTTTCAGAGGGTATTGCAGGTGATACAGATTTCCGTTCACCTCTTTGTATTCCACCTCAATATCCGACAATGCGGTACGTGCAGCGGGGTCCCAGTTAATGATGCGTTTACCGCGATAAATCAGACCCTTTTTGTACAGTTTAACGAATACTTCGCGTACCGCTTTGGACAGTCCCTCATCCAATGTAAAACGTTCACGAGAATAATCGAGAGAAAAACCCATTTTCTCCCATTGATTGTGGATATTGTCCAGATAAAGATCTTTCCACTCCCACACTTTCTCCAAAAACTTCTCACGGCCCAAATCATAGCGAGTCAAACCTTCTTCACGTAGCTTCTGCTCTACTTTTGTTTGAGTAGCAATACCTGCATGGTCTGCCCCTGGCAGCCACAAGGCATCATAACCCTGCATCCGCTTGGCGCGGATAATAATATCCTGCAAAGTAAAGTCAAGAGCATGTCCAATATGCAACATACCCGTAACATTCGGTGGTGGAATAACGATAGTAAAAGGCTCTGCCTCTGGATGTTGCCCGGCACGGAAATAGCCCTTCTCCATCCACGTTTTGTACCATTTTTGTTCTGCTGATTTGGGATCGTACGTTGTTGGCATTTCCAAGGTTGTCTTGTTGTCTTGTTCTGACATATCAGGATACCTCCATGATTTTCAATTGGCAAATAAAAAAAGCCCTTCATCCTCAAAGGACGAAAGGCTGTTCTCTCGCGGTACCACCTTTGTTTCACCCCTAGTGCATGTATCCACTGATCCATTACACATGGTGTGACACTTTATGCAGATAACGGTTGCGGACCGGCCTTATTCTACCGTGAACCTCTTACCTTCCGAAGGAATGAAATGAGGAACCGTTCAAACAGGCGACTCCCGGGTGACTTCGGCCAGTAGCTTCCTGCGGAACCTCACAGCGCTGCAATTCCACTCTCTGAAGGGCTTGCTGCCTACTCTTCCCGATCTCAGTCTTTCAATAACTATACCACATCATACATTTCCCATTGACTATAGTCAACACCCATTTCTCATTGACGATAGTCAGCACTTCGTCGCATGTTTCAGCAACCGAATCAAGGGATGTACAATACCTGCCCTTCTTCTACATGATGCTCTGCCAATCTATTATACAATTGAAGCTCCCGTGTGCTGAGCTGATAACGGTCTGCTATCGTTTCCAGTGTATCCTCGCGCTGTACAATGCATAACCGCACCTTGCGGAAAGGCGTTTCATCCTGTGTATGGAAAAAAAGATTTTTCCACTTGGCATCCTCACGCTCTTCCTCGGCTTTCTGATCCTGACCTTGCGGTTCATGTTCCAGCTGCTGCTGGTGTTCGGCTTCCTTCACCGAACGGCTGGATTGAAGCAATGATGAGTAGACAACCGGGTCCGGCTCGTCTGCTCCTTCATTCTTTTTACTGTTAAGCGCCACGCGCATCTCTGGCTTTTCCTCAGTAAAGGTATCCTGAACTTCATGGTTTACCTGTTCTGACGCTTCAGGCCTGAAGTCAAAGTCATTCGCCTGACTTGCTTCCAACTGCGGCTCCAGATAAATCTCCGACTCTGTGGCAGAATGGGGCTCTGACAGCAAAGGGTCGTATGCTACATTGGGAGATGCAGAGGATACTTTGGGCTCGTTCCCTTCCGTCTCTGCTTCCTCTTGCTGAAATGCCCACACTTCCGACGCCTCCTGCTCACGCTTAACTTCGGAAGAGCTGTCTTCAACTACTTTTCCCGTCCACGGCTCATAATATCGGTTCGGATCTACTATCGGATCATAAGCTTGATGCTCCAATGATGGCTTCTGTTCCCCTTGATCCTCTGACGACTGTTCCCAGTAAGCTGACTCTTGTTGTGCTGGTACTTTGTATGAAGTTTCCGGGTCTGAAATGTTGTTGTATACCGAGTCTTGGGTAGAATAAGCCTCTTCGTGACGATGCTCTCCAGCGCCGTAAAGAGATGGAGCCGGATGTTCAGGTGCATGCACCACAGTAAATTCCTCGTCCAGCCAAACCGCCGTCTCCTCTGCATGCGAGCTTTCCACCCCATGCAAAGAAAGCACCCCTGTAATGTTTAGACTACGTAAAGAGAGCAGGTCCACATCAAAATTTTCAATCTCCACGGAGATATCTTCCAATCTTCCTACCCGGTTAAGCGGAATGGTAATTTCCACAGGGATCAAATGATGAAGCTCGCTCGTGATCTGTTCAGGTGTGCGGTACACGCCCTCCAGCAGTAAATGCCCTCGCAAAGCGGCATGGTCGCCGTGGGTTACAACCTGAATGCGTGGCAGAAGCTCAATTTCCTCCAACTCGGCAATCCCGGCAGCTTCCTCCGTCAAATGAATGCGTTCATAGATATCAAAACGCAAGCCTTGCGGCTGATCATTCTGTTGTTTATTCAAGGATGGCATCCTCCTTTGGGCAGCCTCCGCACATCCTCTGACTCGTGTCAGGCGCACGGAAACTCCATATTGCAAACCGTTTCTAGGTTCAAGTATATGCGCCAAAATAGAAGGCATGCCATCTTTTATAGCTGTTTGTGCAGCTTTTGAAAATCATCCGGCCAAGCATCCTCGACGATAATCGTTTCGCCGCTCAGCGGATGACAGAAGGTAAGGCGCTCTCCGTGAAGGGCCTGTCTGCCAAAATCAGCAGCACGACCGCCGTATAATACGTCCCCAAGTAAAGGATAGCCAGCATGACTAAGATGTACGCGTATCTGGTGCGTCCGACCTGTCTCCAGCGTCAGATACACGAGACTGACCGCACTCGGACCACTCCCCCATACTTCTCCAACTTCCACATGGGTAACCGCCTTCTGTCCAGTTGGGGATACACGGCGGCGCTGTTTATGATGCCTATCCTTGCCAATCGGCCAATCCAACGTCCGCAGCGATGGAGGTACTTTCCCTCGTACCAAAGCTACATAACGACGACCGATGTCCTTAGCTCGCATTTGTTCGTCCAGCTTGAGCAACGCAAATTCATTTTTGGCATATAGCACCGGGCCTGTCGTGTCCACATCCAGACGATGTACATGCCGTACTGCTGTATGAATGTCGTTGATTTCATAATAGGATGCGACAGCATGATCCAATGTTAGCGGACCATCCTTTACACCACCGTCTGGATGGACCGCCATCCCCGCTGGTTTGTGTACAACCAAGCAAAAATCATCCTCGTATAGTATCTTCAAATCATACCAACGTGGGATGACGCCGAGGTCCACTACAGGAAAAAGGGCCAGCCGCAGCCGGTCCCCTGTAAGTTCAATCCCTTTTTCATGCCGTAGCCTGCGCCACAGCTTGTCCGGTAATCCCAAACGGTTCAGCAACCAGCGGTCCACAGCTTCAGCGCGATTTTCATCAGTTGCAATTTCTCGCCCTGGTGTGACTTCCAGCCACGGTCCTCTTCTTTTCCAGCTACCTTTCCAACTCATAGACGTTTGAGCGCGCGATAGTTCGCTTCAATGGTCGCATCAATATCCTCAACGGTATGCACACCTGATACGAACATGCCCTCAAATTGAGATGGAGCTACACTAACGCCCTCATTGACCATTTCAGTAAAGTAACGGCGGAAGTGGTCCTGATTACTCGTTTTAGCAGTGTCAAAATTGACAACCTTCTCGTCTGTGAAGAACGGACACACCATAGAACCGACACGGTTAATCGTGACAGGAATCCCCAGCTCTCGCGCGTTACGTTCGAATCCGGCTTGAAGCCGTGCTGCCCGTTCTTCCAAACGATCATATACTTCCGGTGTCAGCAATTTTAGCGTCGAATAACCTGCTGCCATAGCCAGCGGATTTCCGCTCAGCGTACCCGCTTGATAGATCGGGCCAGATGGTGCAATTTGCTCTAGAATGTCGCGACGGCCGCCATATGCACCTACAGGTAGGCCACCACCAATCACTTTGCCCAGACACGTAAGATCCGGCGTCACACCAAAGCGCCCTTGAGCAGAATGAAGTCCTACCCGGAATCCAGTCATCACTTCATCAAAAATCAGCAGACTTCCGTACTGTCGGGTTACCTCACGCAAACCTTCCAAAAATCCAGGCTGTGGCGGTACAACACCCATATTGCCGGCTACTGGCTCGACAATAATCGCAGCAATCTCTTCGCCAAATTTCTCAAAAGCCAGCTTCACCGACGCCAAATCATTATAAGGGACAGTGATTGTATGTGTGGCCACGACTTCAGGTACACCCGGACTATCAGGTAGACCTAGGGTCGCAACACCAGAGCCCGCTTTAATCAGCAAGCTGTCCGCATGACCGTGATAAGAACCTTCAAATTTAAGAATTTTACTGCGTTTCGTAAATCCACGCGCGAGTCGGATCGCACTCATTGTTGCCTCGGTTCCCGAGTTGACCATTCGAACAATGTCCATAGAAGGAACACGCTCACATACGAGCTTGGCCATTTCCGTTTCCGCAAGCGTTGGGGCTCCGAAGCTGGTTCCTTTTACAACAGCAGCCTGTAAGGCTTTAACCACTTCAGGGTGCGCATGACCCATAATAAGCGGTCCCCACGAACATACATAGTCTATATAGGATTGACCGTCGATATCATATACACGTGATCCTTCCCCACGATCAATATATACCGGTGTTATACCCACGGATTTAAAAGCTCGAACCGGACTGTTTACGCCACCCGGAATATATTGTTTTGCCTCATCAAAGGCTGCTTTGGAACGCGTATCCTTGCGTACCGTTCGTTGTTCGTCGATCATTCTAATCACTCCTGTCTTCTGAAAAATACACTTATTGCTTCAACCATCTTGCCGCATCCTTGGCAGAATAGGTAATAATCATATCTGCACCGGCACGCTTCATGCTTGTCAGAATCTCCAGCACCATCGCCTTTTCATCAATCCAGCCTTGGAGGGCTGCCGCTTTGACCATTGCATATTCACCACTGACATTGTAAGCCACCATAGGCAAATCAAATTGGTCCTTAATGGTGCGCATTACATCCAGATAAGAAAGAGAAGGCTTCACCATCAGCATGTCCGCACCCTCCATCACGTCAGACTCCGCTTCCCGCAACGCCTCACGTGCATTGGCAGGGTCCATCTGATAGGATTTGCGGTCACCAAACTGCGGCGCAGAATCAGCAGCTTCACGGAAAGGACCATAAAAAGCAGACGCATATTTGACGGAATACGACATAATCGGAATATGTGAAAAACCTTCCAGATCGAGTCCCTGCCGAATCGCCTGTACAAAACCGTCCATCATATTAGAAGGAGCGATAATATCTGCACCGGCTCTGGCCTGAGAAACGGCTGTACGTACCAGCACCTCCAGAGATTCATCATTCAATACTTCACCGCACACTTCACCATCATGCTCATGCATGTGTACCATTCCGCAATGTCCATGGTCCGTAAACTCACACAAACAAGTGTCTGCTACGACCAGCAGTTCGGGATAACGCGATTTGATCAAACGAGTAGCTTCCTGAACAATACCGTTGTCTACAAAAGCTGAAGTCCCTACACTGTCTTTGGTTTCTGGTATGCCAAACAGGAGCACAGCAGGAATGCCAAGCTCACTAATTTCTTTCAGTTCTTCCTCCAGCCGATCCAGAGAAAAACGGTATACACCTGGCATGGAGCTAATCTCCTGTTTCACTCCAGTACCAAATGTTACGTAGATCGGTTGGATAAAATCAGACGGATTCAATACCGTTTCACGCACCATACTGCGGATGGCAGCTGACTGACGCAAACGACGATGTCTGGTAAAAGGGACACTCATAATTACAAACCTCCATTTTTTTATACATTCATTTGTAAAAATTAAAATTTATAATGTCATAACCGTACTTGATTGTTTCCAGTCACATAGAGATTGAATTAGACTTTCGATAGTCGCCTTCTCTGACATCAAACTGACAGTCAATCCGGCTTGGGTTGCTGTCTCACCAGTCAAGGGGCCAATCACAGCGATAGTAACTCCCTCCAGCAGCGATACTGGATCACTGATCCCCATTTGTCTGAGGGCTTCCATGAAATAGGTTACGGTTGAGGAACTGGTAAACGTAATCGCGTGAATGGCACGCTCCTCCAGCAGCTTGAGAAGTTCATCATCCTGTGTGTTGGCAGCCAGCACCGTTTGATACAAATCAGCCTCGGTCACATGCAGTCCCATCTCTCTCAGCTGCTCCGGCAGCCATGAGCGAGCGAGATCACCTCTTGGAAGAAATACGTTTTGCCCTGCTTGCAAATCTTGCTCAAACGTTTCAAGCAGTCCCTCTGCCTGAAAAGGACCTTCGATCTGTTCTGCTACAATTCCGTGTTTTCGAAGTGCGGCTGCTGTAGCTGGTCCCACTGCGGCAATACGAGCTTTGTATAGCGCACGTACATCCTTGCCCTGTTCCTTTAAATGAGTGAAAAAGTATTCCACTCCGTTAACGCTGGTAAAAAACACCCAGTCATATTCAGGAAGTCGCGCAAACGCCTCTTTGATTTTCTGTTTTGCCTGCTCGTCCGAAGGGACGACGGTCTGGATAACTGGGAACTCATAAGGTTCGCCGCCAAGCTCCTCAATCCGGTGAACCAGACTGCTGGCCTGCGCGCGTGCGCGAGTAACCAAAATTCGCTTCCCAAACAAAGGCATATCCTCTGCCCATTTTAACTGTTCACGCTGATTGACCACTTCTCCGACAACGATGACGGCGGGCGGTTGAAAATTCGCTGTCTTCACCTTGGCTTCAATATCCGCCAGCGTACCCACTAGCGTATCTTGCTCGGCGCGGGTCCCCCAACGGATCAAAGCAACTGGAGTATCGGACGGCTTACCATGCTTTATCAGTTGATCACTGATATAGCCGATCTTCGCTACACCCATCATAAAGATCAGTGTACCCGTTGCGTTCGTTACTTTATCCCAATGAATACTTTTATCTAGTTTATCAGGACTTTCATGACCTGTAATGATAGACAGCGACGAGGCCATCTCCCGATGCGTAACAGGAATGCCTGCATAGGCAGGCACGCTGATGGCTGATGTGATGCCAGGTATGATTTCATAGGAAATACCGTGTTTACGTAGTAGCCCGGCTTCCTCGCCGACTCGCCCAAAAATAGTGGGGTCTCCCCCTTTGAGCCGGACGACTGTCTTTCCTTCCAAGGCTAAATCCACCAGCAACTGATTAATTTCCTCTTGCTTCATGGTGTGACGATCTGGCAGTTTGCCGACATATATTTTTTGGGCCCCTGGCTTCATCAGCCCCAAGAGGCGAGGGCTTGCCAGTCTGTCATACACAATGACATCGCCCAGTTGAATGCACTCCCAACCCTTGACCGTAATTAATCTTGCATCTCCGGGTCCTGCACCTACTAAATATACCTTTCCCACCATTCCACTATCCCCTCACCTGCGCCAGAATCTGTTCCGCTCCTTTGGCTATCAAACTGGCCGCCACCGCTTCTCCCAGCTTCTGCGGATCATTTCCCTGGAGCGTTTCCTTCAAAATAACCTCGCCATCTGGCGAACCTACCATCCCTGTGAGGCTGATTTCTTGATCAGCCCAAACCGCATGAGCTCCGATTGGCACTTGGCATCCCCCATTTAACACACCCAGAAAGGTTCGCTCAGCCGCAACCGTGGCCGAGGTATCCTGGTGGTTGTAGAGTTTCAACAATGCCAATAGCTCTTCATCGCTCGCACGGCATTCAATACCGAGCGCTCCCTGTCCCACTGCCGGTAAGCACGCCTCCTCTGGTATATAGGACGTAATTCGGTCTTTCCAGCCCATCCGGTGCAAACCTGCTGCTGCCAAAATGATGGCGTCAAAACCTTCCGTCTCCAGCTTTTTCAGACGGGAATCAATATTGCCACGTACTGGCTCTAATTGTAGATCAGGTCGCATGGACTTGATTTGACTGGCTCTGCGCAAGCTGCTTGTGCCTACCTTCGCTCCTGAAGGCAAATCCTCCAGACTCTTGGCGCCCAATGTAATTAGGCAATCGCGTGGGTCCTCACGGCGCGGTACAGCGCCATTGACAAGACCTTCCGGCAATTCGGACGGCATATCCTTCATACTATGTACTGCCATATCAATCTCACCAGCCAGCATGGCCTGTTCAATCTCTTTGACAAAAAGTCCTTTGCCACCCACTTTGGACAAGGTTACATCCAATATTCGATCACCCTTGGTCAGGATTTTTTTGACGACAAATTGTAAATCCAATCCATGCTCCGCGCACAGCGCATTCAAATCCTCAATGACATGCCCGGTCTGAGTTAACGCCAGAGCGCTCTGTCTGCTGCCTACCACAATTGTTCGCATGTTATTCCTCCTGATTTTGCGCAATCCATAGATCTATTTCTTTTTCGGTCCAAGCCATAAATTCATGACGTTGTATCTGTTCCAAAATTCCGCTGCTCGCCAAGCGTCTTAATAGTTTGGTCCTTTGCTGTGGGGAACTTATCTTACGTTTGATGACCTGTCGCATATCGTGCATAAAATCCAGATAAGGCTCATATTCACTACCGAACAACGTATCCAAGGCTGATGTAATATCAGCGGTCACAGCGGGGCCTGCCCCTTCGGTGGAAATACTAATCGTCAGTCTCCCTCGTCGGATGATGCCCGGCGTTATAAAATCTCCCTCTTCCGAGCGATCCGCCACATTTACCAGTATACCCCTTTGTCTGGCCTCATGCGCAACCTTATTATTCACTTCTCTCTGGTTCGTAGCGGCATATACAAGAAAGGCTCCCTGGAGGTCACCCTCGCGATATACGCGATTTACCCAGTGGAGCTGCTTGTGATCGGCCAGGATCTGCAAATCCGGCGTTATATTCGGGCTAATGACGGTAATGGATGCCCCACTTTCCATCACCCCCTTAACCTTTCGTTCCGCAATCCTGCCGCCGCCTACAACACAACAGAGCTTATTGTTACAATTCAACGAAATCGGGACAAAATGCTGCAAGTGGCTTTTCACTCCCCCGTCCACTGATGAAATACAGACCAGGAATTCAGCAAAAAATTAAGAATGAGTAGCGTGTAGCCAACCAAAGACCACTTTGCCATGACCAGGCCAGAACGCTGGTTCAATCTTTTGCTCACTAAAAATACAATATACACGCATAAGGCAATCGCTGTCATCAGCACTTTGGTATCTAGCAAAAGACGCCAGCGTTCCTCGGCAATAATAGAAATAACAGCAACAACAATAGAAACTCCCAGCAAAGGAGTACCAATTAAAAGCGCCATATGTGTATACCGATCCATCATTTCCAGACTCGGCAGGCGCTTGATCGTGTCATTCCATTTCTTGACTTTCAATTTACGATGCAAAAACAGATACAACCCCGAAAATACAGCCGCTACCGTCATCGCGACAAAGCCAAGATTAGCCAGCGCAATATGAATCAGAAGCAGCCCATGTACGGTATGCCAATTTCCAAGCGGGTTGTCGATCGGCTCCATCCATATATTGTTGAGCACAAGAACAGCAAAACTAATGATATTAAGCAGCAACACCGCAAATTCCGATCGCTGATAACGTGACAGAATCAAAGAAATCAGTACCAGGATAAATGAGAACAGAAACAGAAAGTCGTAGGTCACAAAAATAGGAAGATGCCCTTCATTCCAGGTTCGCATTCCCATAAAAACAAGCTGGAGCATTACAACGACAATAAGAAGCCCTGTACCTGTCCGTTTAGCATTCGCATTGCGACGAATTCCATCCGAAAATACAAACAGAAGGCTCAGGGCAAAAACATAAATCATTGAATCATATATAAGCATGCCTGAGGCCACGTCTGTTCACCCACCTTTACAGGCTGGCCGGCGCAAACGACGCTGGCAAAGCCTGAGCCTGACCGGTTTTTCCATGAACACCAGCCTCCGGTTTTATTAACGCAGATGCATCGCTTTTATCTACTTTCTGAGCGGCGTCCTCCAAACGATCCTCCAGAGCAAAAATGTGGCTAAACATGTCTAGCGCCTCATTTCCCTGCTTTTGGACAGCCAGTTCCTTAACCCGATTGATCGGATCATGCATCATCTGATTCAGCATACTCTTCGTCAAACGGCTTATCACTTTACGCTGCCGTTCATCCAGCTCGGGAAGCTTGTTATACAAGCTTTCCAGCGTATCCTGATGTATAGACTCCGATTTTTCCTGTAATGCACGAATCACCGGACGCACTCCCATCGTTTTCAACCATTGATAAAACTCGCTAAGCTCATCTTCAATCATATGCTCGATTTTTGCAGCTTCAGTACGGCGCATTTCCAGATTGCTCTCCACGATCCCTTCCAGGTCATCAATGTCATATAGGAAAACATTCTGCAATTCGCCAATAGCTGGGTCCAAATCGCGTGGAACCGCGATATCAATCATAAACAAAGGACGAGACTGACGACGTTTCATACTGGCTTCGACGCGATTGCGATCCAGAATATACCCCTGAGCACCAGTCGAGCTAATCACAATATCCACATCCGCCAACCGATTTATGCCTTCCTCCATCGTAACTGGCGTTCCGTTAAACTTGGAGGCCAGATCCTCGGCGCGGGACAAAGTTCGATTTGCTACAATAACCTCGGCAGCTCCGCCGCTGTACAAATGCTTAACGGTAAGCTCGCTCATTTTACCGGCACCGAGAATCAGTACCTTTTTATCCGTAAACATCCCGAAAATCCGTTTGCCCAACTCAACTGCTGCATAGCTAACAGATACGGCGCTTTCTCCAATAGACGTCTCCGAATGGGCACGCTTGCCCAATGTGACGGCCTGCTTAAACAACATATTAAACCACGTTGCTGTAATTTTTTGAGATTGAGCCTGAAGAAAAGCATTCTTTACCTGTCCCAAAATTTGTGTTTCTCCGATGACCATAGAATCCAGACCACAAGTCACACGGAACAAATGCCGAATTGCCTGCTCGTCCTCATATATATATAAATGTTGTGTAAACTGATCACGAGGAATACCAAACCATTGTTCCATAAAACTGCGTATAAAATAACCGCACATGTGAAGGCGGTCAACCACAACATATATTTCAGTCCGATTGCAGGTTGCGACAACTACGCCCTCCAACACACTTTTGGTAAGTTTGAGTTGTTCCAGCGCTTTTGGCAAATCCTGTTCTGCAAATGTAAACCGTTCTCTGACTTCCACAGGCGCCGTACGATAATTCAACCCAACAACGACGATGTGCATTGTAAAATTCACCTGCCTAAACTGTAATAAGAATACTCACTGTTATCATAAACTATGTTAATTATATCACAGAAGTCCGAATCCCCTTCGGCTGTTTTATGAATTGTTTATGAAAATTGGATGGCTTTCATAAACATCCAGCACGTTCTGTATGATTTAGTTTAGTGTAAACCACTTTTAAAACAAATAACCATGGAAATGTTCCATGGTTATGATATAGGACGCACACGGCTCCATAAAGGAGATTTACACCAACTCAGCCAGCTTGCACTCCGGGGATTCCACCTGAAGTTCTCCCAAGCCGCGAATCAGCTTCTTCGCATATGTTTTTTTCGGTTTTAGAACGGATACCAGGTAATCAATAGCTAACTGCGGATCAACAGTCTCACCGCAAGTATAACAATCAATAGCGGCAAACCCTCTCTCAGGATACGTATGAATAGAGAGATGACTCTCCGACAACAGTACAAGCACGGTAGCTCCCTGTGGTTCGAATTGCTTGGATTGAACGGACATCACCGTTGCTCCGCAAGCTTCAGCAGCTTCAACTAATTGAGCCTCCAGAAACTGCGCATCATTCAGTAATTCAAACTCAACACCCCAAGTATCTACGGCAACGTGTCTTCCGAAAGTTGAGTATTCCAATTCCATCTTTCGGTTCCCCCTTCCTAGGAATAAAATGTTCGAAAAAAATTTCATCCGCTAGGACCTACGTCATTCACTTCCCGAGGGATAACCTCTCGCAACATTCAATGTCCTGAGTGAATCCTGGTTCCTATATTCATTTTCAACGAGATTAAAAATAACATCTATGTGCAGCAAATGCAATCATTTTTTTGGAATAAAAAAGCCCCTTTCGGTAAAGAAAGGGACTACACTGTATAACAATTCATTCCATATATTCAGCCTTCTAAGCTTCCAGGGCAAATAATTTGGAGCAACTCATCCGAAGCTTGTGGTCAATCAGTTCCAGCTCAGAGAAAGTACGCGCCAGATTCCGCTCATCAAGTAACGAATTAATGAGATTGTATACATCTGCTATTTCCTTTTCGACGTTCTGATGTTGAAAAAGCTGTTGCAGCTCTTGCGCTGTATTTCTATATTCAAACACCAGCCTGGAGCCTTCTGCATTCTTTTCCATAATTTTGCGAACCGCACCTTCATTATAAAAATACACCATAGTGAATCCTTGATACATGCGGTAAACAATACCTTCACCCTTAAAACGAACAAATAGTTGGCGTATAAACAGGGTTAGCTGTGGATGAACTAAGCGGCAAGTTAATTCACAGACAAACGCTCCCTCTTTGGCTTCAAAAAATAAATGAACTTCCTCACCCGCAATATGCTCCAGAACGATTTCCTGTCTTCCGTTATCCAGAACTTTAATGCGGTAATGCACCTGAGGATCATTCACTGCCTGTAAAAATTCGTCCATTTGGGTTTCTGACAAGGTCAAAGTGGTTTTTACATACTCTGTGGCTAACCGCTGTGCCATACCAATCTCCTCAATTCTTTCCTCAAACCTGTAGTGTAAGCTTTATGCTTTATTATACATCAGACCCGCAGCGCTTTCTTGCGCATCAAATCATAAATATCCGGCATTCATCGGAAATAAACGGAAAATAACGGAGTCGCAGCTGCATTATCCACCATATGCTCACTTTTATGCTTAAATCCCACGATTTCCTTTGTTTATTATATATTATTCCTACCAATTTAATGAGTTTAACGTTTTTAATCCAACATCACGAAAAAAAGGCGTCCTTCAGGACGCCCCTAACCTTACAATTCCGTCTGCTCTTCGTCGTCATTCTCGATATAGCTGGAGATGACCGACCACAGCTCTTCCTTGCCCATGCCTTCTTCGGATGAAAAGGGGATAAACAAACCCCCGGGAAGTATTCCGAGTTCCTGCTTGATTACCTTATAGTGCTTTTCTCGCCGTGTTTTAGGGATTTTATCTGCTTTTGTGCCTACAACACAGACCGGAAGCCCATTATGACGCAGCCAGTCGTACATCATGATATCATCCTTGGACGGTGGGTGGCGTAAATCCACCATTTGAAGCACCAGTTTAAGCGGCTCACGTTCCAGCAAATATGATTCAATCATCTGCCCCCAAGCCTTGCGAGACGTTTTGGATACCTTAGCATAACCGTAACCGGGAAAATCCACAAAATAGAGCTCATCATTAATCCGGTAATAATTGAGTTGCTGGGTTTTACCTGGCGTAGAACTGGTACGAGCCAAATTTTTACGGTTAATCATCCGATTAATCAGTGATGATTTTCCAACATTGGAGCGCCCCGCCAGAGCAATCTCTGGCAAAGCGTCCACAGGAAACTGATCCGGGCCAACCGCACTTATTATAAATTCTGCTTTTGTTACTTTCATTGTGTCTTTAATTCCTCTCTAATGTACCCTTGCCTGCTCAACCAAAGCATGCTTTAACACCTGATCCATATGGGCAACGGGGACAAATTCAACATCCTGCCGGATACTGTCGGGAATATCCTTCAAATCCCGTTCATTATCTTTGGGAAGCAGAATTTTTTTGTAGCCTGCCCGATGGGCAGCCAGCGACTTTTCTTTCAAACCGCCAATCGGCAATACGCGACCGCGCAAGGTAATTTCGCCCGTCATCGCTACATCCTTGGATACATGACGGTTGGTTAAAGCGGAAATTAATGCGGTAGCAATCGTAATTCCAGCAGATGGGCCATCCTTTGGTATCGCTCCCTCAGGAATATGAATGTGGATATCATTTTTCTCATAGAAGTCCAGTTCAATGCCCAGATCGACTGCCTTGGAACGAGTGTAGCTGAATGCCGCCTGCGCGGATTCTTTCATAACGTCTCCCAGTTTACCCGTAAGAATCAGTTTCCCGCTACCAGGCACGACCGTCACTTCAATCATCAGTGTTTCACCACCGACCTCGGTCCATGCCAAGCCTGTAACCGTACCGATCTGATCCTCCAGTTCTGCTACACCGTAACGGAATTTGGCGATACCCAAATAATCTTTCAAATTATCCGGTGTGATTTGAATCGGTCCTTCACCACCGGAAACAACTGACTTCGCTGCCTTGCGACACAGAGAAGCCATTTGCTGTTCAAGATTTCGCACACCGGATTCACGGGTATATTCGCGAATGACACGCAGCAGCGTATCCTCCCCAATAACCAATTGTTCCTCTCCCAAGCCATGCTCTCTCTTCTGCTTAGGCAATAGATATCGATTGGCGATTTCCAGCTTCTCCAGTTCGGTGTAGCCGGGAATATAGAGCGTCTCCATACGATCCATCAGCGGACGTGGGATATTATGTGCAGCATTGGCTGTCGTAACAAACATCACGCTGGACAGATCAAACGGCAACTCAACAAAATGGTCACTGAACGTGTTGTTTTGCTCAGGATCGAGCACTTCGAGCAATGCCGCCGATGGATCGCCCCGGAAGTCGGAGGCCATTTTATCAATCTCATCCAGCAAAAAGACTGGATTAGATGTTCCTGCGGTCTTCATTCCCTGAATAATCCGACCCGGCATCGCGCCAACATAAGTCCGGCGGTGACCACGGATTTCCGCTTCATCCCGCACACCTCCGAGAGAGATGCGAACAAATTCCCGACCCATGGATTTGGCAATCGAGCGAGCCAGCGAGGTCTTGCCGACTCCTGGCGGACCTACGAGACACAGAATGGGTCCCTTAATGGTCTTCACCAGTTTGCGCACGGCCAAATACTCCAACACCCGCTCCTTGGGCTTATCCAGCCCGTAATGGTCGTTATCGAGTATTTCTTCTGCTTTGACAATATCAAGATCATCATCGGTAAACTTGTTCCACGGCAAGCTTAACAGCCAATCGACATAATTGCGGATGACACCACCCTCGGCAGAGCTTGCCGGCATTTTTTCCAGACGGTCAATTTCCTTTTCGACCTTCTCCTTCACCGGAACCGGCAACTCTTGTTCACTTAGCTGGTTGCGTAGTTCTTCAACTTCTCCTGCGCGACCTTCCTTCTCACCAAGTTCCTTCTGAATCGCCTTCATTTGTTCACGCAGATAATACTCCTTCTGCGTCTTTTCCATCTGCTTCTTCACACGCTGGTTGATTTTACGTTCCAGCTCCAGCACTTCACGCTCATTGTTTAAAATATCTAGAAGCTTCTCCAGACGCTGAGTTACGTCGATCGTCTCCAATATATCCTGCTTTTCCTTAATTTTGAGCGTCAAATGGCTTGTGATCACATCAGCCAGGCGTCCTGGCTCCTCAATATCAGATACCGCAGCGAGAGTCTCCGGTGTTACCTTTTTGGACAAATTGATATAATGCTCGAACTGAGTTAATACAGTGCGCATAAGCGCATCCGTTTCAGGCTGCACATTTTCTGCCTCGTGCAGTTCCTTCGCCATTACCTCGTAATATTCTTCATTGTCCGTATATTGAATAATCTCAGCACGTTCCAGCCCTTCCACCAATACTCGAATGGTTCCGTTGGGAAGCTTGAGCATTTGGCGTACTTTGGCTACCGTGCCGACTCGAAAAATATCCTCTTGTGTGGGTTCTTCAATATTAACTTCTGATTGAGAACACAGGAGAATCAAATTGTCTTCAACCATCGCTTTTTCCAAAGCCTTGACCGATTTTTCCCGGCCCACATCGAGATGTAGAACCATGCTCGGGTAAACCAGAAGTCCTCTTAAAGGCAGCAAAGGAAAACGACGACCTTTTGTCTTGGTGGGTCCCATCGCTTTCGCACCTCCAGTGATTCTCAGGTTCCGGATTTTACAATCCTCACGTTGCTATCTTTC
Organism: Paenibacillus sp. EKM211P; assembly: GCF_011066175.1. Lineage (NCBI taxonomy): Bacteria > Bacillati > Bacillota > Bacilli > Caryophanales > Paenibacillaceae > Paenibacillus > Paenibacillus sp. EKM211P. The sequence goes on from NZ_JAAMNS010000022.1 coordinate 41,988, forward strand.
ATATTTTATCAAATGTTTTATAAAAAAACCAATGAAAGACTAGTTCATTAGCAAGATCCTGTATCTGAAATCGTCCCATTATGCGTTCCATCCGCCTGTAACAAGGAGGACTGGGATGGGCGAAAAGTCTCAATTGGCGCATGTACAGGCGCATCCGTCGTCATCTCTTCTCCAAACACATGACGGAACACTTCGGTCACCGACTGTACAGGGATGACTTTTAGGCCTTCAATGCTATCAAAAAGAGCTTGCCAGTTGTCCTGCGGAATGATCACTTTTTTGGCTCCAGCCTGAAAAGCAGCTTCGACCTTGGCTAATACGCCGCCAATCGGCTTGACTCGGCCATGGATGCTAATCTCGCCAGTCATGGCAATTTCATGATCCACTGGAATTCCCCGCATTGCAGAAGCAATAGCTGTTGCCATTGCAATCCCTGCCGACGGACCATCTACTGGTGTCCCCCCAGGAAAATTGATATGCAGATCGTAATTGGAGGGGGATAAACCGAGCGTACGCAAAACAGTCAGAACATTTTCCACAGAGCCTTTAGCCATGCTCTTACGACGTAGTGTTCGGGAGTTACCTCCGATCTCTTCTTCATCCACAACACCCGTAATATTATAGCTTCCCTTTCCTTCGGGAACCGGAACCGCAGTAACTTCAATTTCCAGCAGCATGCCCATGTTCGGACCGTATACAGCTAATCCGTTAACGAATCCGATTTGCGGCAAGCCCGGTATTTTTCGATCAGGACGGGGTTGAATTTGGCTACTACCCGCTACCCATTCCACGTCCGAAGCATCGAGTCGTTCCCTTTTCTCGGTAAGCGCCAAACCAGCAGCAAGCTGGATCATATTGACTGCCTCCCGGCCGTTGGTCGCATAACGCTGTACAACCTCTACTGCCTCTGGACAAGGGCCAAAGCCTAGCTTGTGTACAGCATCTTCAGCAATACGAGCAATCTCCTGCGGTTGCAGGGCACGGAAATAAATTTCCATACACCGGGATCGAATAGCAGGTGGCAGCTCGTGCGGCGAACGGGTCGTCGCACCTACCAAGCGGAAATCCGCTGGCAAACCGTTTTGGAAAATATCGTGAATATATGCAGGAGTATGCGAATCTTCAGAATTGTAATATGCACTTTCCAAAAATACCTTTCGGTCCTCCAGCACTTTCAACAGCTTATTCATCTGCGTTGGATGCAGCTCGCCAATCTCATCAATGAACAGCATCCCTCCATGAGCCTTCGTTACAGCTCCGGGTTTAGGTTGAGGGATACCTGCTACACCCATCGCTCCTGCCCCTTGATAGATTGGATCATGTACTGAACCAATTAACGGGTCCGCAATACCACGTTCGTCAAAACGGGCCGTTGTGGCATCAATCTCCGTGAATTTAGCATCCCCCTTGAACGGGGAAGACTGATTTTTCTTAGCTTCTTCCAGCACCACGCGCGCCGCAGCCGTTTTCCCTACACCAGGGGGGCCATAAATAATGACATGCTGCGGATTCGCACTGCATAACGCCGCCTTGAGCGCACGTAGCCCGTCCTTCTGACCGACGATATCCTGTAACGTGGCAGGCCGTGTGCGTTCAGCTAGCGGCTTAGTAAGTGAAATAGAGCGCAATTTGCGCAACTTATCCAATTCCTTCCGAGATTCCCGATCCACCGCACTACGGTTCGTTTTCTGGCTCCGCAGAAGGTTCCAGAAATACAGACCAATAACAATCCCGAAAAACATTTGCACCAATAACAATATCATAGTCAAGTCCATCGTATTCCCTCCGTTTCTCATCTCAGCAATTTGAAAATGCTGTTCTATGAAAGACAGTATTTCCTTTTCCACGAGAGCTAAACGGCTGTCTTTCAAAAGATCAGAGAGAAATACAAAAACGCCGCGAAAAACAGTTCTGTAGCAGAGCTGCTCTCCACGGCGCTTAAACGATGACCATAGTTTATGATTATACCTGTTTTAAAATAACCGCTTTTGCCTACACCTTCTCGGCAGTGTGACGCTCTTCACGTCCCGGTATTTTACCTGTTTCCTCATAAGCCTTGACGATGATATCAATTTCTTTTTTCAATTCGTCAACCATTTCAGCCTCAGGGACTTTGCGAATCATCTTTCCATAACGGAACAATAGACCTTCTCCACGTGCTCCGGCAATTCCGATATCAGCTTCCTTCGCTTCACCCGGACCGTTAACTGCACACCCCAGTACGGATACTTTAATCGGCACCTTGAGTTTTGCAATGTAATCTTCTACTTCGTTCGCAATAGAGAACAGATCAATATCCAGACGCCCGCAAGTCGGACAAGAAATCAATGTAGCTGCATTCGTGATCAACCCAAACGTTTTGAGCAACTCCCGTGCTACCTTCACTTCTTCGACCGGATCGGCACTTAGCGAGATACGCATGGTGGACCCGATACCAGCTGCCAACAGTGCTCCCATACCCGCTGCGCTTTTAACCGTTCCAGTAAAGAGTGTACCGGCTTCGGTGATGCCCAAATGGAGGGGATACTTAATAATTTCAGCTGCCTTCGTGTAAGCCGCAATCGCCATTGGAACGTCAGAAGCCTTCAGTGATACGATAATATCATGGAAATCAAGTTCTTCGAGTATCCCGATATGGTACAGTGCACTTTCTACCATCGCTTCTGGCGTAGGGTAGCCATACTTATCCAGTAAATGCTGTTCCAATGATCCGGCGTTCACACCAATCCGAATCGGAATCCCTTTTTCTTTACACGCCTTAACGACTGCTTCCACTTTTTCACGTCGTCCAATGTTGCCTGGGTTAATACGAACCTTGTCAATCCCATTTTCAATCGCCAGTAGAGCCAGCTTGTGATTAAAGTGAATATCTGCAACCAGAGGAATATGAATCCGCTTCTTAATTTCCTTAATAGCTGCGGCAGCTTCCTCATTGTTGACGGTAACCCGCACTATCTGACATCCGGCTTCTTCCAAGCGAAGAATCTCAGCTACTGTAGCTTCCACATCTGCCGTTTTGGTTGTACACATGCTTTGGATGATGACTTCATTGCTGCCGCCAATCGTCAGATTCCCGACTTTAACGGGACGTGTGTCTTGTCTTAAGAACATGTACTTTTCTCTCCCATTAACGCCAAACCTCCACCCCATAAAACCTCATACGGGTTTAGTGAAGTGGAGATCTGGCTTCTCATATTGTAGAGATCGCGAAGTATCAATCCTTAGGCGCTCTCTTCTTGTTTTTTATCCTTATCTGTACCACCGAGTTCCGGTGCGATTTTATCTTTTACTACCTGCTCGTTGATGACGCAAGTCGTCACATCATCACGGGAAGGAACTTCGTACATAACGTCGAGCATAATACCTTCGATGATTGCACGAAGGCCACGGGCACCCGTGTTACGCTTGATCGCCTCACGAGCAATGGCTTCCAGAGCATCTTGCTTAAATTCCAGCTGCACATTGTCCAGTTCCAGCATCTTCTGATATTGCTTGGTCAAGGCATTTTTTGGTTCAGACAAAATACGAACCAATGTCTTCTCATCAAGCGGCTCCAGCGTAGAAATAACTGGCAAACGTCCTACGAATTCCGGAATCAGACCGAATTTCAGCAGATCCTCTGGCAATACCATGGAGGTATATTCGCCTGGTTTCAGATCTTTTTGTTCACTAGTCGCGTTAAAGCCGATGACCTTCTTACCGATACGACGTTTGATCATTTGCTCCAGACCATCAAAGGCACCACCGCAAATGAACAGGATATTCGTGGTATCAATTTGAATGAATTCTTGATGTGGATGCTTACGACCACCTTGCGGAGGTACAGAAGCAACTGTGCCTTCCAAAATTTTAAGCAGCGCTTGCTGTACACCTTCACCCGATACGTCACGCGTAATGGACGGGTTTTCGGATTTGCGGGCTACTTTATCAATTTCGTCAATGTAGATAATGCCGCGCTCGGCTTTTTCTACATCATAATCGGCTGCTTGAATCAGTTTCAGCAAAATGTTTTCAACGTCTTCACCCACATAACCCGCTTCCGTAAGGGAAGTGGCATCTGCGATAGCAAATGGGACGTTCAAAATTTTAGCCATGGTTTGCGCAAGTAACGTTTTACCCGAACCTGTAGGTCCAAGCATCAGAATGTTACTTTTTTGCAATTCCACATCATCAATTTTGTTTTGTGTATTAATACGTTTGTAGTGATTATATACCGCAACAGACAATGATTTTTTCGCTTGATCCTGACCAATAACATATTGGTCCAGAATTTCACGGATTTGCATTGGTTTTGGAATGTCTTTCAGATCTACTTCTTCTTCATGACCCAATTCTTCCTCCACAATTTCCGTGCACAACTCGATGCATTCGTCACATATATATACGCCCGGTCCGGCAACAAGCTTGCGAACCTGATCCTGAGATTTACCGCAGAAAGAACATTTTAATTGTCCTTTTTCATCATTAAATTTAAACATAGAGCCACCCCTTTACAGATTAATCGGTTTAGACAGCACCTGGTCAATGATACCGTATGCTTTCGCCTCTTCCGCTTCCATGAAGAAATCCCGGTCAGTATCACGTTCGATTTTTTCGAGGGGCTGACCTGTACGCTCCACATAGATTTGATTCAGCTTGGCACGTGTTTTGATAATCCAGTCCGCATGAATCAGCATGTCGGAGGCTTGCCCCTGAATGCCGCCGAGCGGCTGGTGAATCATAACTTCACTATTGGTAAGTGCATATCTCTTGCCTGGTGCACCAGCTGTGAGCAATAAAGAGCCCATACTAGCAGCCATACCTACACAAATCGTCGATACATCCGGCTTAATGAATTGCATTGTATCATATATACCCATGCCTGCAGTAACAGAACCGCCTGGCGAGTTAATGTACAAATTAATGTCCTTCTCCGGGTCTTCCGCAGAAAGGAACAATAGCTGTGCAATGACGAGATTGGCGACATCGTCATCAATCGGGCCACTTAGGAAAATGATGCGATCCTTAAGCAACCGCGAGTAAATATCGTAAGATCGTTCTCCTCGATTCGTTTGTTCCACAACCATAGGGACGAGACTCATCACGACCAACCTCTTTTCTTTATTAAAATGAACACCTGTATTCATCCGCTTCCTTAAGTCCCATTAAAACGGAAGCGGCAATCATGAAACGTGAACACCTTACAAAATATTTTAACATGTTCAGAGTCTCGTGTCATATTTGCCTGTGCTCATATATAAAATGCAGGCTATTTACAGACGTCCTGCCGAGACCTTCTCATATTTAACCATGTTTCGTATGTATGTGCAAATGTACGGTAGTGACTTATGTAAAACAGAAAACACCATTCACAGCGCTTTCCATAAACGACTAAAATTTGGATTGTCTAAGGTAAAAATAAGGCACGTAACTTTCACTACGTGCCTTATCCTTATCTAATTACTACGTTGCAGCCTGTTACAGCATACACCGTATATTTTATCGTTTAAATTACTCAGCAGCTGCAGCTGGCGCTTCAACTTCTTTGCTGTTTTCAACCAGCAAAGCGATTGTTTTGCGCAGTGAGATCTCTTCTTTCAAGTTAGCGAACGAGCCGTTACTTTCCAGAATGCTGCGGATCTCTTCTACAGAACGTTTGTAAGCATCCGCCATGTTTTGCAGCTCTTCATTAATTTCCGCTTCGGAAACTTCGATGTTTTCTGCTTTAGCCACTTGCTCCAGCACGAGGTTGTTGCGTACGCGCTTCTCAGCATCAGCTTTCATTTGCTCTTCCAGGTCTTCTTTGCTTTGACCGGAGAAGCCGAGGAACATTTCAAGATTCATGCCTTGGCTGCGCAGACGGTTGTCGAAATCGCGAACCATGTTTTGCACTTCACTCTTAACCATTGCCTCAGGAATGTCGATTGTTGCATTTTCAGCAACTTTCTCCACTACAGCGCCCTCACGAGCTGCTTTAGCTTCGTTTTCTTTGCGTTCCAGCAATTGCTTTTTCAAGTCTTCCTTGAATTCAGCAAGTGTGTCAAATTCACTTACATCTTTAGCAAATTCATCGTCCAATTCAGGAAGAACTTTGCGTTTCAGTTCATGAACTTTCACTTTAAATACAGCTTGTTTACCAGCGAGGTCAGCAGAATGGTAGTTCTCAGGGAACGTTACTTCAACGTCCTTGGAATCACCAGTGTGCAAACCAATCACTTGATCTTCAAAGCCAGGGATGAAGGTATTGGAACCCAGTTCCAGAGAATACTTCTCAGCTTGTCCACCTTCGAACTGTACACCGTCTACGGAACCGTCGAAGTCAATGATAGCTGTATCGCCGGATTGAGCAGCATCTTCATCAACGACAACCAATTCAGCATGACGTTGTTGCAGGCGCTCCAGCTCTTGAGCCAGTTCTTCGTCGCTTACTTCGATTTTGCTTACAGGCACTTCTACGCCTTTGTAATCGCCCAAAGTTACTTCAGGTTTAACAGTAACTTTTGCTTTGAATTTGAAAGTTTCGCCTTTAGCAAATTGATCAATTTCAACATCTGGGCTATCTACTGGGAAGATGTCTGTTTGCTCTACAGCTTGGCTGTATGCTTCTGGCAACAGGAAGTCAATTGCATCCTGGTACAGACTTTCAATGCCATAACGTTTTTCAAAGATAGGACGTGGCACTTTACCTTTACGGAATCCTGGTACGCTTACTTGTTTAACCACTTTATTAAAAGCTTTGTCGAGTGCAGCGGCTACACGATCCGCGTCTACCTCAACTTCAAGAACCCCAAGGTTCTTCTCTATTTTCTCCCAAGTTGCTTTCATTTTATGCTTTCCCCTCCAACAAAATCTTCACTTAGTTTTCATTACAATCAACGCACACAAAATAACCACTATAGTATATCTAACATTACTGTCTTTTTCAAGAGCAGCCCTTGAATGCTTTAACAGGTAAACGTTTCCGGTCATTAAGGAGTGTTCATTCCCGCCGCTACGAATAATCGCATCGACCGATATGCTTGCTCAAAACGGAAGCGTAGTGCATCTGTAATGCCATATATAGCGCGGGTTTCTTCTTCATTATTGTTCCCGTTCAAACTTTCCGAAACGGTCTGATGGAGTGCTGCTGCCCAAATATCCGGCATTCCGTCCTCTTCTACCAACATTGATCTATAATCTTTCGTACCGTACACGGCCATCACAAACTGTGACCACAGCTCCTGTGCAAAATAGAATAGTGTGGGCTCATGCACTTCAGTCTGGTCGGCTACCCGTTCCAAAATACGCATAATCGCCTCTGGAAACTCATCAGGCTGTAACGGAACCGTTTCAATATCGATTTCTGTCTTTTCATCCCCTCGTCTGATTTCTATCGTCCCTTCCATTCCGCGGCGTCTCAATGTCTGTAGAACACGGAATTGGAGAAGAGGATGGATTTCCCGTTCAGTAATCCAGCGAAGCAAAGCATCGTCGATCTCCGGCAGTTCCAAGTAAGATAGCTGTTCCAAAGCTAGAATCGTCTGTTCGGATAACGGTTGATCCATAGCCATCTGCAAAAGCTTGTTACCGTAGCCTGCATCCTGTTCCTGCTTAAAACGTGCATGACGGCGAGCCAACTCAACTTCACTGACTTCGTCTTCTTCCACATTGTCCGTTACCGCTCCGCTGTCAGCATACTGTGGAAATGCAGCTTCCAACCATTGTGATAGAGCGTTCCATTCATCGTATTGTTTCTGCTCCTGTCCCTGACACTGCATCAAAAAGCGCAGCATCGCCATCGCCTCTCCGTAACGTTCGTTTTCAAGCATCACCGTAAGTTGAATTTGATAGTAGTCCAGTGTCTTCGGAAACAATACGATATTATTTTCTTTTGTCGTCACCTTGGAGTCCTTTATTTTCAAGGCACCCCCTCTCCTCCGCAAGCTAAGTATTTGTAGATTATATGAGAAACAGCAGCCGAAGTTCAACCACTCGTCTTCAACATATTCACCTGTATTCTAACATACCCTTTTATAAGGCAAAAAAAACGATGTGTAGTCTGAATTTATGTGGTGTAGAGCCCAAATAAACGATAAATGCAAAATAAGACTTGAATCTTTTTCATCCATATGATATATTAATATTCGCTTGAATTTTATGTCCCAGTAGCTCAGCTGGATAGAGCAACGGCCTTCTAAGCCGTCGGTCGGGGGTTCGAATCCCTCCTGGGACGTATAGCCGAAGCTTCCTATTTAGGAAGCTTTTTTTATTTTCCAGCGAAATAGGACCCACCGTGAACGTTGGAGCCCAGCATCGTATTACAACCTATTTTAATGTAGAAAAGGCTGTTTCCGTAGCGCTGTTCGAGCGCTTGTCTGGGACAGCCTTTTAATCGAGGATATACCCATTACACCGCTTGACTGCGTGGAGTAGTAAGGAGTAATTTCAAATGAAATTAATATCTTGGAATGTAAATGGCTTAAGAGCCTGTGTAACCAAAGGATTCTATACTTATCTAAAAGAAACGAATGCCGATATTTTTTGCGTACAGGAAACGAAGCTTCAAGAAGGACAAATCCTCATGGAGAACATGGAGGAATACATGCAATACTGGAATTATGCTGAGAAAAAAGGGTATTCTGGCACAGCTATTTTCACCAAAATCAAGCCGCTCTCTGTGCATTATGGACTTGAAGAAAATGAAGAACCGGAGGGTCGAACCCTTACGCTGGAATTTGAAAAATTTTATCTTGTCAATGTGTACACACCGAATACCAAACGGGATTTATCCCGATTGCCATACAGGCTCGAATGGGAAGACCGTTTTCGCAACTATCTGCAACAACTAGACACTCTGAAGCCTGTCATCATTTGCGGAGACTTGAACGTGGCTCATCAGGAGATCGATCTCAAAAATGCCAAAGCCAACTACGGAAATGCTGGCTTCACGCCCGAGGAACGAGACCGCATGTCACAGCTGCTCAACGCTGGATTTATAGACACCTTCAGATATTTTTATCCTGATCGAACGGATGTTTATTCCTGGTGGTCCTATATGCCAAAGGTGAGAGAACGGAATATCGGCTGGCGGATTGATTACTTCCTCGTCTCGGAGCGGCTTCGTCCGCTTTTAATAGATGCGAGTATTGATTGCCATATTACAGGCAGTGACCACTGCCCTGTTATATTAGATTTGCAAGATATTTCCGCGTAATTCCGCACTAATACAAGAAATTAGGGTCTTAAAAAGCCGTCATGCTCCGTTTGGCAGCATGACGGCTTAAATGAATTAAAGCGATCTCTCCAGATGCACCTCGATACGAGAAACCAGCCGGTCTCTCACATCCTGCGCCTCTTTTTGGTCTAATACAGCCTGGTTTATTGTCTTCTGTTCCTCATTGCTATAATGCAGTATATACTGTTTCACTATGCAGTCCGGCGCGTAAGTATCCATGCGACTTGTATTATAATACGTCACCTGGCAGCTTCCGAGAAAGCAGAAGGTTAACTCACCTGTAGCTGTGAACAGCCAGCCTGGCAACTTGGGCTCCAGCTTCAAGGTAAGCCCCCTAGAATCATAGCCAAATGGCTGCCCGCCTGTCATCATCCATAGCCACATATGAATAAATTCTGCCGTTGATCCACTCAGCCTCGCAATATAGCCCGTTCCATGCAAACTTGCATCAGGATTAGCACTGCTAGCAATAAAGGAACTGTTTTCCAGCGTACTTCTTCCATAGATCGCAGCGTCCATAAAAGGGGGTAGCGCTTTTTGGATGTCGGCAAAAAATTCAGTGTATAGACCCACCTTTAAACACTCAAGTAAATATTTATATTCCATATGCATAAATATCGATTCATTTTCCAGCCACCCTGGCGTGAAAGCTCTGGAACGGCCCAGTTCAAACGGCTGCCCCGCCAGACTCTCATTCACCTTATACATACCCAGCTTTTTGTCGTAAAGCTCGCTCTGTCTGATTTGTCGATACAGCTTGCGCCCATTTATAATGTCGCCAGTTACTTTCATAGCCCGGGTTGGCCCTTCTAGGAAGAACGGTATATCCTTGCGTTTAAAGGAATGTATATTTACAAACATCCCCCCGTTCTCATCCTCCTGTACCTCGAATTCTTTGGCTTCATAATAAAAGAAGGTTGGGTATATCCCCTTTCCTATACGCAGAGCCTTATCCATCCCCTCTTGAATCTTACGTTCAGCCCGCTGCAAAAACACCAGCACATCATCAAAGGATAATGCTGCTTCGGTCCCTTCAAATCCAAAACGAACCGTTTCGCGATATGCTTCTCTAGCATCCGAAATCCGTGACCAGAAGCCATGATCGGCACTACCATTCCCAGGCTCCGCATCATTAAAATCGTGGTAGTACTCTTCAACTGCGAGCCCTAATTCTTGGATCAACCTGGCGACCTCTAGCGGTAGTCTCAGCACAAAGTCTGCCGAAAGCTTCATCTGTGCATGTATTAAAAATCTTACGAGTCGCTGTAACTCGCATAGCTCACTAAAGCCCGAAGCAAACAGCCCCGGAAGTCCGTTCATGGAATCATTCCATCCTGGTTTCCCCGCCTCCATCTCAATTCCCAAGCCTTCTGGATCTAATGTAGACAGCTTGATGGCTGCCAAGGACAGCAGCTTCTCGTACAAATTGGACTTGTAAATCTCTCCGTTGCCTCGTCCGGTTCGAACCCAGTGAACATCACGACTCCGCATGTGAAGTTGAGCTTCCTTCTCCTTGCTTTCTACAACCGCTCCGTACTGACGAATACGTCCATCCTTCATCTGCACGTATTTGTTTCGGCGCGGCTGTACCCATGCCGGACTGTCGTAATACATGTACTCCCTGGTCGAGAGCAGGAGTTCTTCTTGTTTGTCTGGAAAGATACTCAAATAGCTTTCGATTAGATCCATATTATAAGTCCAATGGTCGATCCAGAAGCCTTCACCAAAATCAGCCTCATAGCATTGTTCGGAATGCTTGAGGGCTTCGATCACAAATGTCTCTACCGTTTGCTTTAGTCCAATATTGTCATGAATGATGTGCTGAATCAGCTCGCCCGGGGTAAATGATGATTGAAAAAAAGTACACAAAGACGAATGGGCCGCCACTTCCACCTGTTCCAGCAACGGTTCGAGCTCTCGTATTTGAAAGCTACAGCCTTTTACAACAAGCGGATTATAGCCATCCGGCTGAATCAGGCTCATAAACAAACGAATATTAAAATCTCCGACGTCCGGGTTAAACCACACATCATTTCTCCGATTCTGGTTCGCATCGCGGAAATTACCATTTCCTTGAGAATAATACCCCGCCTGAAGTTTGAAAAAATTATAGTCTCGTTCCAGATCCCCATGCTTGCGCGAAAATACATGATACACAAAGGGTTGCTCCGTGCCGTTGTCCAGCAATAATGGATAACCACCACGTAACAGATTATCCAGATAGCTCTGACGACAGTATTCGTCAAACAACGGAATGGATGTCTGCGTGGCCATTCCATCCGTCAACTCTTCAACTAACGTTCTAGCTTCCTTCGCCTTTTGATCGATATAAGACATCGTTGCAATTTCTGTAATCCGTTTATTGATCAATTGAATATCATTCACATGCCCGATGACCGAACAGTGATTTACAGCTGTACCTGCCGCCAATCGTGCCGCATAACCGCTAAACCCACAAGGCACTTTATTCGTCGTCACTGGCTGCTGTGATATCAGGTCTTCAACACGTGTATGGATAAAGCAATCAGGGAAGGTCAGGGACGTATTTTCACCAAATATAATGGACGGATCGACAATGGGACGTACTAGTCTGGCCTTGCCATCCTGCTCCACAAAGCTATACATAAAATGTCCCGCCTCAATCTGATGGACCTCACTTGTATCCGCTGTACTTCCACGTACCTTATAGTAAGGTATGCCGTTATTGAGGTTATACACATCCATCCAGCTTTTCAGTGTATATCCAAGCTCCTTGTAAGCCGTATTGTCAATACCGAAGGGCAGCACAGCCGGCATGCCATCCAGCACCTCCAGCTCAAGTTCTTGATCGGAATGATTGACAATCTCAACCTTGCGCACCAAAGCAGCGTAACTTTCATGAGGAAGCGTAAAATATTGCACACGCACCTCCAGCCCTATATCTGGATGAAGGCTATTAATTTCCAGCATATGGCGGGATATTAACATTTTTTGTTGCTCATGCTCCAAAGGACGCACAACCGAAAACGGCTCCATATAGCTCCACTCATCCTGCCTTTTTACCTTTAAAAAGGTACGGAAGCCATGGATCGGTACGAGACTATAGCTGCGGTTAGCCGGAAAAAATTCCATAATCGCTCCATTTTTATCCTCCACACCAAAGCTCGCAATTCCTTGTCCACGATTAACATAATACGCCCACAGGGGAATCCCCTGAACACCAGCAATGCCGGGCAAGAAACTGGAAAAGGGCTTGGCATGCGCAAAATTTTCAATCACAAAACGTCCTTGATTGTCAAAATAATACGGCTGCATCGTATCCCCCTTTTCTATTTAAAACCCGTTCTTTGCCATCATTTGCTTGAACCATAGCGCACTTTGTTTGGGAGTCCGTTCCTGCGTCTCGTAATTGATATGCACAATGCCAAAACGCTTGCTGTAGCCCCAGGCCCATTCAAAGTTATCAAGGAAAGACCAGACAAAATACCCCTTGAGCTGGCCTCCCTCTCTAATGAAGCGATGACAGGCCTTTAAATGTTCTTCAATATAGCGCTGACGCCCGGTATCCTCAATCTGCCCATTTACCAGTTCATCCCTCATCGCTGCTCCATTTTCCGTAATCAGAATGGGCAAGCCCTTGCTAAAATCCTTCTCAATCCGTGTCAGCAGCTTATAAAAAGATTCAGGGTGAATCTCCCATCCCATGTCCGTTACTGGCTCCTCCATGTGAACCTGCTCTACTTGCAGCAACGAAGCGTCGTTCGTTGATCGAATGATGCTGCGGGAATAATAGTTAATGCCCAAAAAATCCCCTGGTTGCTGAATCAGCTCCATATCACCATGCTGTACAAAATCCAATCCATTCAGATACGTTCCGTACCATTCCACCATATCTTCAGGATACTTTCCGTTAAACAATGGCTCCGCAAACCAACGATTAATAAAGCCATCTCTTCTGATGGCAGCAGCCACGTCCTCGGGTCGCTCGGAAGCCGCATCCACATGTTCCATGTTCAACGTAATGCCAATCTTACCCGTTAACCCTTTCTCCTTGTGCAAATTGCTGGCAATCCCATGACACATCAGAATATGATGGGCGGCAGTAAAGGCTTCCCTCCAGTTCTCATGGCCAGGGGCATGCTCTCCTGTACCATAGCCCAAAATAGAGGCGCAATAAGGCTCATTTATCGTATTCCACCAGTTTATCCGCTCGCCGAATCGATCCATGATTACAGAGGCATACGTTTTAAAATGTTGGATAGTCTCTCGCTGTGTCCATCCACCCTCGTCCTCAATCCACTGCGGTAGATCCCAATGATACAGCGTCAGCATCGGGATCAGTCCAGCCAACTCAATCTCATCCAGCAGATGCTCGTAGAAGAGCAACCCCTCTTCGTTAATAATGCCAGGCGCGGGCATAATACGTGGCCAAGCTACAGAAAAACGATAATGTAAAAAACCAAGCTGTTTCATTAATTGCACGTCTTCTTTAAAGTGGTGAAAATGATCACATGCTACATCTCCACAGTCCCCTCCGATTACCTTCCCGGGGATTTGACAAAAAGTATCCCAAATGGAGGGCGTTCTGCCGCCCTCATCTGTACCCCCTTCAATTTGATAAGAAGAGGTTGAAGTTCCCCATATAAACGTGGCAGGAAATATAAAGGTATTCTCGCTCATACTCGGTACCGTCCTTTCAGGAATCAAGACTTCACAGCTCCAGCCATTGCACCGCCGACAATAAAGCGCTGGAGGAAAATATACAAAATAACCAGCGGGAGTGTAACAATCAAGATACCGCAAGCAAGCAGCGGCCAGTTGTTCATGTATTGTCCATAGAAAGAGAACAGTCCCTTGGTCACTGGCTGATAGGCGGGATCAGACAAATAAATGGTAGGACCTATAATGTCGTTCCATGCACCAATGGCTGTCAAAATGATGCCTGTCGCCAACACGGGCTTCATCAGTGGTACAAGAATCGTGAACAAATAACGTGAATAACCGCATCCGTCCATTGCAGCCGCTTCATCCAGCTCTCGGGAGACAGACTTGATATACCCCACAAACATCAGAAAAGCGATGCCGGTACCTGTCGTTTTCAGCAAAATAAAACCAAGCTGTGTATTGTACAGTCCCAGACTATTAATAAGGGCAAATTGCGGAATTAGCGGATTGGGGAGATACATGGAAATCAGGAAAAACACATAAAAGAAGGTGCTGAACTTAACATATCCCCGTGCCAGCGGAAAGGCGGCAAACACGGATATAATCAGGGTTAATAACGTAGAAACTCCTGTATACAAAATACTGTTCCACATATATTGAGAGAAATTCCCTTTATCCCAAGCATCCATGAAATTCTCCAAACGCAGACCCTTGGCTAGCGCTACAGGATCCATCAAATACTCGCTTTGCGTCTTCATTGATACATTAAAAAGGTAGAAAAGCGGGAGTACATATAACGAAAGCATGAGCAGTACGATGGTGTAGCTCACTATTTTGGTTCCTTTGCTACTGCTCATTACATTTCCACCTCTCTTCTGCGCAAGTAATAGAGTGCAATCATTGATACCGTAAACACGAATACAAACTGGATCATCGCAACTGCGGAAGCAAGACCATAATCTGATGTCCCGGAGCCAAAGGCTGTGGCATATACATCAAATGCAAGTGTCGTCGTGTTGAATTTACCCCCTGTCAGCACATAAATAATGTCAAAGGTTTGCAAGGCGCCGATAATGGATAGCAGCATATTGACGGTAAAGGACGGTGCAATCATTGGAAAGGTAATATTTTTGAACGCTTTCCATCCAGAAGCGCCGTCCATATATCCCGCTTCATATAAGTCACTAGGAATGGATTGGAGTCCAGCTAAGAAAATAGTCATCGAGTAACCCATGTACATCCAAATTTGCACAAAAATGACCAATTCAAATGCAATATCATAATCCCCAAAGAAGTTGGAGCTGGTTCCAAAAAAGTTCAGCAATGCTTGCGCAGGACCGCCAAGCGGATTGGCAAGCAGCTGCCAGATCAGACCGGATACCGTTACCCCGAGCACAACGGGCAGAAAAAATACAGAGCGATATAACACATCACCTTTGAGCTTTTTATTAATAAGGATAGCCATGAATAGCCCAACTGCGTTTTGGATCACAACCACCGCTACGGCAAAATATAAGGAACGGCCAATGGAAGCAATACGATCTCCAGAATCGGAGGAGGTGAAAAAGGTCGTGTAATTCTCAAATCCGATAAAATTCCACGTCTGTCCCGGAACCCCGGTAGCATCTGTAAAGGAAAAAAGCACGGTTACCATAGAGGGTCCAAAACCAAGAAGCAAATAGAGCAGCACCGGAATACTCAGCAGAAGATAGGGCATTATCCGGGCAGCACCCTTTCCAAAGGGATACATGGGTCTCACACCTTTTCACATTATTCGGGATTTTGCAAAATTCGATTCCAGTCGCTCCAAAGTGTAATATATAGACGAACTAGACCATTTCGATCTATATATTATTCATTGAAAGTCGCTTATTGGATTTTTGCAAAGTCCTCTATTATGGGAGCTTTACAGTTTTCATTTGTTTTCCTGTAAAATCTGTAGATTTATTTAGGGGCTGCCGCATCCCAGTCTGCTTGAGATTTCTGCGCAAGCTCCAAAGGCGTTTTTAACGGACCGGCAGGCGCCAAAAATTCCGCATGTACACTGGCTTCCTTAATGTACTGTCCAACATTCTTACGATTGATAAACAGCTGATCCCAAGAGAGCTTGAAGTTTTCCAGTGAAGGCTGGATTTCATTAACGAAATCGCTGCTTATCTTCACATCAGACTGTGTTGGCAAAAATCCAGCAGCATTCACAAAATCCGTGTAGTTCTGTTTCTCAGAGAGCATTTCAAGCCATTTGATCGCATACTCCTTGTTTGGTGACTTTTCTAGTACCATCCAGGTCATATCATACTTGCCTGCCAGGTTTTTATTTTTGGCGGGGTCGTTACTGCCCGGGATCGGGAAATAACCAAATTTCAGCTCTGGATTGGCTGTCTGAATCGTAGTTGCATCCCACGTACCATCCGCAATCATCGCTACACGCCCGGAAGCAAATAAGCTTGGCAAGGTTCCATAGTCAATTCCCATAAATCCACCAATGGCATTGTTCATCAAAATTTGTGATTTTTCCAGCACCTCAAGCTGGACAGGGTCAGTCAGTTTTGTTTTACCTGTCCACAACCCTTTGATGTATTCCAACTGATCATCATGGATAGAGGCCTGAAGCCCTTGGACAGCAAGGTTGATAGGCCATACATCTTTACCGCCGAAACCAATCGGTTCTACACCGTTATCCTTGAGCACCTTCATAACATTCACCAGTTCGTCCCATGTCGTGGGCACAGCAAGATTATATTTTTCAAAAATCTCTTTGTTGTAAAACAGACCTGTCAGGGCCACCTTACCCATGTTTACACCGTATACCTTGTCGTTATAGGTCATGGCATTTTTGACATCTGTAGGATTATAGTTTTTGATAAAAGCTTGATCTGACAGATCTGCAATGAGTCCTCCCTCGATCCACTGCTTCCACATCGGATCAGCAGCTCCCTTAGACCATTCCTGTGGGGCGCCTACGAAGCTGAATTTCAGAGGAATAATATCTGCATCACCGGTTGAACCCGCATTCATACGCGTTTGCATCAGTTGATCATAAGTGGAATCAGCAGGAACCGTCGTATACTCCACCTGAACATCAGGATACTTCTCTTCAAACTTTTTATTAAATTCCTTGATGTAGTTATTGATGTTCTCCTGCTGCCAATGAATAATCTTTAACGTGACCTTTTTATTCCCGTTCTGTCCAGCTTCGCTGCCTTTGCCGCAAGCGGCTAACAACACAACTAAAGCGGTTACAATAAATAAAGAAAGACACTTTTTCAGCATTGCAAAATTCCCCCTGTAATCTTAGAATAAATGCATTTACTTTACGAAAGCGGTTTAGTTAATTACAGCTACTATTATGTATCGAATAGCCTGTATTTGTAAATAGCAATTTGTAAATTATCAAAAAATCATTAACTATCGTTAAATCGAACTTCATTATCCATAATATATTAGGATTTATCCTTTAATAGCACGGTTGACTCTCTTCTATGAGGTAGCATAGAATACGAGTAATCATTAATTTTAGAATGCAAAGTCAATTTAACTAAATCAGTTTAGTTGCGGAGGATTCCATGAATATAAAAACAATAGCTAGTATGGCAGGCGTTTCAGTAGCGACGGTTTCGAAAATCATAAACAATTACACAGATATCAGTGAGGAAACCCGGCAGCGAGTACTTAAAATTATGGAGGAAACAGGCTATAGACCTTCCTCCTCGGCTAAAACACTTGCTACCAAAAAATCCAATCTGGTAGGCGTTATATTCGCTGGCAAGCTGAATGTCGATTTTAGTCATCCTTTTTTTGTGGACATCATTAATGTTTTCAAAAAGCAGATTGGCTTGCTCGGTTATGACCTGCTGTTTTTTTCAAATGAAAAATTTCTAGATAATGGAGAGGACTATTTGGCTCGCTCGAAATATTTTTCAGTGGACGGGTGCATTATTATTGCTGGGGACGAAGTGGAGAAAAGTGTTTTCGATCTCGACGCCAGTCCTATCCCCTGCATCGGTGTCGATATTGAGCTAACCGGAGCCAGTTCCTGCTACATTATGTCCGACAATCAAAAGATCTCAATGAAGGTTGTTGAGCACTTTTACATGAATGGATACCGCGAGATGGGTTTTATAGGCATTGAACGCCCCTCCTTGGTTATTAAAGAGAGAGAGGAAGCATTTATCGCTTCACTAAAGCGGTTTAGCCTTGATTTCAGACCTGAATGGATCGTGTATGGTAAGGACTATGCGGCAGAGGATGGGTACCAGATCGCAAAGGCGTGGATACAGCAAGGTGATTTACCAAGAGCTATTTTTGCGGCTACCGACCTGCTTGCCTTTGGCGCCATCCGTGCTTTTAAGGAAAGCGGCTTGAGGGTACCCGAGGATATCGCCGTAGTAGGATGTGATGATATTGAAGCTTGTCGTTATACAGATCCTCCGCTGACGACTGTAAAACAAGACAAGCAAAAAATAGGCCGTCTAGCCGCTATGGTGCTGTTTGACCTTATGAATAAACAAATGAATACAAAATGTATTAAAGTAGAGCCCGAACTAGTCATTCGTACCTCCTGCGGAGCTCGGCAAAATTGGAACCATACGAGGATCAAGGGATAGCATATACCTTAAAAAGGGTGACTCCTGTCGAGTTCAGAAGTCACCTTTCTGCAATTTAATTATCTATCTAAAGACCTTTCGTTTAAGCTGCTACTTGTAGGCCATCGTTGCCTTCACGGCCTTTTTCCAGCCTTCGTACAGGCTGTCACGTGCTGCTTCATCCATCGTAGGGGTAAAGGAAGTTTCCACCCTCACTCGCTTACGAAGTTCATCTGTACTCTTCCAGTATCCAACCGCCAAGCCTGCCAGACATGCGGCACCCAGCGCTGTTGTCTCATGGATGACCGGCCGTTCCACCGTCGCATCCAGAATATCGCTCTGGAATTGCATCAGAAAATTGTTCAACACAGCTCCACCATCCACTCGCAACATCTTCACCGTAATACCTGAGTCAATCTCCATGGCTGTAAGCACATCCTTGGTCTGATAAGCGAGCGACTCCAAGGTGGCGCGGATAAAATGCTCTTTTGTGGTTCCCCGCGTCAGACCGAACATCGCTCCACGCACCTCGCTATCCCAGTAGGGGCTGCCTAGTCCGACAAAAGCGGGTACAAGATACACCCCTTCTGTAGAGGAAACACGGGCCGCATAAGGCTCACTGTCCTTCGCCTCACGGAACATGCGCAGCCCGTCTCGCAGCCACTGGATCGCCGAGCCCGCAACAAACACACTCCCCTCAAGTGCGTATTGCACTTTGCCTTCCTCCAGTCCCCAAGCGATGGTCGTGATCAGACCGTGCTTGGATTCAACAGGCTGATCCCCCGTATTCATCAGCATAAAGCAGCCTGTGCCGTAAGTGTTTTTGATCATTCCTTTTTCATAACAAGCCTGACCGAACAAGGCTGCCTGCTGGTCACCTGCTGCACCAGCGATCGGTACATTCTGACCAAAAAAATGATAATCCACGGTGTGCGCATATACCTCGGAAGAGGGCCTTACCTCAGGCAGCATGATTTTTGGAACACCCAGAATGTCCAGCAGCTCTTCATCCCACTTGAGCTCGTAAATATTGTACATCAGCGTTCTGGCCGCATTGGAGTAGTCTGTTACATGAGCCTTTCCGCCGGATAGTTTCCAGATTAGCCACGAGTCAATCGTACCGAATAACAAGTCACCTCGTTCCGCCTTTTCCCGCGCGCCTTCTACATGATCCAGTATCCACTTTACTTTAGTGCCTGAAAAATACGGGTCGATCAATAACCCTGTTTTGCTGTGAAACAACTCCTCATGCCCTTGCCGCTTCAATTCTTCGCAAATATCCGCGGTTTGGCGTGATTGCCATACGAGTACGTTATACACGGGTAATCCTGTATTTTTGTCCCACACGACCACTGATTCACGCTGATTGGTAATGCCGATGGCAGCAATTTGTTTTGCTTTTACACCGGATTCGGAAAGACAGGAGGCAATAACGCCCAGAATAGAACTCCAGATTTCATTCGCATTCTGCTCTACCCAGCCGGGGTGAGGAAAATATTGCGGAAATTCCCGCTGGGCCGAGTACACCACATCTCCTTCGCTATTGAACAAAATCGCTCTTGAACTTGTCGTTCCCTGGTCTAGTGACAAAATATATTTTCCCATGTTCATCTCTCCCCGTGTAAATCCATCGTTTTTACGCTGTAAGCTTGTGATCCATTTTATGATTTTTATAAATACGACTAATACGGAAGGTAATCAAGAGTACAACCACGATAACCCCTAATAAAATCCAGAACGCCGGAGTCATACTCCCCTTAAAAACGGCCTGATAAAACGGCCCTGCGAAAGATCCCCCCAATAGCGGTCCTACAATGGGCACCCATGCATATTTCCAGTTGGATGCTCCCTTACCGGGTATCGGTAGTAAATAATGCATCAGACGCGGCCCAAAATCCCTCGCTAGATTGATGGCATAGCCCGTTGTGCCTCCAAGGGATAAACCGATACTGACAACCAAAAAACCAACAATTAGCGGTTTAAGGCCGTCTGTAAACGAATTGGCACCAAACGACAGTAAAGCAAGAACAAAGATAAAAGTACCTATCATTTCACTAAGCACGTTACCAAACGGATGATCAATAGCTGGTCCTGTCGCAAATACACTGAGTTTGGCTGCTGTGTCCTCCGTCTCTTTCCAGTGGGGCCAATAATGCAAAATGACGATCACTGCACCCGCCATGGCTCCAAGAACCTGAGCCACAATATAACCGGGAACATCCTGCCATGGAAAACTACCCTGAAATGCCAACGCGAGTGTAACTGCGGGATTCAAATGCGCTCCGCTGATTGGACCCACCGCATACACCCCAATAGCTACCGCAAGCCCCCACCCCAATCCGACCACAATCCAGCCGGAAGCGTGGGCAAAAGACTTTTTCAGGGACACCCCTGCGCACACTCCGCCACCTAGGGCAATAAGAATCATTGTCCCTATGAATTCGGCTGCGTATGGCGACATACAACCAACCTCCTCAATAGATCATCCGATTTTGATCGTTTTCATCGCGCAAAAAAAAGAAAAGCCATCACAAACCAACCCTGTGCTGTAACATGGGATGTCTGCGTGGCTCTCTTGTCTCCGTCACGATTATTAACTTAAATTTGATATTATATAAGCATGTAAGCGATGTCAACTGCGGATTTACGTCCTCTGATATCCTAAAATAATCGTTGACCATGTTAGATTGCCCGATTTATGATGTAAAAAAATGGCTGAATGTAAGGATTTCAGGATGAATACGACACTCCCAAACTTGATGATGAAGGGAAGAATGTTATGCTGAAATTTCTGCAAAAAATCGGCAAGTCATTAATGCTTCCAGTAGCTACATTACCCGCCGCAGGGATTTTGCAAGGGCTGGCTCTCATTAATTATGAGACGGATATTCCGCTTGGCCCTGGAGTTGGTGGATTTCTGAATCATTATGTCACTCCTTTTCTGAATGAAGGGGCGGGTGCTATCTTTGGCAATCTGGTGCTCATTTTCTCCATCGGTGTTGCTATTGGTCTAGCAGGCGACGCGGTAGCCGCACTTTCGGCAGTCATTGCCTATTTGGTGCTGACCCGTATTTTGGCGGCCGTACCGGGTATATTTGCGTATATTCCAGACGACGTCAAGCTGGACATGGGCGTATTGGGCGGTATTTTTATCGGCGGATGGTCTGCTTATCTGTTCAAAAAATATCACAATATTCAGCTTCCAGATTGGCTTGGCTTTTTTTCGGGCAAACGTTTTGTCCCCATGATTACCGCCTTCACGACCATGATTTTAGCCATTCTGCTTGGCATGATCTGGAGTCCAATACAAGATGGCATTGCAGCCTTCGGCAACTGGATTGTTGGCTTTGGTGGAATCGGGTCAATGGTGTTCATGATTGCCAATCGACTGCTGATCCCGCTCGGTCTGCATCATGTGCTGAACTCGATCGCATGGTTTCAAATTGGGGACTATACCAACGCTGCAGGTGAAGTTGTTCATGGTGACCTGACACGTTTTTTCGCAGGCGATACATCGGCGGGTATGTTCATGTCCGGTTTCTTCCCCATTATGATGTTCGCTCTGCCAGCGGCGGCTCTCGCATTCATCCATACGGCCAAGTCGGAAAAACGTAAAGCTGTCGCTTCCATCTTTATCGGCTCTGCACTAGCGTCGTTCCTGACCGGTATTACTGAGCCCCTCGAATTTTCTTTTATGTTCATTGCACCTCTGCTTTACGGCATTCATGCTCTGCTAACAGGTCTGAGCGGCCTAGTCGTATACCTACTGGATGTCAAACTCGGCTTTTCCTTTTCAGCAGGACTCATTGACTATCTGGTCAATATGAAGCTCTCCACCCACCCATTGCGAATGATCCCGATCGGGCTTGTCTTCGCCTTCATTTATTATTTTCTGTTCCGCTTCATCATCCTCAAATTCAACCTAAAGACTCCCGGGCGCGAAGACGATGTAGATGACACCCTTCTATTTGAGGCTAACAAATCCATACCCGTTGGAAAAGCAAGCGCCTCATCCGGCCCCCAGTCCAGTCAGGCAGGCCAGGTCCTAACCTATCTCGGCGGTTCAGACAATATCCAAAGCATTGATGCCTGCATCACGCGGTTGCGTCTTGTCGTCAAGGACGACAAAGCGGTTAACGATCAAGCTCTTAAGCAGCTCGGAGCGTCAGGAATTATCAGGCTTGGGAACGGTACCCTACAGGTTATTTTCGGTACTCGATCCGAAGCTCTGAAAGATGAGATACAACGATTGATGTCATGAAGCTAATCCCCTGCCTTAAGCACGTGCGATCTTCCTATAACAGACGCACGTGCTTTTTTTTATGGATAAACGTTTCAAATTTTTTGTTTTTGGTTAAGGCAATGCACATAAATGGGTAACAGCTTCATATGATGGAGCTAAACCATTTACAACTTGTTCAGTAGGCAGATTATTCAGACAGCAAGGAGGGAAATGATGTGAAGACAGTACAATGGCAATGGCTGGTATTATGTCTTGCTTTTCTCACTATGATTAGTGGTTGTAGTGGGTCCCTATCCTCTAAAGGTCAATCATCTGAAGTTAATTTGTCAAACAGCAAAAAGATAACGCTTACATTGTGGTACTGGAACCGTTCTATTGACGATGAATTGCTCGTCCAAGCCGAAAAACAGTTTCCCAACATTGAATTAAAAACTCAAAAAATAGGCGGTGACTTTAAAGCCAAGCTGAAGACAACGCTCGCAGCTCGTTCCGGTGAACCGGACATCGTAGCTCTGAACGACTGGATGGTGGAGCTATTCCCGAGTGCGGATCGTTTTTATGATCTAAAGGAACTCGGAGCAGACCGACTGAAGGATCAATATTTGGAATGGAAATGGAATCAGGGCATCACTCCTGATGGTAAAATGATTGCATTTCCCATGGATACTGGGCCTACCGCCCTCTTCTATCGAAGCGACCTGTTTGAACAGGCAGGCTTGCCAAGTGATCCTGAACAGGTCAGTGCCTCGATTCGCACATGGGATGATTATATGGCAGCCGGAGAACAACTTCGGCAGAAATTCGGAAGCCATTCATTTTTGGCCGATAATATTGTAAACGTTTACAATCAGGTACTCGCTCAACATACGAACCTGTACTTCAAGCCGGACGGAAGTTATATCGGTAATCAATCTCCTGACATCCGCCTGGGCTGGAAAACCGCTGTGGATTTCCACAGGAAGCATCTGCTCGCCAATGCAGATGGCTGGACTCCTGAATGGAATGCTTCGGTCAATAACGGCAAAATCGCCTCGTTCGTAGGGGCAATCTGGATGAAGCAAGTTCTCACAGAAGCCGCACCGGATACAGCGGGCAAATGGAGAGTCGCCCGTGCTCCTGGAGGAGACGGCAATCTGGGAGGGTCTTTCATCTCTATCCTCAAATCTAGCCAACACCCCAAAGAAGCCTTTGAAGTTCTGACCTGGCTGCAAAGCCCGGAACACCAACTGGAAGCCTACCATAAAATCGGCCTGTTCCCATCCACTCCCGGCGTCTATGACGATCCAGTGATGGAGACACCCGAGCCTTTCTTTGGTGGTCAGGCCACTGGCCTCATTTTTGCTGCCTCCGCACGTCATGTGAAAAATAGCTATTTCGGCGAGCGCTATCCTGTCATCCACGGCATTGTGACCCGTCGTCTTGCCAATGTGGCCAAGCAAAATGCCGATCCCGACTCATTATGGACGGAAACAATGCAACGAATTGAACGGGAATTACAGCGGTAAAAAATAAAACTTCAAAAAAGGCGTGTGGACAATATGCTGAGAGAAATCTGGAAGCACCGGGCTGTTTATGCTGCGATCTCGCCATTTTATTTGCTGTTTGGCATCTTTGGCTTGTTTCCGATTGGCTTTTCATTGTACCTGGCGTTTCACAAATGGGACGGGATCGGAGACATGACCTACAACGGCTGGGGCAACTTTCGTTACCTTGTGACAGATAACGAATTTTGGCAGGCTGTAGGTAATACGTTTGTGATCTGGGTGTACGCCACGATTCCAATGCTATTTCTAGCACTCATTGTTGCCTTTCTGCTTTATGCCCCTTTTGTGAAAATGCGCACCTTATGGCGAGTTGGATTCTTCCTGCCCAATGTGACATCTATTGTTGCTGTTGCCATCATCTTTGGCGCCTTATTTGCCAACAATTTTGGATTTCTCAACTACCTTTTGCAGCTCTTGGGGCTACCTATGATCCAATGGCTGAATGTGCCATGGGGTATCCAAATCGCCATTTCTTCCATGGTCGTCTGGAGATGGATGGGTTACAACGCCATTATCTATCTGGCTGGGCTCCAGAGTATCCCACATGTGCTGTATGAGGCCGCCAAAATAGACGGGGCAACCGGAGCGCAAGCTTTTTTCCGCATCACCATTCCGATGCTGCGCCCAGTCATTCTGTTTACGGTCATTACGTCCACCATCGGTGGCATGCAGCTGTTCACCGAGCCACAGGTCCTGGTCGGTAATGACGGCGGTGCCGGGGCAAGTGGCATGACCATCGTTTTATACCTGTACCGCGAGTCGTTCATTAACAACTATTTTGGATATGGCGCTGCTGTCGGATGGGGCATGTTTCTCATCATTGCTCTATTCTCCATCATCAATTGGAAACTCGTTCAAGGTAAAAAATAACGATGGAAGGAGCTTTACCACATGATACAGACACGTGCAAAATCCATTGTTTTATATGCCGGGCTGTTGGTAGGTATCATCCTGTCGATGTTTCCATTTTACTGGCTAATCGTCATGGCAACCCGTACAACCTCAGACATCTATCGTTTTCCGCCACAATTGTGGTTCGGCAGCCACTTCCTGGATAACATCACGAGAGTATTGCAGCAGATTGATTTTGCCGGCGCCTTTTTGAATACCCTTTTTGTAGCCAGTTCGATTACCCTATTGGTGCTGTTTTTTGATTCACTGGCCGGTTTTGCATTCGCAAAGTTTGATTTTCCGGGCAAAAAGGTGTTATTCGTCATTCTGCTTGCAACAATGATGGTCCCTTCACAACTTTCGCTCGTCCCCTCATTTGTCATGATGGCTTCCTTTGGATGGGTAGGTACGTTCAAAGCGCTCATCATCCCAGGTATGGTAAATGCTTTCGGCATTTTCTGGATCCGCCAGTATGCAGAAGAATCTATTCCCAAGGAGCTCCTGGATGCGGGGCGTATGGACGGGTGCAGCTTTTTTCGACTGTACTGGAATGTAGCACTGCCGATTTTACGCCCTGCGTTCGCTTTTCTCGGCGCATTTACCTTTATAGGAGCTTGGAATGATTACTTATGGCCATTAATCGTTTTAACGGATGAGCGCAAATTCACCCTCCAGATTGCATTGTCGCAGTTGAACGGGATTTACAATACGGATTATGCGATGGTCATTGCTGGCACCCTGCTGGCTGTACTTCCTCTTATTATTTTGTTTCTTTTCATCAGCCGCCAATTTATTTCCGATCTTGCCGCTGGAGCGATCAAAGATTAGCTTCACTTGATTCCCCTTTTACTTGCTCTAAAGCGTCATCGAAACTGGACTTAAGCTCTGGAGAGGACTTGCACAACTATGAGCTCCGTGCGATTTTATTAATTGGAACGACTGCTCTAAATGGAACCCTCAAATAGGCTACTTCCGAGGCTGGGTCTACACACGATTGAACATGTACTGTCTACCTGTTATCCATATTTCCTTGTAAATTAGCCTCCATAGTTATCTAACGATTAATAAAAATCGCTTCCACTCATTTAACAGAGTAGAAGCGATTTTTCAAAAATTAAATAAACGTTTCTCTAATAGGTCAACTTAAAGCCATATCATAGTTTGCACTACTATTCATTTGCCTATCAGAGCGACATTTACATGCACAATTCGAGCCATGTCCGAAGTCATGAAGTATATTATTAGCACCGGAAGAACAAATACAAGATAAAGGAACAATTCCAAGGGTATTTGCCATTAAAGGCTTCCTTCCAAATGGATTTACAATTCTCAATTTATAATCCTCCTTCGACTCGTTTTGATTATAGATTGGAATTACACCAATGTAATATGGTTTAATTCCTCTAATAAATGTGGTTTGTGTTCCAAGATAGTATGATAGCTTATTAATGCATGTTCCAGCATATCTAAAGAACGCCTACAAGCTATTCTCTTTTTTTCGATATTAAACTTATCACTATCGTAACATTCGACGTAACAAACCGAACAAAGGCGTATAGCCCAACATTTGGAACACTGAGACAAACTCTCCTTACCATAGTCATCTATATAACGATCGATTAATACAGATTCGTCTATACCACTATAAACGTTTCCAACTGAAGGTGATTTTCCAATGCGCTCGCATAAATGAAAGTCTCCATTTACCGTTACATAAATTCTTCTTGAGGCAGGTGAACAGCAGCCGTTTAAGCAATAGTCCGGGTAAGGAGTTTCAGTTAAAATCCTATCATGTATTATTGAGAATTGTTTGTGTAAAAAATCGATTGTAAAGGGAGTATTTTTTGATATAGAAGTATTATTTAACATTAGATCAATTGTCCAGTTCCCTACAGGGTTATCATAACAATGCATAGAGCTTTTTTCAGTAATCGTTTTTTCTATGTCAGACGAGTGTCTCACATAAGAAATATTTTTAGTAATATCCTTAGGTACCCACGAAAGAGAATTGAAGAAATTTTGAATTTTTTTCATAACTACATCATTAGCTGGTCTAGGTGTTACCATGCTTAGCGATATAAGAGAATTACTCTTTTCTCCATAAGCATTAATTAGATGTTTAAGACCATTAATTGCCTTGTCATACGTGCCCTCACCATTTTTAAATACCCTCCTACAATCATGTATTTCCTTTGGACCGTCAATACTACAAACTACTCCAAAGTTAGGAACTGTAGATAGATATTCTGCGATTTCAGCAGTCATTAAGGTTAAGTTTGTTGTCATTGAAAATGTTAAATCTTTATCAGCACCATTTTTTAAAGTATAGTCTACACAATGCTTTAATAATTTAAATTCTATTAATGGCTCCCCGCCATAAAAAGTTACCGCCACTTTTTTACCTGAGTTTTTCAGAGTATAATCGATTGCTAACTCTGCTACTTGCCAGGACATGTGCCTGCGTCCAAATTCCCTGAAGTCTATGTTCCCTGAATGATATATACAATAGTGGCATGCCATATTACATTGTTCGGTCAACTCCAGAGTAACCTGTTCTAGATGACTTCTTGCATTTTCTAAAACCTCATCTTTTGATAGTGCAAAGGATAAAAGAGGAGGTGCTTGGAATAAATGCTGTTCCTGCGCAACATGTATTAAGTCAATTAGAATAGTCAATGTATCATCATTAACTTTGGTAGTTTTTATTACCTCTTCGATATCTCCGTACACTTGTAAGTTATTTAGAAATACATACTCTATTTCAGTGCATTCCATAACTTTGCCTGTGCCCACATCATACAAATAGGATTTATTCTTTGTCTGAAACAACTTAAACAATCGTGAGTAATTCCCATACTGTTTTTTGATGTTTCTAAAGAACTCCATAACTGTGGAATCCAATATCATCACGTTCCTCTTGGGTTTCAATATTCAAAATATGGTCACATGCTGCTAATAGTCTCTGGTCATGTGATACTACAATTGTTATCCTTCTTGACTTTTGCTTGGTCAATATTTCTATAAGTCCACTTACACTCTTTGAATCTAAGGCTGATGTGGGCTCATCAAGAATCGTTAAGAAAGAATCTTTACTTAATGCACGAATCAAAGCTAATTTTTGCTTTTCACCACCAGAAAAGTTGCTTCCATTTTCATTTATTAGTATATTTTCAAGGTTAGCTTTTGTTATTATCTCTTCAAGCCCAAAAGCTGTTATAAGCTCATCTTGATTACTGGCAATCTCTTTTGAAAAAGTAATTCCAAATTTCAAATATTCCTTTATTGGTAGATTTAAAAACTCCGGATTCTGTTCTACATAAGAAATTCTATAACGCCTCATATCAAGCATATCTATATCTTTGATGGAGCAATTATTAAAAGCTATTTCTCCTGTGTAAAGATCACTATAAAGACCTATCAGAGTATTAAGTAATGTTGTTTTGCCTGAACCATTGTGACCACAAATCCCGTAAATTCCCCCCTTAAAAAAATCATAAGAAAAGTCTCTAAATACGCTTTCCTCGGAATATTTAACACCTAATTGTTTAATACTTATTTTCTCTAAATCTTCAAGTGTTGTACTACCATAAATATCATTTTCAGAGTTCATAACGTCATTTAACCGTTCTATCGATACTTTCGTCTCTTGGTATGAACTTGCTAAGCTTAATAAATATGAAGTTGACGAGATGATCATTGAAAGGTACGTGTTAATTATGGTGAACTGCCCTATACTCATTTGGCCAATTACAACTTTATGACCTCCAATTCCGATTACAAATATATAGCAGATGATCAATATAAATTGATTTAGATTGGAGAAAATATAATTAGTTTTTACTTGTGAAGTCGCAACTCTAAATAATGAATTAAATGCTTTATTTAGCCGCTCATTCATTTCATTAAAGAGTACATTCTTCTTTATAAAAACCAATTTGTTAATTTGTTCGACTTTTTTAGAGTAGTATTCATTTGCTTCTTTTTTGTATTTCAGATTTGCTTTATACAATTTTTTTCTAAAAACCACATATGTAAATATATAACAAGGAATAAGCGAGAAAATTATAACGCATAGTAGTACATCAGCTTTTAAAACAATAATACCACTGATAATTATTGTGATTACTTGCAATACTAAGTTGGAAATATTATTTGAAAAAAAGTCAACTACTGTGGATGAATCATTATTAATTTGGTCAACTAAGTATGCATTATCCTTATCTTTGAAGACCGACAGTTTAGTTTTGAATATCTTTTGATAGATATCATTGCAGATTTCGTATAATAATAAATTATTCAATTTCGTAGAGAAAAGGGCAGTTAAATATTGTATGAGAATGTTTACTATATTTATAATCCCCAGTAACAGTACAAAATATAAAATGATACTTATATTACTTTTTGATACTAAATAATCAATATATATGCCTGTGATGTAAGGAACAATAATTCCTATAATCCACAATACTGAAGTAACAACAATGTAAAAAAATACATACTTGCGGGTTTTTGAAAGGTATTTTTTCAAGTATTCTAGGACTATCATATTCATCACCTATGTTTCATATTAGGTAAATCTTAGCGAGATGCTAAAAACAGCATCTCGCTAAGTAATGTTACTTCTCTTAAGCTACATCTTGTAGGAACAAGAAAGAGTGCAGCCACTTGAACCGTGGAAAGGACAATGTGCACTTACTTGTACAGCACTTTTTACCAATACGTCCATAGTTTTTCCCTCCTTAAAATTTAATTTATATAAATAACATACAGTTTAAAAACTATATGCTACTTATCACTTTTGAGCTGCAATAGAAAATGCACTGTTTTCAAGCGTGATATTTATCTTTGCTTTACCTGCACCATTTATATAGTTATATGTTAAGTTTGGTCTAAACAATGGCCATCCCGCAGGAACACTTAATGCACTTGCAGTCGTCTTAACTGTAACTGTGTAATCCGAAGCTCCTTTACTAAAAGTTAAGGAACCTGAACCTTTTGTATTGTCATAACTAATGGCTTTTGAGTATCCTACAGGCACCCGAACTGACATTGAGGAACCATCTACACCTGTGATATCAAGATTAGTATTTAGCTCTGGAAGTGAAACTCCAGACTTTGTACTTTCTACCGTTATTTTTTCATAACTTTTATCAGGAATTAAAATATTAACTCTGTCGGAAATGCCGTTAGCTGAGCCTTTCCCCTTTACTGTGATGTAAATTGTAGATCCACTTAATGTAGAAGTGACAGTATACAAGGATTTGTTATACTCATAACTAAAATCACTTGCTGAAGTTTTTGTAACGGTGACATTACAATTTATAGCCGTTAGATTGATATTCTTAACATCATTTGAAGCTGCATTACTTGAAGCACCTAATGGCATCCCCATAAGTAAGAAACCACATAAAACAATACACATTTTTTTTAGCATTAACATGATTCAGAAACCTCCTTCTTATTTTCCGTTAATTGTCCAGCCAGTAATACTTTCGTGCACTCGGTAATATACTCCTGCAAATTATAACGATATTGCTCACATATGTTAAAGTCTGCCATTCTATTATGAGGACATCCTCCTAAACACACAGGTAAGTACTTACAGTCTGAACATTTTTCATCTTCAGTAGGATCATATAATAAATAACAACCAAGAAGCTCAGTATTCCATTTCACTGATGTATCTTCATTTATATTTCCAACACACTGCTCAATAATTCCAATATCGCTCCAACATTTATATAAATGACCAAGAGGATCAATAACGAAACTATTATATTTGTCCGCAGAACAATAATTACCTTTAGGTGCAGGATAAATATAACTAATTGGGATATCATTTTCCGACATAAATTTTAAATTAAATTTTGAATACATCTCGTCTGTCAAGCACTTAGTTCCCTCATACTTTCCATTCGTCGGCGTAACTAATCCTAGATAAGGTATTACATTTTCCAATAAAGAATTTTCCTTTAAGAATCCTACGATTTCATGTAAATTCAACCAGTTGTCTTGGTCAGTATTTATTCTCATAAATATCTTAATCATCCCTTTAATTTGCTTGAGGTTATTCATTATGACATCAAATGTCCCTCTTCCACTTACTAAAGGGCGTCTAAGATCATGTACTTCTTTAGGACCGTCAACAGTGACTTGAATATCATTTACTCCACATGATATTAACGTTTGAACTTTTTCTTTATTTAAAAGATAGCCGTTTGTAATGACACTGGCCGTATATTGTATATTGTTTTCTTTACATATTTCCAAAAAATCTTCCGATATCCTAACTATCTGCTTCATTGCAATCAAGGGTTCACCGCCATACCATGTAACATTAAGAGTGTCAAGTTTACTAGCATTTGCTTTAACAAAATTGACTATACTTTGAGCTGTTTCTTCACTCATAGTTTTGTTATGATATTGGTCTTTCTCAAAACAGTATACACATCGAAAATTGCAGGCCATTGTAGGGGCAATTGTTAGCATTAAATTAGAAGATTCAAACCGATTTTTTAAGAGGTTTACCTTTACATATGCTTTTTCATTCATATTATCTTCTACGATATAGCCACATTCGATAAGATTTTTAAGATAAGTATCATTATTTATTGCCAATCCATTGTTTGTAAGTTCACAAAACTGTTTATAGTACTCCGGTTCAAGAACTGCCAATGCACCTGTTCGAGAATTATAAAGTACCGTTTTATCGGTATTTTCAATAATGTCATTAAAAATAAAGTTATATTGCGAAGCTTTCATTTTAGCCCTCCTTAGAATGGATGCGGTCCCTATGTAATTATGAATCGATTAACTAGTGACAAAATTCACATAAGTTTTAAAAATAAGATGTACGCTCATTCTGAGTTGTAATAGCATTCTCGCAGTGCACACTAGCCACCAAGAATAGATGTCCATCATCCGAAACCGGACTGAATTTAAAAGCCATCCTACACCTTTATAGTTTATTCATATACTTTATTCTCTCTGGACAATATCTATACTAGATAGCTTTTCCTTCTCGGCTTTTAATGTAGCATAAGGCAAAAAGAAAAAATAAGCTTGTATCCTGAAATGCAAAAAAGTCCATCTCAACGACCAAATATGTCAGCTTCATGTGAGATTAATATTTTTGTTACCTATTCTAAGCAATAAAGAAGAACGTATCCATTCCCTCGCCTGGGCTACGTCCTATCCACAGTATAAGTATGCATTTGAACTTTTACTAACAAAAATTCCATAACCTGATGGTAATTTTTTTCATATGTAAAACATCACTTCGAATAGACTTTTTTTACAATATACTGGATTTATATAACATATTTGAGGTGGTCTATTTGTTTCAAGTTGCTGTTTGTGACGATGATCCCGCAATGCATAAAATTTTACAACACTTTTTCATGTGTATGTCAGTAAGTGAATCCTTTGATTTTAATCTACAATTCTTTTTATCTGGGGAAGATCTAATCAAATCTTACAGTTCACAAGAGCGATACCCCTTTCATATTATCTTGTTAGATATTGAAATGAGGGAATTATCGGGAATTGAAACTGCAAAACTTATTCGCCTTTTTCCTGACCGAGAAGTTCAAATCATATTTCTAACTAACTATCCAGAATACATGCTAGAAAGTTTTGAAGTACAAGCATTTCAATATTTACTTAAACCCCTTACTTATAAACTCTTTGTAGAAAAAATAAATAAACTATGTCATTATATGCGTTCTTCAGTATCCCACTTTCTGTCTGTGAAAAATAAAACTGAGCATCTTGTATTGAGACACTCTGAGATCATAGCCATCTCAAAAGGTGAAAACAATTACATCCATAATGAACTTTGTATTGCAACGGATTCACACAACTATTTTATTTCTGGAACGTTGAAAGCGGTTTATGAACAATTAAAATATCCGTTTGTGTTTATACATAGGTCAATAATTGTGAATTTAGTTCATATACGTAAGTTTTCAGCTACTTCTGTTATTATGTCAAACGAACAAGAATTCCCTGTAGGTCGTTCTCACGCTAAATCACTTCGTGAGGCGTATGCTCGTTTTATAATTTCTCGTTTTCAGGAAGGGTGAGTTTTTTGAATCATTGCGTTTACATTAATGTCACCTCGTTTTCTAATTACTCTTTATTTTTATTTAGCACAACAAAGCAAAGTCATTTTTCCAATCCAATAGTTAACCTTTTTTTACTTTTCGCCTCTTTACACTTCATACTTATTACAGTACTAGTAGTTCATTATTTTAAAAAAGGAAGAAAATACAAGATAGGGATTGTGTATTATTTTGTAATATTAATAGGAACATCGTTTAACTTGCTCATACATTACGGTTTATTTTCTTTTATGAAACATAATTTATTCTTTATAATGTCAATCATCAGTATTCTTGGAATGAACGTGATTAATGTCTTTCTAACGGACAAGTTGATAGAAAAGTCAAACCTCTCATGCTTTTTTCAAAAGCAAATGCTGATGCAAGAAAAACGTTATAAAGAAACAATTCGATCTCTTAGTGATATCAAACGAAGTATTCATGATTTCAAAAAACAGTTAATTTTTGTCCGTGCTTGTTTACAAGAACAGAGGACGGAAGAGGGTGTTAATCACATCAACCAAACTCTAAAAAATATAGACTCACCAAAACTTCATATAACAACAGGACATCTCGTTATTGATGCTTTAGTAAATCATACTTTCAGCATCGCTAATAAAAGTGGGATAGCTTTCTTCCATCAAATCCATATTAACCCGGCAAATATTAGTATTGGAAGTCATGATCTATGTATTGTCTTAGGTAATGTTTTCGATAATGCTATTGAAGCTGTAATGCAGCTTCCTAGAAAGAAAGAGCATTCAATTCATTTGGAAATTTTCACCGATAATATTGCCCTATGGATTTATGTTCGCAATTCAAAAAGTAATTATCTCAATACAGCATTCTCAACCAAAACATACAATCCCCCTTTAAAAAAACATGGGTATGGATTACTTAACATCCAGCAAGTGATAAAGAAATATGGTGGTTATTTAAATACAACTATTACGGATTCGCATTTTCAAATTACGATTATGCTCCCATGTAATAACTCTTAGGTTTGTAAACGTTATGGATTAAGAGATATTCAGAATAAATAAAATGTCGGTAATCACCAGTCTTATAACCTAAAAAAAGGAGTACCCTCAAGCCTGTGATGGCTGAGGATACTCCCTTTTAGTATTTATGAATTTACCGTTTGTCCCTTTTCTTCTACTTGGATAGCCGCCCCTACATTGGCACCAGCAAGAATACCCTTGTTCTTATTAGGATACAAAGAATTCATATAAGTCCGGGTTTCTGCAACAACAATTCCCGACAAGCCGAGCAGTGCAATCAGGTTCGGAAAAGCCATCATGGCGTTAAAAATATCTGCCAGCAGCCAGATGGCATCGAGCTTGATGAACGCGCCTCCGGCAACCAGTACGATGAACAGATAACGGTATGGTTTAATCCACTTGACCCCAAGCAAATATTCAACACAGCGTTCCCCGTAGTAGTTCCAGCCAAGTATCGTTGTGAACGCAAATAAAATAAGGCTAATCGTCACGAGCTCTGCTCCAGCCGGAAAGGCACTGGAAAACGCATGCTGAGTCATCAGACCTCCATCATCATTTCCACTCCATATTCCCGTAACCAGCAATGTAAATCCTGTCAAATTACAAATAATCATCGTATCGATAAAAACGCCCGTCATGGATATTAGCCCTTGTTCTGCGGGCCATTTCGTCTTAGCTGCTGCTGCTGCGATTGGCGCACTTCCCAAACCAGCTTCATTTGCAAAGATCCCTCTGGCAACTCCGCTTCGCATCGCCAGCATAATCGTGGCTCCGGCAAATCCACCCGTCGCAGATGTTGTCGAGAAAGCCCCTTGTAATACTAGTGCGATCGCATGAGGAAGCTCTCCTGCAAACTTAATGAGTACGATTAAACAAACCACGATATAGAGCCCCGACATGAATGGAACAATCTTTGTGGATACCTTGGCGATACTTTTGAGTCCTCCAATCGTAACAACAGCCGTCAACACGGAAATAATGATTGCTGTAACTACTGTTGGCACGCCAAAGCTACTTTCCGTAGAAGAAACGATAGCCTTTACTTGCGGAAAAGTACCGATTCCAAATAGTGCTACAAGAATACCAGAAAAGGCAAACAACATCGCCAGCGGCTTGAAACGGCGGCCAAGCCCATTTTCAATATAATACATCGGTCCACCCGAAAATTGTCCGTTCCGGTCTTTAACACGGTATTTAACGGATAATAGCCCTTCCGCATATTTGGTTGCCATCCCGAAAAAAGCTGCAACCAGCATCCAGAATAATGAACCGGGCCCACCCAGTTTGATCGCTGTTGCGACACCGACGATACTTCCCGTACCTACAGTAGCTGCAAGTGCCGTACTCAATGCTCCAAAGCTACTGACATCCCCGCTGCCTTCGTCCGGCGCTTTACCAATTAGCTTGAGCGCTAAGGGCAATCGAATAATCTGAAGCATCTTCAGACGGATCGTTAGCCACAACCCAGTGCCCATGACGAGAATTAGAAGCGGCGCTCCCCACATCCAACTGTCAATCGTTTCTAACACATGTACCAAATTCATTTCAACCCGCTCCTTCAGCATAGTAGAAAACAAAAAAGAGTCAAATCTGTTGATTCGACTCTTGGAGAGGTTAAAGGCACGAAAAAATACAACCATCTTGTGCAGGATTTCACCTCTAAAAGCTTATAAAAAGCCTAGGGCTATCCCTGTCACAGGTTATTCGCGTCTCTGTCCTTTTGCCTGAGAGTTTAAGCAGATGTGATCTGCGGTGCACCTTCGGCGCCCAATTAAGGGTCTCTCCAGAGTTCTGTCCGTTTACGGTCCCTGCTCGTTGCTGTAAATCAGCCTAAGCACCTGAGAGTTTTGCCCCTTCGGTTGGAACTTTCATTCCATCTCCCGCAAACATCAACCAGACATATGAAATTTTTATTCATTATACAGAAAAATTTCAGCTTATTACAAGTGAAAAATTTGTGAAGCCCTCTGAAAGAATCAATAGAGTGTCTATACAAAAAGCGGGTACAGCAGATTGCATCCTGAGGATTTTCTCTGCTGTACCCGCCAAAACGATATGGAATTACAATTCTTCACCGTTGGTTGCTATCACATTTTTATACCAGTTAAATGAGTCCTTTTTGGAGCGTTGAAGCGTTCCGTTACCGTCATCATCCAGATCAACGTAAATAAATCCGTAGCGCTTGGACATTTCGGACGTAGACATGCTCACAAGGTCGATAGGTCCCCAACTGGTGTAACCAATCAGATCAACACCGTCAGCAATCGCTTCCTTCATTTGGGCAATATGCTGACGCAAGTAATCAATGCGATACGTGTCATGCACAGAGCCGTCTTCTTCTACCTTATCATACGCACCCAGGCCATTTTCCACGATGAACAGTGGCTTTTGATAGCGATCATAAAACGTATTCAGTGTAACACGCAGGCCGATCGGATCGATCTGCCATCCCCAGTCGGAAGACTGCAGATACGGATTTTTCACACCGCCTATCAGGTTCCCTGCTGCCTTTTCGCCTTCTGGCCCTGCCGATACGGTCAAGGTCATATAGTAACTAAATGAGATAAAATCGACCGTGTTATTTTTCAAAATTTCGGCATCGCCGGATTCTGTCTGGATCACAATATTATTTTCTTCAAAATAGCGGTTCATATAGTTGGGATATTCCCCACGAGCATGCACATCCGTAAAGAACAGGTTCATTTGATTTTCATGCTGTGCTTTCAGGATATCTTCTGGGTTACACGTATGTGGGTAGCTTTCAATGCGGGCCAGCATACAGCCGATCTGAGCGCCCGGAATGATCTCATGTCCCCGTTTGGTCGCCAATGCACTTGCTACAAATTGATGGTGCAATGCTTGATATATCGCTTGTTGCTTGTTTTCTACACGGTCAATAACCACACCGCCGCCTGTAAACGGGCTCATAGTCATGACATTAATTTCGTTAAAGGTCAGCCAGTATTTTACTTTATCCTTATAGCGTGTAAATACCGTTTCGGCATATTTTACGTAATGATCCACGACTTCGCGTCCCAACCAGCCATTATACTTCTGTGTCAGACCTAGCGGTGTTTCATAATGCGACAGTGTTACCAAAGGCTCAATACCATACTTGCGCAGCTCATCGAATACATTGTCGTAGAATTGCAATCCCGCTTCATTCGGCTCGGCATCATATCCATTCGGGAAAATCCGCGACCAGTGGATGGACATCCGGAATACTTTAAAGCCCATTTCTGCAAACAAGGCAATATCTTCTTTGTAGTGGTGGTAAAAGTCCACACCTTCACGCTTTGGAAAACGGACGTTTACCTTCCCTGCCAAGATGTCCTCCAGTCGTTCGGACGAAATTTCTATAGCATGATCGTTCTTACGTTCTGATTTAGGTACATAGGCTATCATGTCTGCGCTGGATAGACCTTTTCCATCTACGTCAAAAGCACCTTCCAATTGGTTGGCTGCAGTTGCCCCGCCCCAGAGGAAGTTTTTCGGGAATCCTTTTAGCGTCTTCGTCATGGTATGAAAACCTCTTTCCTTAATTTAATGTTTTCACTTTAGTCAGTAACCCGTCAGGTGCTGCAATGCGAATCCATAACTAACGGTAACCGTTCTCCTTTGAAATGCATCGACAGATGCTTTAAAATAGACGTAATGCCCTCATAAAGCATCCTAATTGTTGTAACGCGTTTCATGTCAAGTATTTTTTTCTTAGGTGAGGAGAAGCATCATGTCGAATCTTGATCAAATTGCAAAACTGGCGGGCTTTTCCAAAGCTACGGTATCCAGAGTGTTAAATCAGTCCCCCCATGTAAGCCAAGAAACCAGAGCTAAAATTTTAAAAATAATGCAGGAATTGGATTATGTTCCTAATCGGAATGCGATCTCTCTATCCAAGGGTCAGACGCTTCAGATTGGTATCATCACTTCAACTATCAATGAAATTGTGCTGGCATTTCTGGACAGCTTTGTGGAAATCGCAGGCCAATATGAATTCCAAACCATTATTTATACTTCGGGAGAAGACAAAAAGAAAGAGCTTCAAGCTTTCGAGGATTTAAAAAGAAAAAGAGTCGATGCGCTGGTCATCATTTCCTGCGTGAATGACACTGATTTTTTGAGTACCTATTGTAAATATGGACCGATCGTGGCATGGCAACGTATGGAGCATACCGATATTCGCTCCGTCGCTATGGATCAATATGAAGGATACATGTTAGCATTAAAACATTTGATACAAAAAGGCTATACACGTATAGCCAATGCTTTTGGTCGTCCGAGCAGCATCAATACTCACAGCAGACAACGAGCCTATGAGCAGATCATGAGTGAACACAATCTGCCGGTGCTGCCACACTGGAACTATTCTTCTATTTATAACATTCGTGATGGCGAACAGGTCGTGCGCAATTTGTTACAGCATCGTGAGGAATTTCCGGAGGCTATCTTGTGTGCTAACGATTATGTAGCAGTGGGCATTCTCTGCGAAGCGCGCAGACAATTGCTGAGGGTACCGGAAGATCTGGCGATTGTTGGGTTTGATAACACGGAGCTGGCGCACACCATGGGGATTACAACGGTTCAAAATCCCATTATGGCTCAGGCGGAAAATGCTTTTTTCATGCTTTCCCCTCAGCTGATTGGACGCCAAATGGAGCTTCATTCGCTAGAATACAGCCTCATAGAGCGTACGACTACTTAAGGGCACAATTGACTTGCAAATTAGGCAAATGGGCCTTGATATGAAATATTTTTTGTCGAAAGAGAATAAAATATGTTGAAATCGCTTTTTTTTGTGCTACAATAGCACTATATCGAAGGATTGTGACCGGTGATGCGGGCAATGCCTGAGTTCAATTGAGTGCTATTGCTAACAATAGTGTTGAATTGTGCTTGGGCATTTTTTATTGGTAAAGGATGGGAGGGGGAACTTCAATGATTATTGAGAAGGTGCTCAATAACAACGTCCTGTTGACTAAAAACGATAAAGGCAAAGAGGTCATTGTCATGGGAAGAGGTATTTCCTTCAAAAAGGTGGCTGGGGACCAAGTCGATGATCATAAAATAGATAAGATTTTCATGTTAAATGAAAACGAGTTCACGGCCAGACTAACTGAGCTGCTAAACGATATTCCTGTGTCTCATCTGGAGGTCGTGAATGAAATCGTGACCCATGCAGCCGAAGTGCTGGATACGGAGTTAAGTGATAACATTTATTTAACATTGACCGACCATATTCATTTTGCCATACAGCGGGAAGAAAAAGGATTGGCACTCAAAAACGCGATGCTGTATGAAATTAAACGCTTTTACAAAAAAGAATTTGCAGTTGGGCTGGATGCTCTACAAAAAATTGAAAATACGCTCGGTGTAAAATTGGGCGAAGACGAAGCGGGATTTATCGCATTGCATATGGTGAATGCGCGGATCGACGGTAACGAAATGAAGGCTACACTAAAAATGACTGAGATTGTCCAACACATATTGAATATTATTACGTATCATTACGGGATTGTGCTGGATGAGTCTTCTTTTAGCTATTCGAGATTTTTGACCCATTTGCAATATTTTGCAATGCGAGTGATTCGCAAAGAGGTCATTCACAGTGGTGAAGAATTTTTGTACAACCAGGTAAAGCAAACATATACCGAAGCTTTTGCTTGTGCCCAAAAAATTAATGAATATCTGGAAAAAACTTATGATCAATATTTAAGCAAGGATGAATATGTATATCTAACGATTCACATTCATCGGGTAACTGAGCGTAATAACATATCAGGCTAAAAACTTCATATCCTCATCGTTCATGGATTGTGACTGGTAAGGCAGGCAAAACCTAAACTGATGGTGAAATCAACGTTCCCTCATAGAAGGAGTGCGCAGTTTTCACCACGAGTTTAGGTTTTTCTTGTTTACAAGGTTAAAAAAGATGCACGCCGGCGCATCTCAGCAACAAATGTAAACGGTAAATCCTATCAGTAGCAAGAATAACACTTAAGGAGTTCTGAACATGAGTGATAAAGAGCTATCCAAAAAAATAGTGACTCTCGTTGGCGGCGAAGAGAATGTCAATTCGGTATTCCATTGCGCTACACGCTTGAGATTTAAATTAAAAGATCGCACAAAAGCAGACAAAGCTGCACTGGAAGCAACACCTGGTGTCATTACAGTGGTGGAAAGCAGTGGCCAGTTCCAAGTGGTCATTGGTAACAATGTAGGTCAGGTCTTTGAGCATATGATGGCAGAAACAAATCTGCAGGATGCAGATAATCCAAATGCGAAAAAAGAAGAATCTTCCGAAAAAACGAATTTTCTTGGCAAAGCGGTCGATATCATTTCCAGCATTTTCTCACCTCTCTTGGGTGCTCTTGCCGGAGCTGGTTTGCTCAAAGGGATTATGGCCTTAATTGCGTCGCTCCATTGGATTGATACTGCAAGCGGTACGTATCTCATTCTGAACGCCGCTTCGGACAGCGTGTTTTATTTCTTGCCTATATTCCTAGCTATTACATCGTCCCGTAAATTTAAGACGAATGCTTTTGTATCGGTCGCAGTTGCTGGAGCCCTCGTCTACCCGGATGTTATTGCAGCGGTGGACCATCCGGCAAAACTGGCTTTTCTCGGGATTCCAATCATTCTGATAAAATATAGTTCCAGCGTAATCCCAATTATTCTCGCGGTATGGGTACAGTCCTATGTGGAACGTTGGTTTAATTCCTTTGTTCATCAATCGGTTAAAAACATTATCGTCCCTATGCTATCACTACTAGTTGTTGTTCCGTTGACGTTTTTGGCCTTTGGTCCAGTCGGTAACCTGATCAGTCAAGGCTTGGCGAACGGTTTTACATGGGTGTACAATTTAAGCCCATTGATTGCCGGAGCTGTTGCTGGGGCATTCTGGCAAGTATTTGTTATTTTCGGCGTACACTGGGGCTTCGTTCCTATTATGCTGTCCAATATTCAAACATTGGGTTATGACACGATGCTTCCAATGCTTACAGCAGCC
Organism: Paenibacillus sp. EKM211P; assembly: GCF_011066175.1. Classification (NCBI taxonomy): domain Bacteria; kingdom Bacillati; phylum Bacillota; class Bacilli; order Caryophanales; family Paenibacillaceae; genus Paenibacillus; species Paenibacillus sp. EKM211P. Next base: position 83,198 of record NZ_JAAMNS010000022.1, read on the forward strand.
GTACTTTCTCAAGCAGGTGCAACACTGGGGGTATTCCTGAAATCACGAAATACTCAAATGAAAGCTTTGGCTGGTTCTTCTACACTGGCAGCTGTATTCGGGATTACTGAACCTACAATTTATGGTGTAACTTTGAAATTGAAAAAGCCTTTCATCTATGCTTGTATTTCTGGTGGTATTGGGGGCGCGATTATCGCTTCCGGCGGAGCAACTGCAAAATCCTTCTCCCTGCCTAGTTTACTGGCGTTGCCAACTTATTTTGGAGCTGGGTTCTTGTGGGTTGTTATCGGCTTACTCGTTGCCTTTTTACTTGCAGTTGTATTGGTTATGATTTTGGGCTTTGATGATCCAAAAGAAGAAGCTGCAAAAACAGAAACAGCACCCGTAAAAAAAGAAGTAGCAATCGAAAAGGAAATCCTCGTAAGTCCGCTGCAAGGTAAAGTGCTGCCATTGGAACAATCTTCTGATGTTGCTTTTGCTTCAGGCGCTATGGGGAAAGGAATCCTGATCGATCCTACAGAGGGTGTGCTGACTTCTCCGGTTAACGGAACGATTACGACAGTATTCCCGACCGGACATGCCATCGGTATTACTTCCAATGACGGAGCAGAAATTTTGATTCACGTTGGTGTTAATACAGTGAAGCTGAAAGGACAATTCTTTGACAAACGCGTCAAAGAGGGTGATGTGGTGAAGCAAGGACAGTTGTTGCTTGAATTTGATATCGAACAAATTAAAGCGGCAGGCTATACAACGACTACGCCGATCATCGTAACCAATTCCGCTCAATATCTGGATGTACTGAACACCATGGAAACGGAAGTGAAGCGTGAGGATTACTTGTTGACCGTTGTAGTCTAACGTTTAACTTTCAGACTAAAAGAAGCTTTCCTAATGGAAAGCTTCTCAGATTGTCGAGAAACCCCGTCTTTTTGAGACGTGGTTTTTTTTCTTTACATGAGAGATCTCTGGTCTCTGGAAAA
>NZ_JAAMNS010000023.1:0-77988 GCF_011066175.1 Paenibacillus sp. EKM211P
TATCTCCATATCTTACGACATGGCTTGATTCTCTCGAAAGTGTTTTGATTTGTCTCACGTTATGGGGTCAGTCCCTAATCGCCGCGTGGAGCTTTTTTGTGTGCGTTATTCATCAGGCTTGCTGCTTTTGGAAGAAGGGCTGTTATTGACGTTTAAATCTTGGATGACCTGAATCAGCTCATGAAGTGAGAGATCCAGCTTATCCAACTTTTCTTCCATCGTGTGCAGGATGTGCCGCAATAAAATAAAACAAAGCCCAGCCGGAAAGCCTACGTTGGTAACCAGAGAAAGAGCATCATCCATCTGCAATGTATTTCCCTCCTTTTTAGCCATATATAAAGGAAGGTAAATTAAAAGAACCATATACAACTGATTGTAAAAATAGTATAATAAATAAGAACAAATGTTCTGTTTTGGTTGTAAAACAGGATTGCAAATTACCCTATAATATGAGGATTTAGAAAAAGTCAAATCCAAAGAGAAAGGGTGATTTATATTGGATAAATCTCAGCTAACATTGGTCGAACAATACCGTAAGAAGTTGTACCGCATTGCTTGGAGAATCCAGTATCGTGCTCGGGTACAAACCAATCATGAATTTGTAATGGAAAAGAACGAAACTATCAGCGCCCCATCTTTTGCAGAATCTGTAAACTCTAATATGTACACACTACAGCTTATCAACTCTCTATCTTCTGAGATCGGAAAAATGATCATCTTTGACCTTTACATACTAGATAAAACCGAAGCACAGATTTCAAAAGAGTTAAAGCTATCCCAACAGGCGGTGAATAAATGGAAAAAGAAAATGCTCAAAGAGTTATTTCGGATGCTGAGTTCGTCCAATGGCTCAAATTAGCACAACGTGGGGATCAGGAGGCCATGAGCAGGATACTTTATTTGTTCGAGGAAGACATTCAGAGGACGAGTCGGTATATACGTATGTCCCGTGAAGATGCTGTTCAAAGTATCATGGTTGATTTTATTGAAGAATTGCGGCAAGAGCTGAAGACAGAGATCTAGAAAAGTGGACATTGGATATAGTCTTGTCTATCCTTATCGGTAGGTTTAACTTATGTGACGGAGGGCTTGTATGTTTATGAGTGATCGCAGGGCTTTATTTGAAAAAAATATGAAGTTGTATCCAGTTAACCGTATTCGTTCCAATGTTATCATTCTTGTTTTATTGCTGTTAGATCTGTTTTTAACTATTCCCTTAATGGGAAACCCCTACATTGCAGTCTATGTTTATGTGCTGATGCCACCGATTGTTGTGATTAATATTTGGGCTCTTGTACTGGTCATAATGCCAAGCAAATTGCAATTGAATTATGTTTTATTCCGTGGTGTATTTGGTTTGGTATGCTCTATTGGCTTCATGATCATGACACAAAAGTTTGCTTATGGTATGTTGGGTCTGGATACCCCATGGTATTTTATAAGTTCTTTTGCCGCTTATGGAATCGCTTTATACTGCTATATCAAATATCATCTGACGAAATTCAAAGATCCTTCAACTTATAAGAAAGAACCAAAAGTGAAGAAAAAACACAAGCGAGAAGCTGTAGTAACAATGATCACATTTACCGGGGCTGGTTATTTGATAGCCAATCTTTCCCTTGGTTTTGCTACACAACAATTCGTTGCTACAGTATTGATGTGTGTTTATTCCATGCTTGCATTTGTTCTTTTTCATTTTATTATGGAGCTACATCGCTACTATTGGCTGAATAAACTGAAGAATCAGACAACGGATTGAACAGAACACAATGCATAGATTACATCGTATTATCTCTATTAAAGATGTTTGGAATGATAAATAAGCCTGCGAACGCCCATACTATAATAGGTGTTTGCAGGCTTATTAAATTGTAGTTTTATTTAGTCAACATACTTGTTACCGTCAGCATCAATATAGATGGATTGAACTGCTGTGCGGCGGTAAGGATATCCTGCTGCTGTGGTACCGTTAATTTCATACGTTACGGAATAGATGCCCGGCTTGTCCGCTTTAGAAAGCTCAATTTGCCCAGTAGGGTTAACGGTTTTTTGCTGCAACGTCAGACCTTTGGACGCTGTAGTGATTCCTTGTTGCGGATCACCATAGTATTGAACTTGGTAAGTGACTTGTGTGACGCTGGCCGGGGAATCCTGGGACTTCAGGTTTAGCCTTGGACCCACTGCATTTAGATTGTATTTAAGCTCAGGGACTTGAACGGCATGATAGCGTGCAATCAGGAGATACGCACCATGATCAGGAATATTGGCGTTCAACTTATAGATGCCTGGTTGGGGATTGGTAACTACTGCACTATGATGCCAGGCACCAGCAAAGATTTCTTCATCACGACCTGCTTTCACTTGAAGCAATTCGCTAGTACCGTCAGGTTTGGTCAGCTCAAGCTGACTTACACGTTTATCACTGATCCAGTCCAGATCAATGGATTGGACACCATTTTCAACCGTAAGGGTTTCGGAGGCTTTTCCATTATAATCGCCGCCTCGAATAAAATATGAATTATCGATCTCGTTATAGGTGGATTGTACAGCAGAAGCAGTCAGGGAAGATGCTGCTGAAAATGCCTCAGTTTCCTGATTCAATGCTGGAGTGTTCGCTTGGAGGTAAGGTAGGATCAGGGAGAAGACGTAAGAACCGGTACGAACCTTGGCGTGATCCCAGGAACCGACTTTAACTACACGTCCGCCGGGAAGTTTAGCATTGTCGACTGTGACCACTCCATCATTTTTGCCGAAGGATGAGAGATAAAGTCCACCCAGTATGTAGGAAGCAGTGCCACCAGACCAGTTATCACCAGCAAACGTGAAGAACGGAATTGTAGTCGCGTTGCTGAGTGCATCGGTTTTAGTTCGGAAATACTTCATATAAGATGTTTGTAGAGTAGAGGTGCCGGGATTTTGTGAGCCGACGATATCTGCCAGCCATCCGGCCCAGCTGCTGTAGGCGAGATCTGCAAGTTGTGAGCCATGATGGGGACTGCTGAGGGTGATGACACGTTGTACATAAGGAGCTGCTCCGTTATACACGAGAGCGGTTTGAGTATCCACTCCACCTTTGCTGTGGGCGATGATGATGAGTTTTTTTCCAAAATGATTACTAATGACTTTGATTTTGTCGGCTAGAAGCTTGCCATTGTCCCACATATCCTGGGATGTGCCATTCGCATCGTACAGATTAATGCTGGCCGTCTGGTATCCAGCGTCACGGGCTTTCTGAAGCATATCGTTATTATTCTTGGTCCACACTTCGGCGCTACTGTTCAAACCATGTACAAACAATAATGCAGGCTTGGCAGGATCAACGCGATTAGGTGCTGGGCCTTCTGTCCAGCTTCCGGCGGGAGCTTTCGGTGCTTCAGGTGTAGTGGAGCCTGCAAAAGCACCGGCGGGGATAAGAGTGACGGATAACAAAAAAATGAGCATCAAAACGGTGAGCTTCTTCAAACTGTAAATCCTCCTTTTTGTAAAATTAAGTATTTCAAACTTATTATACATGCCATCTTGTGGTAAATCATCAATTGTATTTCATATTTACATTAAAATTTTATTTTTTTAGTCATTTTTTAGTCAGGATATCCCTAAGATTGATGGCGCATGCTAATCTCGTCACACATTTTATATGTATGGAGGATGAGTTCATGCCAGGAACTAAGAAGGTCATCAGTTTGACGATTTCTGCTGCTTTACTTGCCAGCATGGCTGCTTTGACAGGATGTGGGACTGCAAATCATAACGTCCGTACGAACGCTACCCGCTATAATGCGCAAAGCACGCCTAATATGGATGGTGTGAATCGTTATGGTTTAGATGGTGTAAACCGTATGGACGGTGTAAATCGTTATGGGGTAAAATCCAATGGTATGGACGGAATGTCACTGAATGAAAATGGCAACAGAACCGGACACCCAATCCGTAATCTGCAAGTCGATCGCAATTTGTCCAAACGTATATCCGAGATGCCGGATGTAAAGTCTGCGACAGTGCTGGTCGGTGAACGACATGCCTATGTAGCCGTTTCCTTGAAAGACCAAGCCAACGGAACGGGTGTCAATGCTCCAAGCATTGACGGTACTCCAAGTGCTAATAGTATTGGGGGTAACGGAAATGTACCGAGTGTGAATGGTGTGAATGGCACTAGAGGGAACCGTACTACAGGTACTACAACGCCTGGAATGACTGATAATGGAGTTACCGGGATTGGAACACCTGCACGTCGTGACGACGGTTTGTACGGAACAATGGGTACAGGCTCGTATGGTATGTTGCGTGGCTTGACGAACAACAACAATCGCACAGATAACGGCAACAACACCATCGAGGGAGCAAGAACTGCATATGAACCAAGTGATGCAGTCAAGAGTCGTATTGCTAACAAGATTAAGCAATTTGCTCCTTCCATTGAACAGGTGCATGTATCGGCTAACCCGGACTTTGTTAAACAAACCTCTGACTTTACACGCAGTGTACAAAATGGTCATCCGATCAGAGGCTTGAGCAATGAAATGGTGGATGTGATTGAACGTGTATTCCCGACTTCGGCGGCAGATACAAACCGTCCAATGCAGAATACACCAACACGTCCACAAAATAATACGCCCGCACCAATGAATCATCGCTAATTCAAACCCTTAAATGTGAATATCCAAAAAAGAGCTATCCCATCTCGGCAATTACGCTGATGGAATAGCTCTTTCTTTTGCGGGGATTATATAACTATAACGATTTGCGAACTCCTTTAATCCATATCCCTTGCAAATTTAAGTCAGCATCCAGCAACAAGATGTCTGCTTGTTTACCTGCTTCAAGTGAACCTGTTCGATCAGCTATGTTCAGGGATCGAGCCGGATTCAGGCTGGCCACTTGTGATGCCTCGGGAATACTCAAGCCTACCTGTTGAACCAGATAGCGGAAGCCTTCAATCATCGTTAGTGTGCTTCCTGCCAAAGTGACGCCATCCTCCAATCGTGCGACACCGTCCTGTACAATCACTGGCAAATCGCCGAGTGTATAATGACCGTCTTCTAGTCCAGTAGCAGACATGGCATCGGTGATGAGGATGAGATTATGGTCCTGCTTTAATTTGGCAAGCAGGGAAATGGCGGCAGGATGCACATGAATTCCATCTGCGATGATCTCTGCTTCAATGCGCGGATCAGCGAGTACAGCTCCCGCAGCTCCCGGCTTGCGGTGATGCAGCGGAGTCATGGCATTAAAGGTGTGGACTGCATGGTTCAGGCCCGCCGATGCTGCCTGTTCAACCTCTTCATACGTAGCATCCGTATGACCGAGAGCAGCGGTAATGCCGTGACTACGCAGCCATGCGATGAGTTCAAGGGCACCTTTTTGTTCAGGCGCAAGTGTGACCTGGCGAACAAGGCCCGGATAGCGCTGCTCCCATTCTGCTACCCAAGCGAGGCTTGGAGGCACGATATGTTCCGGGTTTTGTGCTCCTGCCCAGTTCGGGCTGATGAATGGCCCTTCCAGATGCACACCCTCCAACTGAGCATGGGGCATGGGAAGTGCCATATAGGCGTGAACTTCTCTTAATACCTGTTCAATTTGTTCCTTGGGCGCGGTCATCGTGGTAGCCAGCATAGCCGTCGTTCCTTGCGAACTGTGAAAGGAGGTGATGGTATCCAGCACCCTCGAATCAGAGTCCATAAAGTCCTCGCCGTTACCGCCGTGAACATGAATATCGATAAAGCCTGGTAGCAGGTAACCCCCTTCCAGACGAACAATATTCGCCGCTTGTGTGGCACCTTCTTCCGGATTGCCCAAGACCACTGAGGTCCAATCCACGGGCAAATCCTCCTCAGAACCAACGTATACAATGGATTGCCCCTCAATGATGACAACTCCGTTGTCGATGATGTCATTCCCAACGACGACTTGACCATACAATAGCTGCGGTATGTTACCGTTCAGTTCATCTGACTTCATTTGAACCATCCTCCTGCTTCCTGATCCAATAAAATAAGCACATCGGGGTGACATTGCAGCAGGGAAGCCGGACACTCCGTTGTGACGGGGCCAGTTAAAGCCTGCCTTATAATGTCGGCCTTCTCTGCGCCAAAGGCCACCAGTATAATTTGCTTCGCCTTCAGAATGGTGCCAACTCCCATCGTCACTGCTTGTCTGGGGACTGCATCTATATCACCAAAAAATCGGGCGTTCGCTGAGCGCGTTCTTTCTTTCAAATCTACAACATGGGTGGCTCCGGTCAAGCTGTGACCGGGTTCGTTAAAGCCGATATGACCGTTATGACCAATGCCAAGCAATTGGAGATCCACAGGTCCATGATCCAAAATGGCCTGCTCGTGTGCTGCACATTCTGCTGTGAGATCTAGTGCATCCCCGTTAGGGACGCGTGTATGAGATATGGGAATGTCGATATGCTGAAACAAGTGCTCATTCATAAAGCTGCGATAGCTCTGCGGATGTTCTGGGGCAAGGCCAACGTATTCATCAAGATTGACGGAATAGGCGTGTGCAAAGCTCACCTGTCCCTTGCGGTACATATCTGCAAGATGTCGGTAAATGCCTATCGGCGTACTACCGGTGGCCAAGCCCAGCATAGCTTGTGGTTTGGACAGCAGCAAGCTGGCGATCACAGTGGCAGCAGTAGCGTTCAGGTCTTCACGGCTGTTCAAAATGCGAATGTTCATCTTTAGTGACCCCCTGGTTGTTTTTTGAGCTTACTCACTTGTTGATATGAACCTTCCAATCTCGGAATATATTTGTCAAAATTAGCGCTCACCATACCTGTAAACAGGATATCTATAATATGAAGCTGGGCGATGCGGGAGGCCATGTCTCCACGTCGCATTCCTTCCTCCAACGAAGAGGAAAATAGCGCAATATCCGCAAGGCTTGCCAGCGTATTGTTTCCGAAGGAGGTCAGGGATAATGTTTTGGCACCCTGTTCCTTTGCACAGCGGAGAGCCGCAATCGTCTCCTGGGTTTCTCCTGAATAAGAGACGGCAAAGGCTACATCTTCCGCTCCGAGCGAGGAGGCAGAGGTGATCTGCATGTGAGAATCCGCGAAGGCAGTGCTATTCTTGCCAATACGGATCAGCTTCTGGTAAAAATCCTGCGCCACAATCGAGGATGTCGCCATCCCATAGAGATCAATACGGCTTGTGGCTGACAGCCATGCAATGGCCTGCTCCAGCTTGTCGAAATCCAGCAGCCGGGTCGTGTCCGCGATGGAGGCCGTATGGTTTGCCTGAATAGCTTGCACGATGCGGGAAAGTGAATTTCCAGCCACAATGTCCTGATAGGATTCTTCACCTGTAAGGTTGGAATGGGACAACTCGGCGGCCAGCTTCATTTTGAAATCGGGATACCCTTTAAAATGGAGTGATTTACAAAACCGTGTAACGGTTGCGGCACTCACACCACAACGCTCTGACAGTTCCCGAATACCCAGGTGCAGCACATTCTCCGGGGCTTGCAGGATAGATTCCGCCAGCTTACGCTCTTGTACGGGCAACTGATCCAGTCGATGGGATAATGTATGAAGAATGGGGGACATGGGCTGTGCTCCTTTAGCTATATAATGCTTTTGTGAAAAAAAGTATCGTTTAATTCGATAAAATAAAGAAAAATATTTTCGTGTATATTGTAAAATAATTACGCTCTTCATACAAGAGGAGAGAGGCTGATCGCTTTCAAGTGTAGCTTCTATAAAATGAATAATGAATGCAGAAAAATTTGTAGAAGTAATCATACATTAATTTACATCTTGCGACTTTTACTTACAAAACAACCTATTGACTTGTCTCTTCAATGGAGGAGTATAATTGAATATAGTTCCAAGCAAGGAAATTTTCTAGGAGCTTTTTAGACGGCATCGTTGGACGGTAGAGTAGTATCTCATTCACAAGGAGGAGTTTGCTATGCAAAGCCAAGTGATTGAAATGATCAGCGCGGTCAAGGAAGATCCTGAATTGGTCGCTAAGCTGGATGGACATTCGGACATTATTCATGATGCAGGACTGGATTCGTTGCAGTTGGTTCATTTCATGCTGCAAGTGGAGGATGCATTTGATGTGGAGATTGATTTTGATTCCTTTGAGCTGGAACATCTCCGTTCAGTAGATGCGTTTTGCAGTTACATTCAAGAAATGAGCGATGCGGAGCAAGTGCCGCACCCGGAAGGTATGGAGACAGTCTGAACGTAGGGTAGACTTTGCCTGAAAATCCATTAAACGAGGTGTTAGCATGCAGCCCAAAAGCAATGTGCTGATTGATGAGAAGGCTTTCAAGCTCATCAAGCGTAACCTGAAAAACGCTTCCGTGTCTTATCGTAACGCAACACAGGACCCTGCTTTCAAAACGGACATGCCCCAGACGATCGGTATTAAGCTGACCAACCGTTGCAACTTAAGATGCACGCACTGCTTTGAATGGAACGAGGAAGGCTATCATCACCAGATGGATAAAGAAGAACAGAATATGGATCTTGCCCCGGACATGCTCCGGCAGATTTTGAGCGAAACGAAGGAAGTTAAGTCCCGACTGTACATGTGGGGTGGTGAACCGATGTTTCACCGGCGCTTTGATGAAATTTTGGACGTGCTGGCGGAAGATCGGCGTGAAATGACCTTTTGTACAAATGGACTACTCATTGATAAATATTTGGACCGGATTTTGGACTTGTCTGAAAATCTGGAATTGTTAATAGCGATTGAAGGTTTTGAAAGAGAACACGATTTAATACGCGGTAAAGGCACCTTTCAAAAAACAATGCGGCAGATGGATAAGCTGATTGAACTTCGCGATCAGGGATTGTACAAGGGACGGGTAACTGTCCATGCGGTCATTAACGATAACATGATCGGACGGATGTACGAATTTCTGCAAATGTTGGAGGACAAGAGGCTGGATCTGGTGCTGCTGACGTTCCCCTGGTACATTTCCAAAGAAACCTCCTTTAAAATGGATGAATATTTTACACGTAATTTCTCCTGGCTCCGACAACTTGAAGAAAAAAATATTAGTAGCTGGCATGCTTTCAAATATAAAATCAACCCGGCTAACATTGACCCTCTGATGCAGGAATTACAGCGGATCAATGAGCGGGTATGGAACATTCGCGTGCGCTATCAGCCCGGCTTGGATTATGAGGAAATTGATAAATTTATACATGGCGAGGAAATGGTCAGCCGTTGTTCCAATCATTGCTTGGCGCTCACCTCCAGAACAGATATTTTACCAGACGGAAAGGTTATGCCTTGCAAATTTTTCAGTGAGTTCACAATTGGAAGTTTGCGTGAGCACAGTCTGAAGGAAATATGGAATTCGGATGCGTATGAAAAAACCCGTCAAAAGATTAACCATGAAGGATTAACGCCGGTGTGCTCCAAATGCAGTGTACTGTATCTGCACGGGGCAGGCTCTCTGAAATACATTTAGTTTCCTATGGATCTCCTATGGATATTGTTTGCTACTAGATGGAAGAGAGAGGGATGATGACAAGACGTGACGACTAAAACGATTAACCTTGTGGAAGCACTTGCTCATGAACGGGATCATGGGGTCCTGATTTGGCTGTTTAATATCGGCGCAGAGCAAGTGTGGCATCCATCCCCCCGGAAGGGGGGCATGGTAGACCGGGATGAACAGCAGGTTGTAAACCGGATGGAGGAAATGAATCTCCTGCTATGTCGAAGTCAGGATGTCATCGTACTCCGTGAACAGCCGGATGAGGCATTTTTGGACATGCTTCAGCGGTTAGGCTTCAGCCTGCCGCGTATTGAGGTGCCAGAGCCTTCTGATCCGCTAACGCCGATTTCAGAGCTGGTGCTGGCGGATGACGCGCTTTTGGCACGACTGCGCGCAGTTGCTGATGCAGGCCATAGCAGCGGTGGTACCAAAGCATGGCTCGTACCCTATGCGGTTACACCGCAGGAGGAAGCGATTGCGGAGCGTTGTGGGCTGGAGCTAATCGGCGCTCCATCTGCGGTCTGCGCCCAGGTGAATGATAAAATATTTAGCCGTCTGACAGCACAAAAGCTTGGTTTTGCTGTCAGTGAAGGCGCTGTGTGTGCAGATGAAGCGGCAATTCGCAGAGAATGTGAGAGATTGGCTGGCTTATCGGACGAGCCCGTGAAGCTGATTATTAAGCAGCCGCACGGTGCCTCGGGACAAGGCATGTATATGCTGGACGAGCTGTCCAAGCTGGATACACTGCTGAGTGTGATGAGACGCTTCGGCGGCTCGTCATCGTCTTCTGGCGGCTGGCTGGTGGAGCGCTGGCACAATAAGCAAATGGATCTGAACTACCAGCTCTGCATTGACGAGGGCGGTGGGGTGACGATGTTTTCACTAAAAAGGCAAAACGTAGACGGCACAGTCTATATCGGGTCCCAGGTTCCCGCTGATATTGGCGAAACGCTGGAGGAAGAAGTGAGACGATGCGCCTATCAGTTGGGAACGTATCTCTATTCCATCGGGTATACGGGAATGGCTTCCATTGACGGTTTTGTTGACGAAGATGGTTTGCTGGTTCCAGTGATCGAGATTAACGGCAGATTTACCCTGTCTACTTACATCTCGTTCCTGTCCTCTGTCTTGGGAGAACAGCATAAGACCTTGTCCCGTTATTATCGCAACGTGACCACTACACCTCTCACCTACAGCCGTTTGTGCGGGTTGCTGGCGGAGGAAGGCCTGCTATATACACCCGAGCGACCTGAAGGGGTGTTTGTTTATACGGCGGGCACTTTGTCTGGTATTCCTGTGAAGCGGGGCTATGTGAACCGGATTTTCACACTTATTTTGGCAGACAGTTGGCAGGAAGCTGATGCTTATGCGCACAAATTGGAAGGTATCATTGCTGGATTAGGATGCTCATAAATTAGGAGGGAATCGAGAATGAAAACAGACGTATACCATGTAGTACCATTACTGGAAAAGGTTTTGAAGCTGGCTCCCGGCGAGCTGGAACAGCTCACTCCGGATCAGGACCTGCGAACCTTGGGGCTGAATTCCTTATCTGCTGTTGAATTAATTGTTGAATTAGAAAATGAGCTTGATATTACGATGGAGGACGACGATTTGGTGCTGGAGCATTTATCTACACTGCAAGGCATTGAGCGTCTGCTGGGCAAATATGCATAAGGGCGCTGAACAGACAAGACCTAGGCCGCAATCCGATATGGGGACTCATCATGATTCCATAGTTGACCATAGTGCAGAAGAAATCGCAAACGCTCTCCCAGGGAAACATTGCGTATATTCTTCCCTGCGTACTTCATTGCGGAGGTATGGGATGAACATGGCGGAAGCTGAGCTGTTCATGCTGTGTGGGAGTATGTGCGCAGAGTATGGTGGAGATTTGAAGCGCTTCGGGCCGGAGAAATATCCGGAGCAGCTTCAAGAAATGGCCGCCAGTGGCGGACCGGTTATTCGGGTAGAACCGTGGATCGAAGGAGTCAGCAATGAAACCGACCTGTTGCAGGTGCTCACATCCGGCTATGGTACGATGCTGCATACGTCCAGCACCGCTTTAACCTATCACGACGTATATGTGAAAAATTATCCAAGGGGCCATGTGATTGAATTGTGCGGATTGGACTTGCAAGAACGGACGGCACAGGTGAATGATAGCTTCCTGCTCGATTCCTCGGGACATGCGATGACTTATGTGGGCTCAGCCCGGCTCGACGACCTCATGCAGGGCATTATTGAGTATGCATGGCTAGTGGAGCAGCCTGTCCCGCTTTCGCCAAGGGAGCTGCATGCTGCGTGTGCTTACCATATTCGTCAGTATGTGACGGGTGAGAAAGTTGCAACAGACCAGCTGGTCAAGCGGGGAGATGCAGGTTACCGGGCATTTGTCGATGACTTCCATCTGTTAGAAGACATGGAGGATCAGGAGTTTCGGACGTACTGTCATGAAATCTATTACAATCTGCGATTAGGCAGCGCTCTTCATTTGACAGATTATACAGCTGATTATTGCCGGCTGCATCAAGATACGCTTGGGCCGCAAACCCAGCATGTCATTGAATTGGCACAGGCACTTCACAGGGATTGGCACAAGCTTAATCTGCATATTTACAAAACAGGACTCCAACTGCGCAAGCATCGGATGCCTGAGATTACAGAGCGGGCTCTGCATTTGATTGAAAGACAGCGCCATATGCTGGAGGAATTGATGATTTTAGCTGAGCAAGCAGCCGAGTAGTCTAAGCATTCGGCTATATCAGGCATGTTCATCTAGGTATCACGCACAGAGGAAAGAGGAGGGGAATTCATTGCCGTCCATTACATTAAACCAATTGTCGAAAACGTTTACGTACTACAAAAAGGAGCCGGGCGTGCGCAAATCGTTACAAAATTTGTTTAAGCGTGAACAGCTGACCAAAAAGGCTGTGCAGGATGTTAGCTTTAGCATTGAGGAAGGTGAGATTGTCGGATTTCTTGGCCCAAACGGGGCGGGCAAAACAACGACGCTCAAAATGCTGTCCGGCATTCTCCATCCCACAGACGGGGAGGCATCGGTACTCGGCTTTACCCCGTGGAAGCGCCAAAAGGAGTTTAAACGTCAGTTTTCCATCGTAATGGGACAGAAAAACCAGCTCTGGTGGGATTTGCCTGCAAGCGAGTCGTTCGAGCTGAACAAGCTTATCTACGAAATCGATGATAACCGTTATAAAGAGGCGCTGGATGAGCTGGTCACTCTGCTTGGGGTGGAGGAGCAGCTTCATGTGCAGGTGCGGCGACTATCGCTCGGCGAGCGTATGAAAATGGAACTAATCGCCGCGCTGCTGCATCGCCCACGAGTCATTTTACTGGATGAGCCGACCATCGGATTGGACCTTGTTTCTCAGCGGCGGATTCGGGAGTTTTTCAAAGCTTATAATCGTACACACCGGACGACCATTTTGCTGACAAGCCACTACATGAAGGACATTGAGGATTTATGCACTAGGTCCATCATTATCAGTGGGGGCAGATTGGTGTATGACGGAGACTTGCACAAGGTGAATGAGGTCATGGGTGCTCGTAAATTGCTCAAGGTTCGATTGGAGACCCCTGTATCCAACCTGACGTTGGCGGGGCTCGGCAAGCTTCGCTCCAACTCGGAGCTGGAGGCGGTATTTGAGCTGGACGCAGAAGATACGTTGACTTGGTCCAAAAAGATTTTGGATGCACTGCCTGTCGTTGATTTTACGATTGAGGACGTCCCGCTGGAAGAGGGGATAGCCAATTTGTATGATGGGGGCAGGCTGGCCGATGCGAAATAACAAATATGTGAAGGTGCTCCAGCTTGGTATGCAAAACGAAATGGAGTATCGAGCCAATTATTGGCTACAAATGGCGGGATTTATGCTGCCGATCATGACACAAATTTTTCTCTGGCTTGCGGTATTCGGTTCTTCAGGACAAGCAAGAGTGGTGGACTATTCTCTGCCGGAAATGCTGGTGTATGTGGTTATGGCGGGAGTAACTGGAAAACTGATTGCTACAGGCTTTGAATACGAAATTGCTACAGATATCAAGGAAGGTGGACTGGCAAAATTCATGGTACAGCCTGTACATTATTTTGCCTACCGTTTTTGCCGGTTTATTGGAGGTAAAGTCATTCAGTCCGCAGTTGTGCTGCTGGCGGCTGCTATTTTGCTGTTATGCCTTAGCCTGGAAGGACAAATTAGCTTCGAGCTATCGTACATCCTGCTTTACATATTGGCGTTGCCGGGAGCACTTGTGCTTAATTTTGTGGTCTATTATGCGCTGAGTGGCATAGCTTTTTGGATGACAGAATCGGCGGGACTTTTTTATACGGTGTCGCTTGTCATTTATGTAGCTAGCGGTACCGTGTTTCCGCTGACGATTTTTGGAGATGCGTTGGCCCGTTTGTTCAGTCTGCTGCCGTTCAGCTATACCGTATTTTTTCCGGTGAATGCGTTGACGGGCAAGCTGACTGTGCTGGAAGCCGCTGAAGGCATTGGCGTGCAATGGATCTGGATTGCAGTGCTGGCTGCCGTATCGCGCTGGGTGTGGCAAGCCGGAGTCAAACGCTTTGTCTCGGTGGGAGGTTAACATGAAAAATGTTTTTCGAAACGTTGGACGTTACCTCAGACTGTACTGGAAATTTGTCCAGTTTTCCGTCATGTCGCAAATGGAATACCGCACTAATTTTATAAGTGCATGCCTGGTTGAAACCGCTTATTTGTTTATCAAGCTGCTATACGCATCGCTTCCATATCGCGCTGGGACGGACATTAACGGCTGGTCTCCCGATGCCATGCTCTTATATATCGGCGTGTTTACGATGATGAGCGGATTTTATAGTGGATTATTTTACAGTAATTTTACAAGCCTGCCTGACAAAATTCGGACTGGCTCACTGGACGTGCTCATGACCAAACCAGTATCGCTGCAATTTATGGTGACACTGCGTCAATTTGAACTGGGCTATACTGTGCCGAATGTCGTGGGCGGTGGAATCATGACAGGCATTGGCTGGTATCATCTGGGGTTGCCATTTGATGTGGAAACCGTGGGAGGATTCGCTGTGCTGCTCGGATGCGGAGTGCTTACGGCATACTCCGTGTTTTTGCTGCCCCAATTGCTGGCCTTCTGGATTATCCGCACGAACGGTGTTACAGAGCTGTCCAACAGCATTTTCGAGACAAACTATGTGCCAATGGCCGTATACAGTAACCTGATTCAGCGTATTGGCTTGTTTGTGCTTCCGGTGTTTGTCATCTGTAATTTTCCGCCCATGTTCATTCTCGGTAAAATGCAACCCGGTTTGATACTATGGGCATTTCTCGCACCTCTCTGGCTGCTGGCGGTTATCCGCTTGATATGGCAGTTTGCTCTACGTGATTATACGAGCGCGAGCCAGTAGGGCTACCGTGTAGTAGGTTCATAATGAAGCAGGAAAGGAAGCGAATCATATGAATGCGATACCGAACCAGCGTCATTTATATATGGGCACGTTCGAAGCGGAGGCTTACTGGCGAGATACCGAGCTAGCTTCCCTGCCCGCCCTGCCTGACCGGTCTTCTTCGGCCATTGTAGCGGCTATGGATGAATTGCTATTTAGCTTTTGCCAGCCGGGAGACACCTTGTTGACACGTTATGCCATTTCGCCTGTGCATCGTCAGTATATCGCGCAGCTAGGCTTTCATCCGGCTGTAAACGAACGGGATTTGACTGACGGAATGGAACTGGCGGGCAATGTGTCGGCCGCATCCGTTTTTGAGCTACTGAGCAGTCGCAAGACGGATGCCGGTGAAGGTTTTCCTCAGCTGGAGGGCTGTGTGCTTAGTCCATTTGCGGGGTTGCCGCATGTGGAGGAGGCCGCACGTGCTTGGGGAATTACATTGCATCAGCCACCGCTGGAAACCATTCGCAAGGTAAATGCCAAAACCTATTCCTCTGAGCTAAAACGCAATCTAGGTCTGCGCAATCCAGGCCATATTGTGACTTCGTTTGCGGATGTCGCTGAAGCAGGACGTAAACTGCTGCGGGATGGAAGCTTTTTAATCAAGGATGATTTTGGCGTATCGGGCAAAGGCAATTTACACATTACCTCGACACAAATGCTGGACCGGGTCGTATCGTATTTGCGTGGACAGGAGCGCAAAGGCAAACGGGTGCTGTTCCTGCTGGAGCCTTTCCTGGAGAAAGAGCAGGATTTTTCATGCCAATTCACGATTAGCGATGATGGACGTGTAGACATTATATCTGTGCAATGGCTGGCTAATACTCAATTCGCCTATCGAGAATCCCTATCGCCGGACAGGGCTTTTATGGAGCGCCTGGAGCGCGACGGCTATTTTAGCTTGATGCAGGACGTGGGGCAGCAATTGTATCGGGATGGATATTATGGCGATGTTTGTATTGACTCCATGACACTTCGCGGCGGGAAGCTGGAGCCCATTATCGAAATTAATGCCAGAAAGTCGATGAGTTTGATCAAGCATCAGCTCGATACCTATCTGGCCGGGAAAAATATGCATGGCACGTTGACGAATTATTCGCTGTCCCATGATGGGAGTCTATCCTATGAAGAACTGCTGGAAGGGCTGAAAGGCGAGGGATTGCTATTCACAGGTGAGCGTGAGGAAGGTGTCATGCCTCTGGGAGCCAATACGTTATATGTAAACACAGGTGGACGAGACGGTGAGAACAAGACTGCAGGTCATACAACCACGCCAAGCAGAAACACAACCGGGCGCGGAGGCAGATCATCTGCCAAGCAGGTTCGCGTAAGTGGGATTGGAGCCAGCGATGGCGGACCAGAAGGGAACGGCATGAGTCAGCCTGATTTGAATGGTAAACAAGAAGCTGACGGAAATGAACGGGCACGAGGCAAAGGCCGGCTTTATTTGGAACTGGTTGCTGCGAGCGATGAGGAAAAAATGCGATTGACTACCAAGCTGGAGCGTTTTTTGGCAGAGCGACATTTTACAGTGCTGAATTAAACGGGAGGCGTATAAGCATGCGTAAGAGTACGGAGAAGCTTATGAAGGTAACGATTTTGTGTTCCGGTTTCGGATTGGGCTTTTATACCCCTGGCTTGCTGCTGCAAGCAGGTCTTCGCAGGCTGGGCGTGGATACGGCGATCCATGTATTTGAAAATGTACTGCCAGAATCGGCCCGTCTCAAGGTCGACAAAAGTCGGAAAGCTTACCATGACAATTTTGCAGTGGCCTTAATGTCGCAAAAGGTTCCGCAGGATATGCGTCATTCACTGGACCCCGCAGCGATGGAAGTACTGCTGAACCAATGGATAGAAGAGGATCGGCGGTATTTTATATGCTTATCCGGTCATTGGATGTATGTACTGGAGGAGTATCGCAAGCGCAGAGAGCCGGAGTCGGTGTATGTGGACATCGTGTATATGGATTCGACACCTTCTCCTTCTTGGAAAAATCTAGCCAAGCATCATCCGCATTTTGCTGATGGCTGTGGAGAAACGACCCTGTTTGAAAACGATAAAAATAGAGTCAGCCACTATATTGACATCCCGGCAGTGGAGCATATCCCTTTTGAAGCACGGCAATCCCGCTTATTCGTACATGGCGGCGGTTGGGGGATGGGCACCTACCGTGAGAAGGTTGGACGGTTGGAAGAAGCGGGCTGGGAACTGGATCTGCTGCTGTATGATCAGGATCAGCCAGATGAACAGCGGGACAGTATACGCTATTTTCGGATGGACCCGCAATGGAGAACATGGCAACGAAATGAAGCCGGGGAGCATACATTTCCACCTTTCGGAGAGGTGAAAATGGGTGAGGAAACGGTGTATCAGGTCGGACCGGATTACCATTGCATGCTGGACCGAGCATGTCATGCCCAGGCCATTGTCAGCAAGCCCGGTGGCGGCAGCCTGACCGATTCGTTCGCTACAGCTACTCCGCTGATTATGCTGGAGCCGTTTGGTGTGCATGAGAAGCATAATGCGGATCTATGGGAACGTCTGGGGTTAGGCATGCGCTACGAGACGTGGATTGGAACCTATGGCGCCAGTGCTCAGATTCTGGAGGAAATGCATCGGAGGATCGTAGAGCTGCGCAGTCGGACGCCGCGTTATATAGAGTCCTATGTGAAGAGCATTCAAGTGCCATCAGGAATGGAGCAGGGATCATGAACACGGCCGCGGCTGCGCAAGAACCTGCGATGCCAGATATTCGCTTTGGGATCATTGGCTGTTCTGCCATTGCCCCTCGTGCGTTGCTGGAACCGATCCGACATGTTGCAGGAGCACGCGTGACCGCGCTTGCGAACCGTACGGTTGCCAAGGCGGAAGAAATGGCAGAGCGTTATGGAGTCAATGTCGTTTATGGTCATGCTGAGGATATGTTAAAAGACCCAGACATCGACGCTGTATATATTGCGCTCAGCAACGATTTACATGCTGAGTGGATTGGCAGAGCCTTACAAGCTCATAAGCACGTGCTGGTGGAAAAACCGTTATGCCTGAATACGGCTGATCTGGCTCCTTTGGCAGCTATCGTCGAACAGAGCAACGCTTACCTGCTGGAGGGAGTCATGGTACAGCATCATCCTTGGCAGCGTGAGCTGCGCAGAATTGTAGAATCGGGTCGTTATGGTCGCTTATGCTCCATAGAGACGAGTCTGTGTATTCCGGCAAAAGAAGGTCATGCGGACAATTACCGATCCCGATCGGAGCAAGGCGGGGGCTGCTTTTGGGATCTGGGTGTGTACTGGCTCCAATTGCTTCAGGCCGTCGTTGGATTGGAGCAGGCGGAATTCCACAGTCAATCGGATTTCGATGGCCCCCATGGCTGTGACTGGACATTTCGTGCACAAGCCCGTTACCCAAGCGGACTAGAGGCATCTGCCCTCTTCTCATTTGAGCGACCTTATCGCTGTGCTCATGTACTGACCTTTGATTCGGCAGTAGTCACCTTAAAGGATTGCTTTCGGGCGAATTTAGGCTTTTATAAAATGACACTCAAGACGGAAATAAAGAAGGATATCGCGGTGAATATAACAGATACGGCAGCACAGTCCTTGTTATCACAGACATCCTCGCATAGCAAAACGGTTTTTGAGCCCATGAACTATTATGTCAATCAGTTGGATGCCTTCTGCAGCATCATCCGGGGTGAAACGGAGCCCATTCCATTTCATGAGGCTGCTGAACGCGTCAGACTGCTGGCAGCTATTCATCAAGCAGCACGCTCAGGCGAGGCGATCTATGCCATATGAGTATGATTGTGGTTTTCAATCGGTGAAATTCGAGTAATACCAAATACAGAGTATCCAAGCAAAGAAAGGAGGGATTCGGCAGATGGATCAAAAGGATCAAGTCTTACTGGAGCGATTCGGCGAGCATCCGACACCCTTTTATTATTATGATGGGGACGCGCTGCATGCTCACGTCAGCTCGTTGCTGGCCCGGTTACATCCGGCCGTGCGTGTACATTACGCGCTCAAGGCTAATGGTAACGTAGCCTTGGCTGGGTTGCTGCGCTCGTTAGGTTGCGGTGTGGAAATTGCCTCGGCTGGAGAAATGTTCGTCGCCATGGAGGCCGGGTATGCTGCGGAGGATGTGCTGTACGCTGGGCCGGGGAAAACGGTAGCCGAGCTGCGCGAGGCGATAGCCTGTGGGATCGGCTGCATCCATGTTGAATCGGTGAGAGAGCTACGTCTACTGGAGGACATTGCTGCCCAAACAGGCGTGTTTGTCAGAGCTGCGGTTCGAATTAATCCCGATAATGACCTGTCGGGAGCAACGATTAAAATGGGCGGTGTTCCGCGCCCTTTTGGAGTCGATGAAGGGCAGCTGGATCACTTTTTTAAGGTGCTGGAAGATTGCCCGCACGTATATTTTCAAGGTATTCAAGTGTATACAGGTACGCAAATGCTGAAAGCGGATCAGATTTTAGCTTCATTTGCGAATACCTTGCAGTTGGCAGAACGGGTGCAGGCTCAGTATGGTGTGGCGATGCATACGGTCAATTTGGGCGGTGGGTTTGGTGTACCTTATTTTGCTCATGAACAGCCGCTCGATATGGATCACGTCATTGACGGACTCAATGCACTCGCGGAACAGACTCGATCCAGTATGCCCGGGGTTAGGCTGATCATTGAAAGCGGCAGGTATTTGGTCGCTCAATCAGGCATGTATGTCTGCCGGGCGTTGTATACCAAGGAATCCAAGGGAGAGAAGTTTGTCGTGGCTGATGGCGGCATGAATCACTACGTCTCAGCTACCTTTCGGGGACGCCGCTTAAGGGACAATTACCCGGTGCGAATTATGCGCAGACAAGTGGGAGAAGAGGTTTCCACGGCGCTGGAGACGGTAAGCATTGTCGGTCCGCTTTGTACACCCGAGGATTGTATTGTGAAAAAAGCGGAGCTGCCCCCGATTCGCGAAGGCGATTATATTGCTTTTCCGAACGCAGGAGCCTATGGATTAAGCTACAGCCCATTATATTTTTTGGGACATGCTACTCCAGCGGAACTGCTCGATTATCGCGGGGAAGTGCATGTCATTCGTGAACACGGTGATCGCACGGACCTGCTGCACCATCAGCGTATGATTGCGTTGCCTGAGGATGTGATGTAAGTATGTAAAAACGCCAAAGTCATAGGAGCCGATATCCATCGGACCTGTGATTTGGCGTTTTTTACATTTTCAGCATTGTAGTATTGACTTAACGTGATTGGGAGCTGCGTATTTCCTGACGGACAAGCTGCCATACCATAAAGATCAGCACAAGGGCTTGTGGGACAAATGTTTCCCAAGTTGGATACATTCCCAACCAGCTAATAGAAGGAAGCGAGGACGCAGTGTGTCCCGGCAGCTTGCCTGCCACCTGAAGGGAATGAATACTTTCGCCCAGAAATCGGAATACGAGATAGTAGATCAGTATAGTGGCGGTCAGGAAAAAGGCGCGAATTGGCAACCTTACACTGAACTTGATGATCGCTAAAGCAAGGACGACCAGTATAACCGTTGCCGAGCCAATACCGATCAGCAATTGCGAGGTTTCAATGGCCGGAGCCATACCGATATAAAAAATAGCTGTCTCGGCCCCTTCACGTAGAATCGCGAGCGCAGAAACCGCAAAGAGCGACCATAGGCTGCCCCGTGCTAGCGCATTGCCCACGCTGTTTTCCACAAAGCGGTTCCACGCAGCAGCATTGGATTTGCTATGCAGCCAGTTACCGACCGTTAGCATCAGCACAACAGCCACCAGCCCGGTGACACCTTCCAGCAGCTCACGCATACTGCCCGATGCAGCAGCTGCCACCAGCGAGGTGAACAGCACCGCCAGTATTCCGCTTAGCACCAGTCCTGTACCAGCTCCTGCCCATATCCATCGTCCAGCCACAGCTTCGCTGCTTTTTTTGGCATACGCCAGCAGAGCTGCGAGCACGAGAATGGCCTCCAGACCCTCGCGCAGCAAAATCAGTGCGGCGTCCCATGCAGTATAAGAACGTTCCTCGGTCAACGGACGGAGCCTGTCCAGCATCTGATCAAGAGTCTGCAAGGCTTTATCCATATTCGGTGGGGAAGACAGCAGATATCCAGAAGTCTCGGTCATTTGATTTTCAATCGCAGTGTAAGACGCCGGATCGGAAATTTGTACATGTCCTTCGACAGAAGGCCATACAGCGATAAACTGCCCTACCTTGTCTGCGGCCTGCTCTGGCTGATTAGCTACAACATCTTGGCGTGCGGATTCGAGCAGGGTGACTGCATCGCCGAGGGAAGCTGTTGAACCATTCGCTGCTCCGGCAGCGGCATTGCCTGCATCTGCCCCTTGATCTGTGTTCACAAGTTTGCCCTGACTATAATCAGACAGCAGCGTCGTTAACTCCTGCATTTCCTTGAGAGCCTGTGCTTGACGTATGGGCTCTGCTTGCATAGAGATGCGAATGAGGCTGATTTTTGTTTCAAGCGAACTGTATACCGAAAAATGGTCCAGACGAATCGGGGTCTCCACCTGATACCAGGCTTTAACGATTCGGTCGTAATCCACCCGCGCAGCAGCCCAATCGCCTTTTTGCATGGCAGCCAGACTGCCCTTCGCCATAGGAAGCAGTTTTTCCGCTGCTTTAGCTCCGGCGGGAGCCGGTTGATCTCCTTCGGCAGCCGTCACAAACTCATTGACCGAGCGCGCCAGCACGGATAACGCAGCTTTCGCTGAATCCCCGCCGCCATGGGCAAGCGCCTCTTCTGCATCGGTCAGAGCTTGATCTACGGCCGCGATATGGGCTGAATCCCCGCCATTTGCTTTGACAGCTTCCCATAAACCACGGAATTCCTTTAGGTCCTTGGACGCTTCCGTCCATTGGTCTTGTCCCGCCTCCACCAGTGCTCCGCCGACCACAGGCATCAGCTGATCATTAGAGACAGCTTTAGCATTTGATTGTGCGAAAACGGCCGACCCATAGCCGGATATGAAGGGAGTTACTGTCAGCAGCAGAGCCGCCACCAGCACAAACACCCACCCTAAGCTTTTATTGCGCCGATTCATATAAATCCCCTTCCTTGCCTGCTGCTAAAATAACGTATCCCCGATGTAGCCGCCTTGCGACACACCTGGGAAGCAGGCGAACACCGCGCTGCCTTTGTGTACAATGTATTCGTTCAGCTTGTCATTACGTGCAAGCTTCTCCTGAATGTGAACGAACTGCTTGAACAGATCACGCTGGTAGCTGATGAACAGCAGTCCGGCATCGAGCTGTCCTGTTTGTTTGTCTAATCCGCTTGAATAGGAATAAGATCTCCGCAAAATATTAATGCTCCCGTTCCCATGAGCCAATGCCACATGAGAGGTAGGGGGCGTAAGCGGCTTGCCTTCAGGGCTTGTAGCCGCCAGATCCAGCTTGTCAAACTCTTTGCTTTTGCCCAGTGGGGCACCGCTGCTGCGATGGCGTCCAAAGGTATCCTCCTGGTCACCTAATGTTGAACGATCCCACACCTCTACTCGCATACGAATACGGCGTACAGCCATATAGCTGCCGTCGCCCATCCATGCTGGTCCGTCATTGGTCTGTGTCCACACCAGCCGATTCATCTCGTCTGCCTTGGACGTGTCCGGGTTTCCCGTGCCATCTTTGAAGCCGAGCAAATTGCGCGGTGTGCTGCCCGCAGGATCAGCTTGTGCCGTCCGCTGGAAACCTTCCTGCGTCCAACGGAGTACCGCCGTTCCTCTGGCGATACGCGCCAAATTACGCAGGGCATGGAAAGCTACCTGCAAGTCATTGGCACATACCTGCACTCCGATATCACCGCCGCACCATTGCTCATCCAGGGCGTCTCCCTGAAAACGAGGCAACTCACGGAACCCGGCAGGCTTGAGCCCTGCCAGGCCATACCGTCCATCAAAAAAGGAGGGGCCCACCCCAAAAGTGATCGTCGTCCGGGACGGAGATAATCCCGCTGCCTCGCCCGTATCGGAAGGAGGGAGGTTGATATTTTCATTATCGGTGCCAAGCAGCACACCAGAAGTCATTGTAGCACTTGCTTCCGTCCAGGCCTTGAAGAGATTCCGCACCTGTTCCTTATCCCGGGTCGTTAGATCGAAAGCGGCGAAACAGATAAAATCTTGTGCCGGAGTTACAATCCCCGCCTGATGTTTGCCGTAAAAAGGAACTACATCTTTGGTATCTGCCTCCGTCATCATGCTTTCGAGGCGTTGACTGGCTGACAGCACAGCGCCCACGCCACCGCCGCCAAGCAGCAGACCTAATCCACCTACCCCGGCCAGCTTCAATAGATCACGGCGTGATACGGATTTACCTTTTCCTGATCGCTCATCATCCGCTCGCTGAGCATCCTTTTCTGTCAGATCAGACTGTTCATTACGGGATTCCGCATACTGCGACTTTTCTTGTCCTTTTTGCCGCTTAAAGCCTTTCATATCATTACACTCCTAACAATTTCCCCATTTGGGACAACGGTTCTGCCAAAGCATCAAGGTTCTGGCTTAGCTTTTTAATTTCTTCCGGTTTCAGTTTGGTATACGATACATAGCCTTCGCCGTCTTTGAAAGGAGCCAGCTCCTGCTGTAAGGCTGTAAAGCGCTCACCAATTTGTTTTTCCAACGCCGCGTCTTTTTGGTTCAGATCTGTTTTCAAAATGTCATAAATCTTTTGAGCACCTTCTACATTGGCCGCAAAGTCGTACAAGTCCGTATGAGAATAACGCTCCTCTTCACCCGTTACCTTCGAGGTAGATACTTCGTTCAGCAACTCGACTGCACCTGTTACCATCAAGCTGGCATCAATGTTAACTGTTTCTACTTTGGCACGCAGCAGCTTGGCATCACTCAGCAGGCGGTCGGAAAACTCGTCCAGTCCTTTGGTGGTGTTTTCTTCCCATAATGTTTTCTCAATACGGTGAAATCCGCGCCAATCCGCTGCATCCACATCACCGTCACGAGCGTCAATATTCGGGTCCAGATCGCCCAGTGCTTCCGCAATCGGTTCAATCCGTTCATAGTACATACGTGCTGGAGCATACAAAGCCTTGGCTTTATCCAGCTCGCCAGCTTTGACTGCGTTCGTGAATTCTTCTGTCTTTTTCACAAACGTATCGCATTGCTCGGTTGCATAGGTACGGTAAGCCGCAACCGCTTGATCAAAATTGGGAGCAGTCGCCGCAGGAGTCGTGGTCTGTGTTGTTGTTCCTGTATCTTTGGATGTTGCAGCAGGCTGCTGATCCGCAGTTCCGGCTTGTCCGCAACCTGCAAACAGAATAGAAGAGACCAGCACTCCGGCCGGTACGGCATAACGTAGTTTCATAATCAATGAACACCCTTTCTGGCCAAACTGGCCCTGAACCATAGTCTGTAGCGCGATCTCTATAACGAATTATCATTTTTGATAATGATTATCAGTCGCATTTTTTCTTATCATAAGGCTGGCCTATATGCCTGTCAATACATATTTTAGACACAAAGTTCAACTCGTCATTAAAGCTACAAGTAAGGTGCCTATGCCCATTTTTATCCGCACATTGAACCATACCTGAGCACATGACATAAAATGTGTTGACTGTATCCCTTAACCTTGTTACACCACACAAAACCCGAGCAAGGAGGGGTGAAATTGACGAAGGGTAACGACCAGAAAAACAAGTTTTTGTTAACTCACCGTGAACGTGAAGTATTTGAACTGCTCGTGCAGGACAAAACAACGCGTGACATCGCCGGACAACTATTTATTAGTGAGAAGACGGTGCGTAACCATATTTCCAACGTAATGCAGAAACTGAACGTAAAAGGTCGTTCACAGGCGGTCGTAGAATTAATCAGGCTTGGCGAATTAAAAATCTGACCTCTCGTTCCTTGCGGGGTACAAAGTCTTCTCGATGATCCTTCAACAATGAAGGGTGGTCGGGAAGGCTTTTGTTTTGATCATGCTGAGGATATGACGAAAAAAACGATTAAACCGCTGAAATATGTGGGAATTTGTGTATAAGTGGTGTACTATATAGATAAGGAAGAAAATACCATGCGTTTTCCAATAAGTTATATGAATAATTGAGGTGGAAGCTGTACCACAAAGTTGTATTTAGATAGAAATGCATCTGGTGATAGTCTAAGAATGAAATACAAATTAGCATGACGACAGGATGGAAGTTGAATCGGGTTTTTGCTTAGGACTACCTGTGGTATATTCTTGATCGGAGGTGAACGATAAGACATATGACACCCAACCAACACTCAATGACTTACACGCTGAACAGCGGTATAAAGGGAACAGTCGACCTATCCAGTAAACAGGTGCAGGAATGGATTAAAGCATATCGAATCGGCAGCAAATTTGTAACAGTTGTGGGTAAACAATATTTTGGTTTAAACCCTGAGTTGGTAGCAGATTTCAAGGTACATAATGAATACTCGGAGCAGAGAGAACACATATCCATGATACAGCCTGTAATGGAACGTAAAGCTGTAGATCTGGACCCTTTGGTAGAAGCGTATAGTCAGTATAAAACATTAATTCAGGTAGAATGTAAATGTGGTGCTTCCTACATAGAAGAATCACCTCATAAGAGAACCAAGTGGTCATGCAAGGAATGCAACAATATTGTGTTCCTGGATCGTAAAAAGGGCATGGTGGATACGAATACAGGCAAGGCCTGGTACATGACCAACAAATACTATGTAGAAAGACAAAGCAACTGACAGATTGTCAGTTGCTTTTCTAACAGACTCGCACGCGTCTTTATATGCTTTTCACCATATATTAAATCCATACTTGGAAATGCTACTATATCTTTTGCCAAATAATAAAATTGATGTTTTGTACGCTTTGTAGTACATTATCAAGTGTATTATAAGGAGGCTTCTCATGTACGGACATAGACAAGATGATACTTTATACATCATGACTTACACATTAAATAGTGGTATCAAGGGCACGGTGCCTTTGTCTAATCAACAGATACAGGAATGGCTTGAGTGTTACAGAATCGGCAAGAAATTTGTAACCGAGATTGGCAAAGAGTACTTTGGACTGCATGCGGAACTGGTGGCTGACTTTAAAGTGCACAATCAGTATTCAAGCTATCAGGAGGTCATTATCCCGATTCAACAGCCGGATACTGGCTTAAGAGAGCTGTCTCAAGCTTACAAATCAACAGAAACCTTAATTAAAGTAGATTGCAAATGTGGTACATCGTATGTAACAGAATCCCCCTTCAAGCGGACCAAGTGGTACTGCACCAAATGCCGGGAGATTGTTTTTCTCGACAACAAAAAGGGAATGGTTGATACTTCTAGAGGCAAGGCTCATTATATGACCAATAAGTATTTTGTGGAACGGGAAACAACTGGCGTATAAGCCGGTTGTTTTTTTGTTCATAAGGTTTGTATACGTTCTGATTTTTTAAAACCGATTGCGCTACAGTGAAAAAGGGGAAAGATAAACCTTAAAATAAACGATAGTCAGGTGGTGAACGTCATCCGGGAAAATCGTACGAATGGTGCAAGAAACCGCATGAGCACGAACAATGTGTACATAAACGAAACGCTTCATTTGGAACAAATCATAAGTGACCTACGTGTGATGGGCTATGTGGCTTTTCATCATCAGCCGCAAATTGCAGGTGAGCCTCATGAGCTGGATGAGTTAAAAAAGCAATTACTGTTGTTTTTTCAACAGCACCATGTATTGTGGATTGAGCTTGATCCGCTAACGCAATATGTGGTGGTGAATAACATGGGGAAGGCCACCGTGCTGAAACTCATTGGCCGGAAAATAAATCCGCTACGTGATCGGAGAGCGAACGCTGCTTTGGCGGGGCAGCCACTGCATGAGCTGGATCGGGAGATAGAACGGCTGAATCGGCTGGTTCACCTGTTGCGCTACACTCGTTTTCCTTAAGCGACGGCATTAACGAAAAAAAGCATTCACGAGCATGCGTAATCACATGCTGTGAATGCTTTTTGGTATGTTATTTTTTACCACATAAGATGAGTAAATCTACGGTGACATACGGTAAATCTATTTCCTGCATTCGCTGCCAGTCTGCTTCCGTAGCTCCCCACGATAAGGGAGTCATATGGAGCAAAGGCTCCACAAGGTCGGCATTTAGCATAAAGCGATAGGTTACTCGTTCGGCGGATAAAAGATTAAAGCTATCTTTAAACCGGCTTAATATATTGTCATTTGAATAAGTTGGCTTTTTCTGTTCATACAAGCATCTCAATTCCTGAAGATAATATGGTTCGGGAATGACCTTTAGAATGCAGCCATCCTCCGAAAGAATCCTTTTAAATTCAGCATAATTGGAAGGGGATAAAATATTGAGTATACCGTCAAATTGTTGATTTGCAAATGGGCAATGAGCCAAATCGGCAACACACCAGAGAGCATGAGGATATGCTTTGGCTGCGGACACAATACCTTCTTTAGACAGGTCCATACCTACGCTTGTAAGCTCGGTGATTCCCTTCCAGGTAAGCTTATCCTGAATGTGGCTCGAAGGGGAACCTTCCCCGCAACCTGCATCCAGCAAGTACAGATGTGATTTTTGATCGTACAGGGGTTTCATAAACTTCATCATCGTGCAGCTTATGGCTTCATTTAAAGGATCAAAAAATCCGCTATTGCACATCATTCTTCTGGAGTTAAATAGTTGTTTATCATATTTGGTTTTATGGGATCGGGCGGATAAATGTAAATACCCGTGTTTTGAAAGATCATAGCAATGCTGATTCATACATAGGAGGCTTTTACCTTCCACCATACGCATGGGTTGAGAACATACAGGACAACTAAAAAGATGTTGATGCTTCCTGATCAGGCTAGCCTTCATCTCGTGTTTATTCCATTTGGACATAGAAAAGCACCTCGTTCATTCGTATTGGGTGAATGAAAAAAGGCACAGCCAAATAAACCCAACCCATTTTTCGAAAAAATGATTGAGTTTTCATGAACTGTACCTCACATTACCGTAAACGAATGAACTGAATAATCATATTGTGCAGCGCTCCTCTAAAAAAATAGAAAGGGCTTTCGCCCTCTCTATTGTAACTTAGCCATTAGAAGTTGTCATATGCTTACACAGATTTCAAAAACTCCACAATCGTCAGCAGACCCTTGTCGAAATTCTCCAAATTAAAATGCTCGTTTGGTGCATGCAGGTTTTCATCTGGCAAGCCGAAGCCCATCAATACAACTGGAGCACTCAGCACACGGGAGAAGGTTTCCACGATCGGAATGGAGCCTCCATCCTTGGTAAATAGGGCACGTACACCGTATACTTTCTCAAAGGCATCCGCTGCTGCTTGTAAAAACGCATGTGACGGGTCGATGTTAAAGGCGTTCGCCTTCTCACCTTGTTGAATATCCAGGGTAGCTCCTGCTTGAACGTGTGCGCGTAAATGGCGCTCGATTTTGTCCAGAATATCTTGCGGATTCTGATTAGCTACCAAGCGGCATGTGATTTTAGCGTGAGCTTCCTTCGGAATGACCGTTTTCGTACCTTCACCCTGGAAGCCGCCATATACGCCGTTCAGTTCCAGTGTAGGACGAGCCCCAACACGCTCGACGAAGCTAAACCCTTCTTCGCCATAGAGCGAATCAAGTGCAAGATCTTGTTGCAGCTTGCTCTCATTGAAGCCTTGCTTCGCGAATTCTTCTCTCATCTCTGCCGATAATGGAGCAACATCGTTGTAAAATCCTTCGACGCTAACGCGGCCTTTGTCATCATGCAGGGTTGCCAACAGGGACACCAGAGCATGCAGGGCATTCGGCACGCCGCCACCGAAGGAGCCGGAATGAAGATCCGTGTTCGCCGTGTGAATGGCGACTTCCAGTGAGCACAGTCCGCGCAAACCTGTGCAAATCGCAGGCTTCCCTTTTTCGATCAGAGAGGTGTCAGACACCAGTACAGCATCAGCTGCTAGGCGTTCAGCGCCAGTGTGCAAAAACTCAAGCAGGTTCGGACTGGACACTTCTTCCTCGCCTTCAATGCAAAACTTGATGTTCAGCGGCAATTTGCCTTCCTGCTTCAAAATGGCCTCAACCGCCTTAATGTGCAAGAAAACTTGCCCCTTATCGTCTGTCGCTCCGCGCGCATACAATTTTCCATCGCGAATGGATGGCTCAAACGGTGGCGTTTCCCACAGGTGAAGCGGGTCCACAGGTTGCACATCATAGTGTCCATACACAAGGATGGTTGGTTTGCCAGGTGCATGCAAATGGTCTGCGTACACTAACGGATGGCCTTTGGTTGGAATAATTTCAACGTTTTCCAAGCCTGCAGCAGTCAGTTTGGCCGCCAGCCATTCGGCTGCTTGATTAATGTCTTTTTTGTGCTCCGATAATGCGGAGATACTCGGAATGGACAGCCATTCCTGTAGTTCGCCCAGTTGTTGTTCTCTGGCTTTTTCAAAATATTCAGTATAACTCATAAACTATGTATCCTCCTTTTAAATGTAAATCGTGTTTATATTGCGCTATCCTCCGAACCGAGGTTGTGGACGATATGTCTAGTTTACTACGTTTTATGCTGAACGAAAAATAGGGAGAAAAAAAACGATTCTGCCCGGGTCTGTACAGACCTGAGTAGAATCGCCTTTCATCATGAATAGGATGTACTTATGCTCGGATGTCCAGATGACCCCCAAGATGCGGTTGTACGCTTTTTTCCATCATCTGTACCAAAGCCTGTCCTTGTTCACTGGCCTGATCCTTAGCCATACCCAATACCTTCACACTTACGGCTTGAGCCAAGCTGGCCTGACTCATACCTGTGGATAATGCTGCGATATCCATGTTCCATCCTCCTTCATTTTGATAATTCGCTTTCTCTGTATTTATCGGTAGGAATGGTTATTTTGTTTCATCCAATTGGAATTGTGTCAGTAAATCTTGAAGCTGCTCTGCCAGACGGGTCAAATCTGCGGCAGACGAACCGATCTCTTCCATGGAGGCGAGCTGTTCCTCTGCGGCTGCGGACACGGTCTCTGTATGAGATGCTGCTTCTTCAGCAATACGTGTAATTTCCTCCATGCTGCTAACGACTTCATTCGTTCCATTGGCTACTCCCGCGGTAGAAGCGGCTACGTTATCGAGTTGCTTCGCTGATTTGGCTACTGCTCTACGGATGCGTGAGAAGGAGCGACCGGATAGATCAATGGAATTGATGCCTTCCGTTACGCGTTCCTTGGCAGATTCCATAGCGACCAGGGCTTCAGATACACCGCTCTGTATCCCTTGAATCTGTTCACGAATTTGCTGTGCGGAATAAGCTGAGTTTTCAGCCAGCTTGCGGACCTCTGTTGCTACGACAGCAAAACCTTTGCCATGCTCCCCAGCTCGTGCTGCTTCAATAGAAGCGTTCAGTGCAAGCAGATTCGTCTGGCTAGCAATTTCCGTAATGACGGTGACAATCGTCCCGATTCGTCCGGAACGGTCACTCAAAGCGCTGACAATCGTATCGAGCTCTTCCACGGTAGTGCGAATTCCATCGATGGAGATGACACTATTGCCGATATGCTCACTGCCTGCATCCGACGCCTGAATAGCTTGTGCGGAATAAGTGGTCATTTCTGCCATGGTGTCGGTCATAGCTGTAATGTCAGCAGACATGCCGCTAACTCGTTTCTGATTATCTTTAGCACTGTCTACCTGACGTTCGCTGCCGGCAGCGACATCTTGAATGGCTATGGTCACATGCTCGATGGCACGGGTCGTTTGTTCTGCACCTGCGGCAAGTTCTTGCGAGGATGCTGACAAATTACCTGTCATTGCTTGAATTTCTCTAATCATGTTACGCAGGTTATCCACCATTTGTTGGAAATATCTTGATAACTCGCCAATTTCATCTGTGCTGTTCGTAGCCACATTAATCGATAGATTACCTTGGCTGATAGCATCCATAGAATTACGCAATCTATGGATGGGTTTAAGGATACTGTTGATCAGCCACATTGCGAGCACACCAATGATGATGGCTGCAATGACCAACACTACGATTGTCGTGAGAAGAATAGGTTGGGCGGAGGCACGGGTTTCTGATTTGTCCATCGTTCCGGCAATTTTCCAGCCTGTCAACTCATTGGTTTTGAAAATCAGATGTTTAGCTACTCCAGCGGCATTGTAATCGAAGCTACCCTCCTTGGAGTCAAACAATTGAGGCGTTTTTTCTCCCATTTCGGTACTCCCGCTGACTTCTGTCGGGTGAGTAACGATACGTTTGGTACTATCAAATATCACAATATAGCCATTTTGTCCGATTCTTAGCTTTGTGATTTCTTTTAAATTATTCAAATTCAGAGAAAGACCGAGAACACCGCTGTTGTCGGGAAGTGTACGTGAAATATACACAACGGGGACCTTGGCCGTATTGAGCCCGACAGGGCTGATTACGGTTTGACCGGGTTTCTCCATGGCCTGTTTATACCACGGACGTTCCCGAGGATCGTTTGTGGAGCCTACGGCTTTGCCAATAATAAGTTTACCTTCGGGAGTTCCTACAAACATATCAACAACTTCCGCATGCATTTTCAAATACACTTGTAATCTTTTTAGAATGGCATCATCTGCTTCAGCGCTGTTATCACTAGCCGTCAACGTTGTGGAGTAATATTCAAGATCAGCTAGTTTGGCTTGAATCGTTTGAGTAACTGCGCGATCAGCTGCAGTCACGCTAGATGTTGCACTGTCCAGTAATTGGCGATCTGTCTGGTTATACGCTGCCTGATATGAGAAAGAGCCCACAATAATACTAGGAACAAGCATGACCAGCAGGAAAGCTGCTGTCAATTTCTTGCGTAGTGTTAATGTTTTCAGTCGTTTCAGTTGTTTCATCTAACCCCTGCTTTCTAACTATATATTCATTTCAAAAGCTTATACCATATGTATTTACTATCGGTTTTTTGGAGCTGAATTGATAGATTTATTGCTAATTTGTCCAATACGTCAAAGAATTGCTTGCATAGCATGGAGTATCTTGCAATTTGGAGGGATAAGGTATGGGTTTTTTTCTGGATATGAGAAGCTCCACCAATTCATCAAAAACAGGTGAGGGCCCCGATATTCAATTGGGGCCTGTACCAGAGCGATTCGGTATGATTACGCTGCGAACTTATCTTGTGCCGAGTCCGATTGTGACTTTTAGTGGTTCGATTGGTCTGATCGGTGAGTTTGGTGATACGTATGCGGTTGAGATTGTACGTGGAGCTAACTATGATCCGAACGAGGTAGTCTACCGCGCTGAGGGGGTATTGGGCGTGAATGGAGCTAATGAAACGCAAGCTTTTAATGCACAGGATTTGTCCGCTCCCTGGGCCATACAAACGGTATATTCTTCTTATATTTCCGGTGTTTCGACTACTGTCCGCAATGGTCCGGAAGTATTCACGGGTATCGCTTCAACTCCGTTTTTGTAAAATATATCAGACAAGTATTCTCCGGTTCAGAGCTCGCTGCCTGTTCATGGTTTTCCTATGATTAGGCAGCTGCGCTTTAAGCCTAGCAGCCACAGCCTGGGGTAGACATTTGCCGCAGGCTTGTGGCTGTCTGTACTCCTTACAACACCGAGAACATAAATGATATGGTTGTTGTGATTACTTCATGGTGTGTACAACAGAGTTGATTTGCTTTTACGGGCTGCTAATTCTTTAAAATTTCTTGCAAATACTGAGTCAACTCGTCTGCCGCTTTGGTATGGGCGAGGAGTCCGGGATGGCTGCGAGATCCTATCGTTTCTTCTGTCGTGTTGGGCAGTTGGAATACGGACACACTGCGATCCCTCGTTTTTTTCTTGTACGCATCGACCGCCCGATAGATCGCTGACATCATCGGAGTACCAAGCATCCCATAGGCCCATACAATATGGGCAGTAGGATTGCAATTCCGAAGCTTGACAAGAAAGCGTTCGGTAGCGTTTTCAAAAGCTTGTACGTCTTCTTCATTAAATGTGCCATCCTCATTCAAACGTTGCTTATACACTTTCCCACTTACCGGGTCTGTCCATGCTGGAGAATAGAAGGCCCCACCGTCATTAGTCCCTAAGTTCACTACGACCACGTCTGGTTGCCAAGAGGTAAAATCATGATCGGCAAATGCTCCTAATGCTTCATTTCTCTCTCCGGTGAGCACACCGCATACCTGCTCATAATATGCCGGTATGTTCCCATGTGGATTGTTATCCCAGCTGGTTAGCACACCCCATCCGCTTTGTGAGAACACTCGGTAATCCGCATTCAGTGCCTCGGCTGTTATAGCTGTATAATTGCGTAGGGCTGTGAATAGCATAGGAACCCAGTCTGTCTCCTCCTTCGCTCCAATCGTTCCTTCTCCCGAAGTAATGCTGTCCCCGATAAACTCTACTTTGAGGGGCTTATCAGGGACCGGCAGCAATTCTCCGTCAACCTTCAGCGCATGAATTTGCAACAAGCAGCGCGGGTCCGAGCTCATAGGCTGGACATCCTTGACGATACGGACATTTTTGACCGTGTCAGAGTTCAACCCTCTCAAAAGACAGATCCAATGTCGCCCAGCGGTCACCATCAGGCGACTCATCGGGACACCATTGATGACAATACTGATCCAGGGCTCATATACCTGATAATCGGCTTCTATTTCAATCCATAGCTCTGAGCCTTTCATATTTAATTCAATGCCGCTGCCTGTCCAAAATAGAGTGAGAGGGGTGAGTGTTGGCGTAGTTCGACCATGAACCTTTACATGCTTTGTTTTTGCAATTGGATATGTCTTCAATCTCTTGTTATGTGACATATTCAACATCCTCCTCATGATCTCGAATGAATGCTAGTTTCTGTAATATTGTAAAAGAAGTGACAGAGAATCTCAATTCTATTTTTAAGTAAGTTTAGAGCAGCAATGGATAGTAAAAAGCACCAGCAGGTTTCATTTTGCTGATGCTTTTTTTGATATGAGGAGCCCCAATAACGAAGTTGATTTTTTTCAGACTATTACTTTTATTCTTTAATTCGCTTTGCCGAACATGACGATATTAATCGCCTTGCCGAAGTCTATACCTACTTTGCCAGTTAATTCTGCCGTTTTTTGCGCCAATACTACTGCATTGACACCACAAGAGAACAGCGCAATATCAAAGTCATCTTTATGTGCTGTGATCCACCCGAGTGTTTCCGGCATCTGTTCATATTGATGAAATGCGAGCGTGTGCGCGATATGCAGCCCGTACGGCTTGGCTTCAAGAACAGGCTTTACTTCAGCGGCCGTCCGGGTCACCAGCAGAATGCGTCGATTTTTTAGGATGTCCCAGAATGCGGGTGTCTCCGCTAAATATCGATTCAGGCAGGCATGGCAAGTCAGCGCAGGGGAAAGAGCGTAGTGAGCAAAGACCTGATCGGTCAACTCCCGCTTCATATAAGAGGGTGCTTTAATAGATTCGTCATCATATGGCAAAATGCCTGCGACGCTGGCTTTGCTCACTGCCAGTGCCACTGCGTCTCGTAGGTCCGTATTAGGCAGAAACAGCCCCTTTTGGCCGAGATTGGCTTTGACCGCCCAGCGTTCCTGTAACACCTTTTCCATCGGCCAGACGGTGTCTTGAGCCAATACCAAATTTTCGCCATCTCCAATACGTATGAGCGAGAAGGGCTGGTGCTGATCGAGTGCCAGCTTCAAACGTTTCAATACCTCGTCAATCTCCAGATACTTTGAATCCGTCATATCTCGTTTCCTCCCTGTCAGTCCTGCTTGTTCAACTTTTCAAATAAAGCAAAAAACTTCGTATTCTATCATATG
Source organism: Paenibacillus sp. EKM211P (assembly GCF_011066175.1). Classification (NCBI taxonomy): domain Bacteria; kingdom Bacillati; phylum Bacillota; class Bacilli; order Caryophanales; family Paenibacillaceae; genus Paenibacillus; species Paenibacillus sp. EKM211P. The sequence goes on from NZ_JAAMNS010000023.1 coordinate 34,729, forward strand.
TCGAAAGTTAAAAGGTTTTTGTATGAACGGCTATTCTTTTTCGATTCTACCTATTTTTGCGAGAGTTGTTGCATCTGTACGTGCCGTTTCAGAAGCGTCTTCATAACTTGAGAGAAGACGGATGAAAGGGAGGAAGATCAATGAATCGCAAGATTGTGATTGAAATTAATTTTAATAACTATGGGATGAATCCCAACCGCCTGACACGTGAGTGGATCAGCGAGCGACTGGATATATTCAGAACCTTTACGCTGCGTAGTCTGCTCAATCAGACAAATACGGATTTTTTATCTGTCGTCAAGCTGGCGGGTGGATGCAGCGACATTGTGGAAGAGGAACTGGCCCAACGGGAGCCCATTCCTGAGCACATCCGTTTTGGTACGAGCATCGAAAGTAAACGTCGTATCAATGCGTACATCGAAGGAGCGGACGAACTGCTCATTGCTAGAATTGATTCCGATGATTTGTACCACCAATCCTTTGTACAACAATTACATGATTACAAGTTTCAACCGGATACGGTTGCGCTGGTAAATCAAATGGGTTACTTGTGGGATGCGGTTGAGGGGCAGATGGCACCTGTGTTTCACCACTCGCCTTCCTTTTATGTGTTCCGCTATCAAGTAGAGGAATTTCTGAATGATTACCGTGTCGTTATTCCTGGGAAAGGCACACACGGATATGTAACGGAGCTGCCGCATGAGGTGATTCCGCTTCGCAACTATGTGAATGTCATTCATGCCGCCAATACTTCGGTGAAAAAGGTACCGGCAAAGGATCGACTCTCAGAAAATGAAATGAACGCGGTGCTGGCTGAATTTTTGGGCACAGGCATTGCCAATTCGTAACGGTCAGGAGGAGATTATATTGTTCAAAGGAAAAAAACTGCTGGTGACCGGAGGAACGGGATCTTGGGGGCAACGCCTGACGGCTGAATTGCTGAAGGAGGGACCAGCGGAAATTCGTATTTTTTCACGCGGTGAATTTGCACAGATTGCCATGCAGCGGCAATTCCAGTCTGATCCCCGGCTGAATTTCATGATTGGAGATATTCGGGACCTTCAGGCATTGCAGGAGGCTTGTCGCGGGATAGATTATGTGTTCCATTTGGCGGCACTAAAGCATGTTCCTGTGTGTGAGAAGCAGCCGGAAGAGGCTTTCAAGACGAATGTACATGGTACGGAAAATGTGATTCGGGCCAGCATAGAGCAGGGAGTCGCCAAGGTCATTGATGTCTCTACAGACAAGGCGGTAGACCCGGTGAATGTATATGGGATGACGAAGGCGATTGGCGAAAGATTGATGATCCGCGCCAACGCCTTAAATGAGCGTACTCGCTTTGTGTGTATTCGCGGCGGCAATGTGCTAGGGACGAGTGGAAGTGTCGTGCCCCTGTTCAAACGCCAGATCGCGGAAAGTCAGGATTTAACGCTGACGAGCCCAGACATGACACGTTTCTTCCTCACGCTCGGAGAGGCGATTGGCTTGCTGCTGAAGGCTTCTGTTACGGCGATTGGTGGAGAGACACTAGTCATGAAAATGAAGGGTTGCAATATTGCGGATTTGGCAGAAGTGATGAAAGAACAGGCGGGGCAGCCTAAGTTAAAAGTGAAGGAAATTGGTATACGTGGTGGGGAAAAGCTACATGAGGTGCTGATTTCGCCCTATGAGGTGCCGCACACGTATCGCTATGATGATCGTTATTTTGTTATTCTTCCCCAGCAAGCAGACAAGCGTTTGTTGAGTCAATATGGTGGATTGGAGCGGGTGAACTTCGAACAATATCGCTCGGACGATGAGTTAATGGATCGCGCTGGAATTGCTGAGTTACTGCAAGGTATGGAGTAACGATGAAAGAGGTGGGTATTTTGCAGCTTATGGAAAGAATCACAAAAGGAACTGTAAAGGTGGCAGTGATCGGCCTCGGTTATGTAGGGCTGCCCATGGCAGTGGAAATGGCAAAGGCCGGTTATGATGTATATGGCGTGGATTCCGATCCCGTCAAAGTAGCCAAGCTACTTCAAGGAAAGTCGTACATCATAGACATTGGCGATGATGCATTGAAAGGTCTGATCGGGCAGCAATTGCATCCAGTTACGGATATCAAGGTGCTGGAGCATGCGGATATCGTCGTGATTTGTGTGCCTACGCCGCTAACGGACGAACATCAACCAGATACGTCCTATATTGAGACAGCCATTGATCAGGCCATACCTCATTTGCGTAGACAAACGCTGTTGATTCTGGAAAGTACCACCTATCCGGGAACGACCGAAGAACTGATTCGGCCCGTGATAGAGCAGCGCAGGGGATGGACAGTGGGTAAGGATTTTTATGTGTGCTTTTCACCGGAACGTGTCGATCCGGGCAGCGTCCATTTTAACATTCGCAACACCCCTAAGGTGATCGGCGGTTGCACACCAGATTGTCTGGCAGCAGGAGCAGGTTTTTACGGATCCTTTTTGGATCAGATTGTTCCGGTTAGCTCGACAACTGTGGCTGAAGCCGCCAAGCTGTTTGAGAATACGTTTCGCAGTGTCAACATTGGAATGGTCAATGAGCTGACAGCGGCGTGTGAGAAAATTGGCATCAATATATGGGAGGTACTGGATGCAGCGGCAACCAAGCCGTTCGGCTACATGCCTTTCTATCCAGGACCAGGCATTGGGGGACACTGTATCCCGGTTGATCCGCTATATCTGTCGTGGAAATCGGAACAGCACGGTTTTCCGCTGGAATTCGTAGATCTGGCAGACCGCATGAATCGGCGTATGCCGCTGTATATCGCGGAGCGAATCGAATCCATGCTCGCTCAGGAAGGGAAAGCCATAAACAAGGCCAATATTATTCTGGCAGGCGTGGCCTACAAAAAGGACATTGATGATGTTCGCGAATCCCCAGCGCTTGTCTTGTTCGAGCATCTAACTAAAATGGGCGCTTCGGTTAGCTTCACCGACCCGTATGTATCGGGTTTTAAGCTGAACGGTGAAGAAATTCCATCGCGGACGGCAAATGCCCAGCTGTGGGAAAGTGCAGATATCGTAGTCATCACGACAGACCATTCTATGGTGAACTATCAACAGTTGGTTGACCATGCTCCGCTGGTCTTCGACACACGTAATGCGACTGCACACTGCACTGGTGGACATGTCGTGATCTTGGGGCAACCCGGTGACGGAGGGGGCGCCGCTATTGGCTAACCGTGATCAGGTAAACGAACGTTATTACGGGCAGATCAATTCAGAGGAATCCCATGAAGCCACCCGCAATCGAATTCATTGGATTTGCCGCCATGTACAGGGACGTACCGTGCTGGATGTCGGGTGCAGTCAGGGGATAACGTCCATTTTGCTCGCGCGGGAAGGCTTTGAGGTAACGGCTATTGATTTGGAAGAGGGCAGCATTTCGTATGCAAAAAAAGAGCTTCGACAGGAATCTGCACCCGTCAGGGGACGAGTCCACTTTCAGTTAAAGGACATTTCACAATTTGAACGTCCTCCCGGCGGATTTGACACTATTATTTTAGGAGAGATTTTGGAACATTTTGCGCATCCCGACACTCTGCTGGCTCATGCTTACCGCCTGTTGAATAAAAAGGGGATGCTCGTCCTGTCTGTACCTTATGGATATCATCCGTTTCACGATCACAAACGGACTTACTATGCCGGAAGCCTCTCTCGTGTGCTGTACCCTTACTTTATAGAACAAACGCTGGAGGTGCATCATAAATATTTGTGCTTTGCAGGTCGCAAGAAGCCGAAAGAGCTGCGTGAGGCCAAGCCAGGGGCAGAGCAACTGAATGAGTGGGTGAAAATGGATGAGGAGCAGTTTCAACGGGTAGAGCAGCAGCATGTTCGCAAAATGAATCAGCGAAAGGCTGCACTCGACAAGGCGGTACAGCGAATCCGACAACTGGAGGAACAACTTTTGCCGTTGGAAAGGGTTACGCATGTCGAACAGATAGACAAGACGCAGGCTGAGAGGAGAGGTGCATATACTGATGGCAAGTCTACCGGAAAAACAACGGAAGAGTCAGCCAACGGTAAAGGGGATGACGTGAAGTCATGAATGAGCATCCAATGACCCTCAGCTTGTGCATGATCGTAAAAAATGAGGCGTTAACACTGTCCCGGTGTCTGGATTCGGTCGCAGACCTGATGAATGAAATCATCATTGTGGACACAGGATCAACGGATGAGACGAAGACGATAGCAGCCCGCTATACGGATCGGATATATACGTTTGAATGGAAGGACGATTTTGCCGCCGCTCGTAATGAATCGTTTGACAAGGCAACGTGTTCCTATATCATGTGGCTGGATGCGGATGATGTGCTGCTGGAACCCGATCGTGAACGTCTTCGTTCCTTAAAACAGCGTTTGTCCGAAAATATCGACGCGGTGGTGATGCCACTTCACTTGGCAGAGGGTGAGCGGGGTGAACCGTTGTTCAGCTCACGCCGTATTCGCCTTGTGAAGCGGGAGCGACAATACCGCTGGGAAGGGCGTCTGCATGAGGATCTGGTGATACCTCAGGGGCAAATCGTGCATGCGGATGTGGCAGTGACACATCGCCGAATGCAAGACCATACGCTCCGTAACCAGCGTATTCTCGCCCGGTGGATTAGCGAAAGCGGCAAGCTGGAAGGGCGTCTGCTGTATTTTCACGCCAATGAATGCTTTGACCGTAAGGAATATGCCGAGGCCGCAGAGGACTTCGACCATCTGCTGGAGGAGCCGAGCGGCTACCAGGAGGATCGCATTACTGCTTGTGCGCGAGCGGCTGAATGCTATCTCCACCTCGGAAAGCCAGAGCAACAGCTGGATCGTCTGTTACGCTCTTTTCGATACGGGGTGCCGCAAGCAGACTTGTGCTGCATGATCGGGGACTGGTTTTTCACAAGAAATGAATGGAGTACTGCCGCATACTGGTATGAAAGAGCATTGGAGCAACAGCATCACCTTCCTGGTATGAGACCTGTCCCACTGCCATGCTACTCTTGGTTACCTCATGTACGACTCAGTCATTGCTACGCCCATGTAGGTAAGCTGGAAGCTTCATATGAGCACAACCAAGTCGCTTTACGTTATTTGCCAGATGACCCGCATTTGCTGGATAACGAACGCAAGCTCAGAGAGGCTATGCCCAAACTTTCACTCACAGCCCGGCCGTCAAAATAGCTCAAGCTGTTCCGGCCCTTGATCCACTTCAGGTGGCTTGCGAGGTGGAAAAGGTCTAGGCTCCATGCCCAGCATGGTCATGAGTTGCTTGGCGTTGGCAGCGGCGTCTCCACCTGAGTTGTTGTTGAATATAACGCATACCTCACGGCTTTGCTGCTCCAGTTCCAGCAATCTGTCTTTCCATTCGGTCAATTCTTGTTCATTGTACCGATACAGATAACGAACCTCCCGCCAATTAGGTGCCGAGCTTTGATTCCAGCCTGATATGTTCCGTCCGTGGAGACGTACGATGGTCAGGTTGCTGTCTGTAGCCAGCGGTACAATGGGAACTGACCCGGGGCCTGCCTGCGGCTCGTCGCATACGCTATGTATCCAGCCTTCTTCACGCATAAATGCCAGCGTTTGCTTCCGAAATTCTGGTGTGAACCAGCTTTGATGTCTGAATTCAAGTACGGATGGGACCTCTCCCATCCTATTTTTCGTGTCTCGCAATATGGCGACATTCTCACGTGTACAGTCGAACCAGGGTGGGTACTGAAACAGCACAGCTTTGAGCTTGCCCGCTTCGCGAAGAGGCAGTATGGATGCATGCAACGCTTCATACATCGCATCAATGGTTTTGAAGTAAGGCTGTTTGCCGCGGGTATGGCCGGTCATGCCTTGATAGGCCTTGACGAGAAATGAAAAGGAGTCCGGAGTTTCCGCCGCCCAGCGTGCCATACGATCCGTAGGTTGTACCGCATAAAAAGAACTATCCATCTCTACTACGGGAAAATGGCTTCCATAGACACTTAGTTTTTGGTTAGCTTTAGTGCCCGTTGGATACAAGTCATCGTGATCGCCCCAACCCGTCAGTCCAATTTGAATCATACTTTGCCGCTCCTTTCCTGCATGAAACCTCTCTAAAGGCATTCCCATGATTCATTTTAATGATAAAATGGAATAAATCACATGAAGTGGGTATGAAGTTCCTATGATTATTTAAGCTCAAATACGGTTATTGTAACATGCTCTCATGTCAGGAAGCTTGGTGCTTTTGCAAAATGCTTATTCGTAATGTTTTTGAGTTTCCAGTTTGAAAAAGCTAATATAATATGTAATAGAGCGAAATGAGTTCATGGAGGAGAAACGATATGGCAGAATGGTACGAGCAAAGCTTTGGGGAAGATTATTTATTGGTATACAAGCATCGCGACTTTCAGGGAGCCTATCAGGAAGTGCAAAAAATGATCTCCTGGCTCAAATTACCGCAAGGTTCCAGCGTATTGGATTTATGCTGCGGGATGGGACGTCATTCGCTTGCGCTCGCCGATGCAGGGTATAAGGTGACGGGTGTGGACCTGTCCAATGTACTGCTGAGAGAGGCGCATGCGGCGGATTCCGAAGGGCGGGTAAGCTGGCATCAAGGGGATATGAGAGCGGTGCCGCTGGATGAAAGCTTTGATGCGGTGGTCAATTTGTTTACCTCCTTTGGTTATTTTGAGAAGGATGAGGAGCAGCTTAAGGTATTAAAGGAAATTTATCGGCTGTTGAAACCGGGAGGTCGTTTTATTATAGATTATTTGAACCCTTCCTACGTAGCTGCACATTTGGTACCGCATTCGTCCCGGGAGGATGAGGGAAATTGGATTGAGGAGCATCGGGTCATTGAAGATGGATTTGTGAAAAAGCAAATTGCCATCCGGTCAGCCGCATCTGTGACGACCACAGAAGCAGCCTCTGAGCTGGATGCCACTCGTGCTGACGCACAACCTGCGCGTGTGTACTATGAGCGAGTAAAGCTATATCCGTATGAAAAGTTCCGTGGATTGCTAGAACAAGCCGGGCTATCCGTAGAGCAGGTGCACGGAAGTTATGATGAAGATCAATATATAGAAGATGCTTCGCCCCGAATGATTTTTGTCGGTGTGCGGGCTTGAAACAGAAGGCCGGAGGGGAAGCCATGAAATTGCCAGAGCTTACGCCGTGTGAGCGAATAGATGGAGGCATTCAGGTCAAAATATCCATGTCCTTTCCGTTGCGCTGGGTGAATAGCTATGTGCTCAAGGGACAGCACGGTTTTACAATTGTAGACCCAGGTCCGCGCAATCTGGATACAGAGGCGGAATGGGCATATGTGTTCCAACAGCTGGGAATGTCCTTTGAGGATATTTCAGACATTGTGGTGACTCATCATCACCCCGATCATTATGGACTGGCGGGGTGGATGCAGCAGCAAGGTCAGGCTCGCGTACATATGTCAGCTCGCAGCCATCAGGAAGCGATGATGATGTGGGACGCTCCAGAATTGACGACCGCTATGGAGAAGATGCTGCCCAGCTTTTTTGTCCAGCATGGCTTTCCTTTGGAACAGGTATCAGCCTTGGAATTACATATGCGGCAGGCTTATTTGCAAGTGAATCCGCAGCCTGAGATTACCTTCATTCCTACCGGAATAGACGCTCGTCTGGAATTAGACGGACGCAGCTGGATGCCCGTAGAGACTGGAGGGCATGCGCCTGGACACGTGTCCTTATATGAGCCGAATAGCGGCGTTATTCTGTGCGGTGACGCAGTGCTGCCGCAGATTTCCCCTAATATCAGCCTGCTGCCGGGCAGTGACGCCCAGCCGCTGAAGTCTTATATAGATGGCTTGCAGTGCCTAGGTGAGCTAGAGGTGGCATGGGCATATCCCGGGCATCGCAATCCGTTTGGATATTTTCGCGAACGGACGCAAGCATTGCTGGCGCATCATGAAGAACGGCTGGACAAATTCTTGCAGCTCGTCCAACCGGAAGGCAGCACAGCTTATGAGCTGTGCATTGCCGTGTTTGGCGACAAGCTGGGGATTCACCAGCTAAGGTTTGCCATGTCTGAGACGCTGGCCCACCTGGTGGAGCTGGTGCGCCGTGAACGAGCCTCTATGAGTGAGGAGAGTCCTATCACTCGCTTTTATCCTCTTTGCTATCAATAATGGCGTGGAGTTAACGAGCGAGTACAGTGATATGACAATGCAACATGACAGAACAACATGAACGGCATGCATGCCGGGGAAGAGGCTTTTATGAATTTGGTGCTGCTGGGAGCTACCGGACGTGTGGGCCGTTTTATATTAGAATATGCGTTAGCGGATGGTCATACCGTAACCGTCCTAGTTCGTTCACCGGACAAGTTGGAGAATTTCGCATCCCAATACGGGACACAGCTGCAAATTGTACAAGGTAATGCCACCAACGCGGAGGACGTAGCACAAGCGCTGAAAGGCGGGCCAACAGTTGTGATCAGTGCGCTGAATACAGATGGAACCACCACCTTATCCGTTAGTGCAGGTCTGCTGATCCGGCTGATGCAGGAGCAGTCCATTCACCGGCTCATAACGGTAGGAACGGCAGGGATTTTGCAAAGCCGGACCGAACCGAGCCTGTATCGGTACGAGTCCTCCGATACCCGGCGACGCAGCACCCGCGCGGCCGAGGAGCATCGGCGAGTGTACGAATTGCTGCGTGAATCGGCACTAGATTGGACAGTCGTATGTCCAACCTATTTGCCAGATGGCGGACGTACAGGTGTATATCGCGTGGAAAAAGATTTTCTGCCTGAAGACGGCTCACAAATTTCCACTGCGGATACAGCTGATTTTACCTATCGTCAATGGACAAGTTGCGATTTTATCCGCACAAGGGTGGGCATTGCCTATTGATCGTGGAACGCAAAACATAGCTTCATTTTTAACATCCAACCAGAGCGCAGTAAGTGTATCTACTTATGTTGCGCTCTTTTTTATTTGACAAACATTTAGGGATGGAATACTATGATTCTATAAGGAAACAGTGTTTCTGAGATGAGCAAAGGAAGTGCATTGAACGATGTCTGAGTCATCGCAACCTTATAAAACCTATTCTGAGGTGAAGCTACAGCAGCAGCAATTGCTCCGTAAAAATGTGATTGATGCCGCATGCATCCTTCTTGTAGAAGAAGGGCCTGAGGCTGTGACTGTACGGCGAGTTGCACAGAAATTAAGCTGTTCCACCAAGATCATTTACAGTATTTTTGGCAGTAAGGACGGTCTTGCCAATGAAATGTATCTGGATGGATGCCGGCTATTGGCTGAAACCTTTGAACAAGTACCTGTTACGAAAAACGTACTCGCTGATCTGGAAGCTTTATGCTGGGCATATTGGGAATTTGCGCGGCTTCATTCAGCCTATTACAAAATGATGTTTGGCGGGGCATTATCTGATTTTAAGCCGGATGAACAGAGCTTGGAGGGTACCACAACGGCATTATCGCGAATCTTACAAACCGTCATACATGCTATGGAGCAGGGAGCACTGAAAGAACAGGACCCACTGCTGGTTGTCCGAATGCTGTGGTCAGCTTTACACGGGGTGATACATCTACAATTTGCAGGTCATTTTTTGACTGTGGACATGGCCCAAGAGGTGTATGCATTTACACTGAAGAATACGCTCGATGGATGTAAACCCTCTTCATCTCCAGCGTAAATATGAAGTGTACTGAGGTCGTCATCGTGATGGCTTCAGTTCATTATAGAGTAGTGGTAACAGTGTTTCTTAAATAAAACGACGATACTATGGAGGTCATCATCATGTTTAGGTATGCAAACAAAACAGCACTCATCACAGGGGCTTCATCCGGGATTGGTGAGGCATTTGCCTATTCGCTCGCGGCTAAGCAATGTAATCTCATTTTGGTAGCGCGCAATGAAAAAAAACTAAAAGCACTGGCGAAAGAACTCTCCGCTAAATATAACGTAAAAGCTACGGTGATTGCGCTCGATCTATCCTCATCGGGAGCTCCCCAAACATTGCATCAGGAGGTTCAAAATCAACAACTCAAGGTAGATCTTCTGATTAACAACGCCGGTTTTGCCACCTACGGGTACTTTGAGCAGGTTTCAGGAGAAAGACAGCATGAGGAAGTGATGCTCAATGTGGCTGCTTTAGTCGATATCACACATGCATTTATGCCTGATTTGTTGCGTAACCGGGATGGGGGACTCATCAATGTTTCATCCACCGCTGCATTTCAGCCTGATCCCTATATGGCCGTATATGGAGCAACCAAAGCATTCGTACTTTCGTTTAGCGAGGCGCTGTGGGCCGAAAATCGAAAACGAGGACTCAAAGTGCTCGCCCTCTGTCCAGGTGCAACCGAAACCTCATTTTTTGATGTGGTAGGCTCCAGTGAAGCCTCTGTAGGTTCCAGAGAAACACCCCAGACTGTCGTCAATAATGCCTTGAAAGCATTTGAAAAAGGGCGCAGTCATATGATATCGGGTCGACAAAACTATTGGGTAGCCCAAGTATCCCGATTTTTCTCTCGTCAATCCACACTTAACATTGTGGAACGTACACTACGACCTCAAAATTGATTGCAATTTAAGAATCAAGATAGCCTATACTTTAATCAGGATTACCGCTCAATAAGCTGAGATTTCTTATATGCCGGGTCTGATTGCTTCTAATTCAATAGAATCAGCAGCCCCGGCGTTCCTAATTTACATAGATCAAGCGTTCAGATGCTATCCCAGATCTCGCGAATATAATAAAATCCCATCTCGCTTCTCCCAGCCGTTAGCTGACCAGAAGCGTTGACCTCCTATGTTATGCTCCATCACAAACAGATGGCATTTATCAATACCTTCTTTAAGCAAAGCAGATAACGCTTTATCCACCAGTCTGGGCGCAATCCCATGACCACGATGTTCTGTGGCTACACCCAGATGATACAGAAACCCTCTGCGACTATCATGGCCTGCTAAAATCGTGCCTATGATGTTTCCAGCGTACTCACAGACAAAGCTAAGTCCTTCATTCCGCTGCAAAAAGCGTGCAATCCGCTCCGGTGAATCGGCCTCACTTAATCCCAATCCGTCTAAGCCATTCCACAGCTCAATGGCCTGATCGTAATCATCAGCCTGCATCGTACGGAATGTATATCCTGCAATTACGTCTGCCATGTCTAGTTCTCCCTTACCCTGTATATATCTATTGTAATCCAACGCATTGTTTGCAACTGGCATGTCATTGTTACCGTGTTGTATTCGGTGCGCTTTCTTCTCCAAGCTCCTGCTCGCGCTCTGCCTGCTTGCGATGGGCGATACGACTGCTGGCCGAGGCTGCAATCGCACCCACAATGTCGTCCAGAAACGTATGAATCGGCCCAAGGCTTTTATCGTTCAGGCGTTCCAGCACACCCGGTTTGAGCTTATCGACATAACCGTAATTGGTAAATCCAATACTGCCGTACACATTGACGATGGAAAAGGCTAGAATTTCATCCACTCCGTATAATCCCTCATCATTCTCAATCATATCCTGCAATGGGGGAAGAAGAGCCCCCTGTTCCGCGAGAATATCTAGCTGGATGCCCGTAAGCACGGCATTTTGAACCTCGCGCTTCATTAACACCTTGTCCACATTGTCCATACATTCTTCCATCGTTAGGTTCGGGTAATATTTTTTCTGTAGAAGCATAACCAGTTCTGCGATTTCAGTCATACTTACACCACGCTTGTGCAGCCACTCACGGGTGGCATCGGCTACCTTTTTACTATTCAGGCTGTAAGGTACTTTTTTCTTGTCCATAAAGTTGAAGTTACCCTCCTCGTGTAGATCCTAATTTTCTACTGCAATTATGACCAGTGTGTCCAGTCTGCTAAAAAAGTAGTTATTTTTTACGCGGGGCTCGTATACATATTAGTACAATCTGTACAAAATTGTTAGGGAGGAACTTCATTTATGAACATAAAACACCCATGGCGTATGACCTCTGTAGCCGGGCTGCTATCCCTGCCCCTGTTGTTGTCCGGATGCAGCCTTTTCGGCAACGAAGCCGCGTCCATTGACCCTCCGCCGTCCACGACAGAGCAGTCCATGATTAAGGCTGTAACCGGAAAAGCACCTGCCACTACCGGGCAGTTGAGGGCTGTTTTTTTGCAAGATCATAACGGCTTGCTGGCCCCTGTATCTTTACCGATTGCTTCAGGCGATGTACAGGCAGATGCCAAGTCGGCGCTGGAAACACTGGTTGAGGGCGGGCCTTATGCCGGCTTATTACCAGAAGGATTTAAAGGTGTACTGCCTCAGGGTACAGAAGTGAAAAGTGTGACAGTGGACAAGGATAACAAGCTGGCTGTTGTCGAATTTAACAAATCTTTCGCCAACTATAAGCCACAGGAAGAACGCAAATTAATGGAAAGCTTGACTTGGACCTTGACCGACCGTCCCGATATTAAAAGCGTGCAGATTTGGGTGGATGGTAAAAAGCTGAACGAAATGCCTGTTGGCGGCACACCACTGGACCATCCGCTCACGCGCGCAGTAGGGATTAATTTGGAGGTCGGTCATGGTGTGACCCCTCTGGATTCCAGTCCAGTCACCGTATATTTCTCTTCATCTTCGCCTGCTGGAGTACAATATTATGTACCTGTAACACGACTGGTCAGTCCGGAAAAAGATCGTGTCCAGTCCGCTCTACATCAATTAATTCAAGGTCCACAGACCAAGGATGGATTGCAGGAAGTGATGACAGGGGAGACGGCGCTGAAATCGGTAGAACGCTCCAAAGATAACGTCATTACGGTATCACTCTCGGATGATATGTTTGCCAAAGGGGAGGCCGTACCTGCTGAATTTTTGGAATCGGTCGTACTGACAGCAGCGGACAATTCGGATGATGCGGTCAAAACGAAGATTCGCATTGAACTGAATGGTGAGAAAAGCGTGATTGGACAAAATAATCAAAATTATGGAGAGCCTGTAGCCAAGCCGCAGCACATTAACGAAATTCCTCTTTAAGGACAGGGAATCGTCATTGGGGTGCTTTTGCCTGCACACTTTGGTAAAATAAACATATAAGAACAGGTTGCATACGACGTAGGAGGAAAAAGCATGAGTAGATCTAACGGACGAAACGGTGATGAGCTGCGCCCGATGAAATTGACAGCAGGAGTAAATAAATACGCGGAGGGCTCTGTTTTTATAGAGGTTGGCGAGACGAAAGTCATCTGTACGGCTACAGTGGAAGAGCGCGTTCCTCCCTTTATGAAGGGTCAAGGAAAAGGCTGGGTGACCGCCGAATATTCCATGCTTCCGCGGGCGACACATAGCCGCAATCAGCGTGAAGCTGCGCGCGGCAAGCTGACAGGCCGTACTATGGAAATTCAGCGTCTGATCGGAAGAGCGTTGCGTTCGGTTGTCAATTTGCAGGCGCTTGGTGAACGGACGATTACGTTGGACTGTGACGTCATTCAGGCGGACGGCGGGACGCGTACAACCTCCATTACCGGTTCTTTCGTAGCGTTGGCGATTGCAGTAAATAAAATTGCGATCCAGCACAAGTTGCCTGTTTTCCCTATTACGGATTTTCTGGCTTCCGTCAGCGTAGGGGTTGTTGGTGACAAGGCGCTGCTGGATCTGAATTATGAAGAGGATTCCAAGGCTAAGGTGGACATGAATCTCGTCATGACTGGCAGTGGAAAATACGTCGAGCTGCAAGGTACGGGGGAAGAAAGCCCATTCGACCGTCATGAATTGGATCAGCTGCTTAGCTTGGGTGAACAAGGGATTTTGCAAATGATCGAGCGCCAAAAAGAAGTACTCGGACCGATTGCCGATAAGATCGGTGCTGGACGTACAGGAGCTGGGGCCTAATGCGACTGGATGGTCCGGTTGTCATTGTCGCTACGAAGAATAAAGGGAAAGTGCGGGAATTTGCACATGCTTTTGCGCCGTTTGGCAAGGAAGTCAGAAGTATGTACGATTATCCAGACATTCCTGATGTCGTTGAGGATGGCACAACCTTTGCCGAAAATGCGCTGAAAAAAGCCAAAGCGGTGGGAGATGTGCTCGGATTGCCTGTGCTGGCCGATGATTCCGGCCTGTGCGTGGACTTGCTGGACGGTGCGCCAGGCGTATATTCGGCCCGTTATGCGGGAGAAGGCGCCAGCGATCACGAAAACAATATCAAGCTGCTTGATGTTCTGGAATCAAAGCAGCTTGGTGATGATACCGGACAGCCTTTGCTGAGCCCGGCTCAATTCGTCTGTACCTTGATTCTGTATAATCCACAGACTGGGGAGACGTTGGAATCGACGGGCTCCGTGGAAGGCTGGATTACGACTGAAACCGCGGGCAGCGGTGGGTTTGGGTATGATCCGCTGTTCTATTTGCCAGAGTTTGAAAAGACAATGGCGGAGCTGACGTTGGAACAAAAGCAGGCTATCAGTCACCGAGGCATAGCCCTGCGTAATTTGGCAACAAAGCTGGGAAATCCACAGGCATAGTTTGGCAGCAGGTTGAATATATACCTGTCATATACGAAAAAAAGGCTATCCGTCAGTCATAGGCGCGGATAGCCTTTTTGGTATTTTCTGTTCCACGTATAGCATGCATTGAGAAAAACAGGCGGTTACCATCTCGTAGTTTACGGCTTAAGCAGTTAGCACATTTTATCGAATAGCCACCTTGTAAGTGCGCAGCCAGTTATCCACTTGGGTCAAGTAAGCAAACAACTGAGGACCCGACATTAGCTGGCCGAACCAAGGCAGATTGGTGGATGCCTCCGGTGAGGCGGCAATATCCCGTATCTTTTTCGTATCGATCAGCTTGAGCAGTGGGGAAGAGGAATCATCCAGCAGTTGCAGCGCCTGCTTTTTCACAGCGGCAAGATAGGAGGGATTATGCGTTTTGGGATACGGGCTTTTTTTGCGATATAGCACATCATCCGGCAATACGCCCTCCAGCGCCTTGCGCAAAATACCTTTTTCACGTCCGCCTGTCATCTTAATGCTCCACGGAATGTTCCATACATATTGCACCAACCGATGATCGCAATACGGCACCCGTACTTCGAGTCCGACCCCCATACTCATCCGATCCTTGCGATCCAGCAGGGTAGGCATAAAGCGGGTGATGTTCAAATAGGACATGACGCGCATTTGCGCAGCTTTTCCTGTTTCCCCCGGTAGCTTTGGTACTTCTCCGACTGCTTCTGAGTAACGGTCGTTCAAATACTCCAGCGGCTTGATCCAGTCCCGCACTTCAGGGGATAGCAGACTCGCTCTCATATCGGGAGCAACCGCCCACGGGAATGTGCCTGAGTTCAGCATATCCTCCCGATGGAACCACGGATATCCGCCAAACACTTCATCCGCTGCTTCACCAGAAATGGCAACGGTAGCGCCCTTTTTAATCTCCCGGCAAAAGAGATACAGTGACGAATCCACGTCCGCCATGCCGGGTAAATCCCGCGTTAGCGTGGAGTTGTTCAGAGCGGCTACAACTTCAGGTGTATCGAATTCAATCCAGTGATGATTTGTCCCTAATTCATCGACCATCCGCTGTATCCAGGGAGCATCGGCTCCGGGCTGGAACGCATGGGCTTTAAAATGCTTGTCGTTGTCCACATAATCGACTGAATACGTATGAACTTGTCCCTGCCCGGTACGTTTGTAATAATCAACTGCTAATGCGGACAGAGCACTTGAATCCAGCCCGCCAGACAATAAGGTACATACCGGTACATCCGAAATAAGCTGCCGTTCCACGGTATCCATTAACAGCTGTCGTACCTTGAGTGCCGTTTCTTCGGTGTTATCCTCATGCGCAATGCTTTCCAGTTTCCAATAGGCTTGAATGCGTACGCCGTCGCGGCTGTAGGTGAGGGTATGCCCGGGACGGAGCTCCTTCATCGACGAATAGACGCCGTGTCCGGGGGTGCGTGCAGGCCCAATGATAAAAATTTCTGCCAATCCCTCGGCGTCTACTGCTGCCTCTACCGCTGGATGCTGGAGTAGGGCTTTGGGTTCGGAGCCAAATACAAATACATCTTCAGTTTGGCTATAAAATAGCGGCTTCACTCCCAGTCGATCTCGTGCCAGAAATACCTGCTCCCGCTCACTATCCCAGACCGCAAACGCAAAAATGCCGTTCAACCGATCTACACAATCCGGGCCCCATTCGATATAGGATTCGAGCAGTACCTCTGTGTCGCATTGTGTACGGAAAAAATGCCCGCGTTGTTGCAACTCTTTTTTCAGCTCAGGCGCGTTATATATTTCCCCGTTATATACAATCGTATAAGTGATATCCTCAAGCTGCCGGATCATGGGCTGAGCGCCGTTTTCCGGGTCCATTACGCTTAGTCTTCGGTGTCCGAAGGCACACGGATTGGATATCCAGGTACCCGCAGCATCCGGTCCGCGATCGGAGAGCGTTTGCGTCATATTCAGCAGCAGCTCAGATTGATGCATTAAATCTCCGTTCCACTGTATGAAACCTGTAATTCCGCACATGTCTATTCATCCTCTCTTTGTCGTGTTCATCCAGTGTTGGAATGAATCAAAAACTAAATCCCCAGTTCATCAGTATATATGCCGAAATGAAGCATAAAATGTCTGTCCGTTCCGAAAACTACAGATGGGGCAACCCGCCTACACGTGAGGAAGGAGGGAGACAATGTACTACATCAAGGATGCCAAAATACGCCGCTTCACTGAACTTGACGGAGTGCGCTGTGCTGAGGTAGAAGTGCGTCCCGGTGCCGCAGATGACCCGGAGCTGCTGGTTTATATCACAGCTACGAATCAGAAGGATGGTCAGCCTGATTATGACATGGTACGGATCATCCGCAATGATGCCGATCTGGAGCTGGATTGGTATGACAATAATCTGCATTCGGCATTTGAAGAAGTGACCGACAAGGCTTTTACGGACTCTACGCACATTACCGCTGGTGAGGAACGGGAAAAGTTCAAAAGGGAGTTGCTCTCCTATGGGCAGCTTAGTACAGAGTTTGCCAAGGAGTTCGGGGCATGAGGATATGGTGTGCACTACCTCGGCTTTTGTTAATTTGGACACCGGCGCCATCGCCAGATCAGCGTGAAAGGAGGGGGAAATCATAGACGGCAAAGCGAAGTATAAGAAAAACAAAGGCAGCAGTTATATTCATAACAATGAGTTCGCGGAAGAAGTGATGGAGAAAAATGTAAGACATGAGGTGCGAAGAAGTCCTAGACGCTTCGGTAATAAATAAACAGTCATAAACTGAGAAACGCTCATTTATAAATGACCCTGAAGAAGCCTCTGTATTCGTCAAAATTGCGAATGCGAGAGGCTTCTTTTGAATTAGGCCGCTTCACGCAGCGTCATGATCCCTTTGTAGATGTTATAGACAAAAACGCCGAGATAGACCACTACGAATAGCATTACAAACCCGATAACCGAGCCTGCATGATTGGCAGTGATAATAAAATAAACTAGCGGAATCGCCGCAATAATGGGGAAAATGTGCGATAAAATGGCTTTTTTCGCGTGTCCCTGAACATATTCGTCCCGGACTGCAATCCACACAATGACCGGCACCAGAAAAGGTGCGAAAAAAATGCTAAAATAACAAAGTGAAGACAAAAGGCCTCTCACGGATTAACCCCTCCTTTTTGGCATCGTTCTTTGTACATAATACCCCGTTAGCGTCCAAATGATTCCTTTTGCAGCCTGCTTTCCTGTATAATGAAAAAATGCTTTTGACAGTTGCCCAAAATGTGATATAATCATTAATGCACTGAATACATAAGGTTTTATGGATTATCATTTTGTCCCAGTAGCTCAGCTGGATAGAGCAACGGCCTTCTAAGCCGTCGGTCGGGGGTTCGAATCCCTCCTGGGACGTATAGCAAAAACTTCCTAATTCAATATTGGGAAGTTTTTTTTGTGTTCCAGTGGGATGAGAACCCCTTGGGGGGACGTCGGAGCTAAGCATCGTTAGCATAAACTTCGCAGTCTCGACCGTAGGGAGAGTATCCCTCCTGGGACGTATAGCAAAAACTTCCTAATTCAATATTAGGAAGTTTTTTTGTGTTCCGGCAGTATCATTGATTCTGGCTTTATACTGTCGCCTTCTCTTTATGAGCAAAAAATTGCGGCAGATGCTCTTTGTGTGCTTCCAGCAATTCATCCAGCACAGTTTGGGCGATATCGCCGCTTGGAACGAGCGGATTCAAGGTGAAGGCTTGCAGTGCTGTCGCATAGTCACCAGTGACCGCCGCTTCAATGGTCAGTTCTTCCATCGCCTTCATGACTTGCAGCAGTCCCCGTTGTGCTGGAGGGAATTTGCCAAAGTTAACAGGCTCCGCACCATGCGCGCGAATGACACTAGTTACTTCGATGGCGCTATCATAAGGGACATCATCAATCGCACCGTTGTTACGCGTACTAACTACCATCAATGTGCCTTTGTTGTTATAAATAGAGTTGATGATTTCACAGGCAGCATCGCTGTAATGCGCACCGCCGCGTTTGGATAATTCCTCTGGTTTGTAATCCAGATTCGGATCTTTGTACAATTCAAACAGACTTTCTTCCAGACGTTTGACGACTTGGCCCCGAGTTCCTTCGTTTTTGGCCTCCTCTAATTCTTCCTTAAGCATGTTATCGGTCATATAGTAATACCGATGGTAAGGACAAGGTAGCATTTTCAATTGACGAACCTGATCATACAGGAAGCGCATGTTCTTAATATTTTCAACGACCTTCTCCGGTTTTGCGCCAGGCGCATACAGTCCTTCGATAACTTGTTCTGTTAATTCTTCTCCAGTTTTATCATAAACTTTGTGCCAATGAAGGTGGTTAATTCCTGCAAATTTAAAGAACAGCTCTTCTTCCGGTTTGTCCAGCACAGCCGATGCACTCTTGATCGCGCCGATTGGAACATTACATAATCCGATGACTTTATCCCACTGACCATAACGAAGCACTGCTTCGGTGACCATGCCCGCAGGGTTGGTGAAGTTAATCAACCATGCATTCGGACACAGTTCTTTCATATCTTCTACGATACTGAGGATAACGGGTATGGTACGAAAAGCTTTGAACATCCCACCAGCCCCATTGGTTTCCTGACCGATCATACCGTGTTTCAAAGGAATACTTTCATCTTTAATCCGGGCTTCCAATAAGCCTACCCGAAATTGGGTCGTTACAAAATCGGCATCCTTCAAGGCTTCCCGACGATCCAGTGTCAAATGTACTTCACAATCAATGCCGGCGGCTTTCACCATCCGTTGGGCCATGGCCCCTACGATCTCCAGTTTCTCGCGTCCTGCTTCAATATCTACCAGCCATAATTCCCGGATGGGAAGCTCTGCATAGCGTTTGATAAAACCTTCTACTAATTCTGGTGTATAGCTGGAGCCTCCGCCAATAGTTGCGATCTTTATGCCTTTTTTCATGGTTAGTGCCTCCTGAGTATGTTTTTTAAAACCGCTTTCTTAAGCTCAAATTCACTGTAATCCCTGTAATGCATTACAGGTCAAGCGCTTTTAAAAAACTTATTTGGGGAAGGTGACAATTATAGGGCGGGGCCACGAAACATGCTAAACACGAACATGCTAAAATAGAAAGAACGAGGTGAGAAATGTGGCAAATATTCATGAAATTGCAAAGCTGGCGGGTGTATCCTCGGCAACGGTGTCCCGTGTCATTAATAACCATCCGTACGTAAGTGAACCGACAAGGCAGCGTGTACAGGAGATCATAGACCGACTGGATTATGTACCTAATTTGAATGCGGTTTCATTAAAAAAGGGCATGACCAAGCTCATAGGAATTATTTCAATTTCTTTTAATGATTCATTGGGTTCATTTGTGCGTGGATTTACAACCTATGCCCAGGAGCATGGTTTTAATATGGCACTATTTATTACGAATGGAGAGAAGGAGCGGGAGCTTGAAGCACTGGAAATGTTGCGGAGAAAGCAACTGGACGCCTTGGTCTGTATGATTCGCGTCAATGAGTGGAGTGTGATTGAGCACTACACCCAATATGGTCCAATTGTGACATGGCAGCGTGTAAACATTGAGGCAATCCCGTCTGTATTTATGGACCAGTATCAGGGGTACATGCTTGCGCTGGAGCATCTGTATGCCAGAGGCTATCGCAGCATTGTGAATGTATATGGGAATATGAGGGGATTGAATACGAAGGAGCGCATACGGGCTTATCATGATTTTTGCAAAAAATATGATTTGAACGCTGATGCTTTCCCGCATTTTTATGGCTTAAATTCAATAGAAGCGGGTGAACAAATTGCTCACTGGTGGGGCGAACAATCCAACAAGCCTGATGCCTTCGCTTGTTCTACCGATTATTTGGCTGCAGGGCTGTTGACCGAAGCACGTAGGCTCGGTGTTTCTATCCCGAGTAATGTTGCAGTGGTGGGCTTTGATAACACCGAAATTTCGCATTTGCTTGATTTAACCACCATTCATTACCCGATTGACAAGCAAGCGGAAAATGCATTCATTATGATTCGAAATGCCCTAGAGGGGCTTCATGAAGAATTACATCCCTTGGAATTCAAATTAGTAGAGCGAGCGACTACTTGATCTCCTGAGTATTCCTTTTTATCCGGTGCTGAGCTATTCAAGTCACATAATTGAGGTGTTATTTTATGCAATATAGGTTAACTGATACTCACTTATATATACTTGAGAATTCTAGGGTTCTCTGCTTTGCACGTCCAACAAATGCTTATAAGGATTTAGGAGAATTAATGGAAAATGGCACGCTCTATCATATTTCGGTACCAGAAGATTTCGAATCTTTTGATCATAATAAAGCACTAACTCCGGGTGAGGGAGGCGACTTCTTTTTTGAAGAGTTCCTTAATCCAGTACTAAAATTAATAAATGAAAATAAAAAGTAAAAAATAAAAAAGGACTCCATAACAGCATAAATCCCCAGGAGTCCTTTCTTTACACAATACTCTAATTCAAACGAATTTCTAATAATTCCATTTCGAAAATTAAGTCAAAAAAACATGTATAGATCGTAAGTAGAATTAATGATTCAAAATAGGTATTTCCCCAAGCAGATTCTTTAAGTTAATGGAATCCCACGGCATATGTTCGGTTATACCTAACCCAACTACATCGGTTTCTTCAGATAGTTCTTTAATCAGATGAAGTAGTTGAGGTATTTGCATTGTTCCCGCAGGAGAAAGATTATAGGGAGCTTCAGGGTTGGCGAATAATAAAGAACGAAATGCTTTTGGATCAAGTACATCTAAATCAAGGTGAATCGCCAGGTGCTTGATGCCGCTTTCTTTAATCCACTCTTTTATTGATTCGGTACTGGTCGTTAACTCTTGGGTCCCAGCAGTTCGAATCCCTAATCTTTGAATTACTTCAGTATCTGTTTCTGTAGTGGTAACACCTAACCTTTGAAATGTCTCTGAAAATGCTTTTGTTTCTTCTTCTGTAGGAGCTGCTAATCCAGCGATAAAGACATTTTCAGGCTTAAGAGGAACTTTCACATGTTTTGCAAACTCCTCATCTCCTTCTCCCAACAGATTCCCAAGTGGTAATGTATGTCCGTTATCATAGCCCACATATCTAACTAAATCACTGTGAGCATCGATCCAAATTAGCCCTAATTCTCCGCCGTATCGTTCGTTCAAATAGGCAAACGGGGCTTGCTCGACTAAACAGTCACCACCAAACATTACTATGCGATCTGGCTTATGAGCGTCAATGATATGTTGAGCAGCCTCTAATTGTTCAAGTAGCTGTTTTCTCCCATACATACCGTTCTCGTTATCAAGCGGAGTTCCATCATAAGCTTGAACTGGAACATGAATAAGGGGTTGATCATTGTCTGGGGCTAGCCAAGCCAGCAGTTCAGCTCCAAAAGAGTAGTTAGGATTGTTTCCTCCTTGCCATTGCGGCATTAACAGGCGTATTGTTTTAGTCATATTTTCTCTCCTTTACTTCAAATTACGGTTAGTATAAACTGAACGCAAATAAAAACGTAGTACGTACTAATTTGATAGGTACTACCCGAAAGGATAGTGTACATATGAGTATGGCTGAATATAAAGGTAAAGTTAAAAACATTCAAGATACACCTTTTGGTTATACAGTGTCAGTTATTGGTGGTAAATGGAAAATGGTTATTATTTATCTTCTGGCCGAAAACCAAGTGGTTCGCTTTAATGATCTGAAAAGACAAATCGGAGCTATTACTTATAAAACATTGAGTTCACAGCTAAAGGAATTGGAAGCGGATGGATTGGTAAATAGGAAAGAGTATCCGCAAGTTCCCCCTAAAGTCGAGTACAGCCTCACAGAAAAAGCGGAAACACTATTACCTGTTTTGGAAGGGTTATGTGAGTGGGGAACCCAAAACCAATATAATTAAATATCGTTTTCTAATTGTTCTCGAATGCTATACGAATATTAGAAAAGACGATTGACATATATTTATAGTTAATCAGGTATTCAACGAGCTCAAGTGCACTGGGGATAGGAAGCTTAAAAATCAGTATCTTTTGGGGGGATATTTTTGACTATGGCAATTATTTTATTTGTAGCGAATATTCTACTTATTCTTGTTTCAATCGTTGGTATTGTTCTGCTCATGGGAATATTGTACAGGGGGTACATTTTGCTAGGATTACTTATTGCTGAAAAAAGAACACAAGAAATCAAGCTGTAAAAGATTAATTTTATGACAACACAGAGCCTCATCTCTACTTTATTAGTGTAAATGAGGCTCTTGCGTGAACTATTAAAGGCACTTTATAGTTTTGGGGACATCCCCGGATGGTTGATGCTTAGCACTACCTTTTTCTTTAGTTCCTCTGCAGCAGCTCGAATTTGTTTTGCCTGCGTCACAGCCGAAATCACCGCTACACCATCGGCACCCGCACCTACCACTTCCTCCACACGGTCTACCGTAATGCCACCGATCCCGACGATCGGAAGGTCAATTCCCGCTTTGCGCATCTCATGCAAAATGGCTGGACCCTGCACGGCTTGAGCATCGTCCTTCGAGATGGTGGGATAGATGGGTCCGACGCCGAGGTAGTCCGCACCTTGCAGAATGGCTCGACGAGCTTCCTCAATCGTATGGGCGGAGACGCCAAGGATTCGGTTTCCGATCCGCGTACGCACAGAATCAGCCGATTCATCGTCCTGACCGATGTGAACACCGTCGGCGTTGAGCTCAAGAGCCAGCTCCACATCGTCATTGACGATAAAGGGGATACCAGCGTGGTGGCACAGATCTTGTAGCTGACGCGCAAGTTCAAACATAGGAACCCCTGTTAACGCGCTACGGCCCTTTTCCCGGAACTGGATCATGGTTGTGCCGCCAGCAAGAGCCTCCTGCACGACCCGACTTGGTTCCGCGAGGCAGTTCACGCTTCCAACAACCAGATACATCTGTAAATGCCGCCGCATGATCTCAGGTAATATTCGACCGCTCATTGGAGTATCTCCTGACGACGGCGGTAGGCCCAATGATTGGTTGGACCGTGTCCCTGGCCCAGATACAACGTATCTTCAATCGCCGCCTGAATGAAGGCTCTTCCATTCAAAATAGCTTCCGGTACAGACACGCCTTTCCCTAATTCAGCGGTAATCGCTGCTGAGAACGTACATCCTGTTCCGTGTGTGTGGACAGTTCGCACCCGCTTGCCGCCCAGCTCTGTGAAGGCTGTTCCGTCAAAGAGCAGGTCAATGACCTGACCGCTGTTTTCGCTCTCCTCATCGTGGCCGCCCTTGATCACAACGAATTTGGGACCCCGGCTGCTAATATGTCTCGCAGCTTCGCGGCGATCCTCCATCGTACGTATGCTTATCCCGGTTAAGGCCTCCGCTTCCGGGATATTTGGTGTGACGACCAGGGCCAAGGGGAGCAGGTCGTCGTTCAATGCCTGCACCGCTTCTGGTTGCAGCAGCTTTGCGCCCCCTTTGGCAATCATTACAGGATCGACGACAACCTTTTCCCAGCCGAACTTTCGGATCTGCTCGGCTACCAGGCGGATGATGCCTGCATCAAACAGCATGCCAGTCTTTAGGGCGTCGACTCCAAGATCTGATCCTACAGCTTCGATCTGTTGCGCTGTTGCTTCCTGTGGCAGCGGATATACACCGTGAACTCCCAAAGTATTTTGTACCGTTATGGCCGTAATAGCTGACATGCCGTATACGCCAAGCTCCTGAAAGGTTTTGAGATCGGCTTGAATTCCAGCCCCGCCGCCACTGTCTGAACCGGCAATCGTCAGCGCTCTCGGTACATGCACGTCTCTCATCGCGCACCACCTGTTGTAGTTGTTCCAGCTTCACGGATCGTGACATGCCCCTCTAGCGAACCAGTATGTAGTTTGGCAAGCTCGTCGAGAAAGGCAATCTGGAAGCTGCCCGGCCCCAGCTTTGCGGTATGCGCTGCGGCTCGAGAAGCTGCTGCACTGTAAAATGCCAAACCTGCTGTGCCTGCGAGCAGCAGGTTGGGTTCAACTGCTGCAAAGGCGCCCAACACAGAGGTCAGCAGGCAGCCTGTTCCGGTTACCTTCGTAAGCAGCGCGTCTCCGCCACTAATCAATCGTACTTCAACCCCATCGGTGATGACGTCCTCTTTTCCAGTGATGACAACCATGGTATGGAGCGTTTGCGCAGCCCGAACTGCCAGATCGACATTACTGCTGTCAGCACTGTCGCCTGCATCTACCCCTTTAATTTCTCGGGCTTCTCCGATCAGATGAGCGACTTCGGCTGCATTGCCTCGTACTAGTGAGATGTTAACCTCGTTTAGAATTCGTAGTGCTGACTCGGTTCTAAAGCTAGTCGCTCCTGCACCGACCGGATCTAACAGAACTGGAACACCGTGAGCATTCGCCGATTGTCCAGCAAGGATCATGGCATCCACCAGCTCACGGTTTAGCGTACCGATATTTAACACGACGGCGCCCGCTATTTTGGCCATATCTGCTACTTCCTCGGGTGCATAAGCCATCACCGGGGAAGCCCCTAGTGCATATAGGCCGTTGGCTGTAAAGTTGGTGACCACCACATTGGTTATATTATGAACGAGGGGGTTGCTGTTTTGTACCTTTGTCAGGAGCGCCGAATAACTTTGTTCCCATATATTCATCATGTTTATCCTCTCTCATCTATACTGATTATTCCAAGACCGTAGCGCGCATCTGGACGGGCCATTGTTCCTGCTTATAAGCCATATCCCAGAACATATATTCCAGCTGGCAGCTTAGCATAAAATGCTCAATCATCCGCTCTCGCTCGGCAGCCGTGGCGACTTTCGCCCAAGCATCCACACGCTCTCGATATTTGAAGGTTACATCTTCAATTTGGTTGCCATAGAAGCAAATCCACTCATAGAACGGATGAGACTCGTCTGGTCTTACCTCATCCATTAGCCTGCGTCCAATTTCAAGATATGTCCATGGACATGGTAGCAGCACGGCCATGATTTCCCCAAGACTACCCTCATGTGCGACGGTCAGCATATGGCGGATATAATGATGAGCGGACGGAGCGAGTGGATATCCCTGCATCTCTTCATAGGTGACACCTGCGATAGCACAAAAATTTTGATGCGGATGAACCTCGCTGTTGAGAATAAAAGAGATCTGTTCGTTAAATACAGCCATATCCTCCCGGCTCGTGCTTTTGGAGATCGCGATGCCGTAAATCCGCATGTAGGCGCTCAAATATTCAAAGTCTTGTTTTACATAGTGAATCAGCTGTTCCCTTGTTAAATTTCCTTCAGCAATACCTCTCACAAAGGGATGCTCATAAATGGCTTGAAAAATGCCATCCGCCTGCTGACGGAGCTCTTGCGAAAAACTCATTTCCCCACCTCCAACAAAAATGGAGAATAAGAAGTCCCGTAAGATACAATTCTCGGAACAATGCCAAAAAGCCGCCCCGAAAACTGGAGCGGCTTCAACATAGGTTCAATGCGCAAAAACGCCTGAAACCCTATATAGAAGGCTCCACTTTCCTACGCTAGTACGAACTAGATCAGGTTCAAAGGGTCCAAGATTCATTCTTGTCTCAGCCATAATGGCTCCCCTAGTGGACTTTCCTATTCTTTTGACTAATACTGTACATTCGTTCCTATGTTATGTCAAACTGCTTATGCCTAGTGAAGGATTAGTGAGGGTGTTGGATTACACTTTCCACGGCTTTGACCCTCACATATTCCGGTTTCCACATTGCATCCCGAATGGCTTGCTCAATATTTGGAAGGTGTGCCTGAGCTACCTGATCCTGAATTGCGGCCTTTGCTACCGCAACCGCAACCGCAAACGAAACATCACGTAATTTTCGAATATGGGGCAGCAGTGCGCCGCCAAGTTCATTCGAATCTACGGCGTTGGCAACGGCATCAGCTGCTGCGGTAAACATGGAAGGAGTGATTCGTTTGGCCTTGACCACAATTGCGCCTAGACCCAGTCCCGGGAAAACAAAGGCATTGTTCGCCTGACCAATTTCAAATTTCGTACCGTTATAGGTGACGGGCTCAAAGGGACTTCCCGTAGCAATCAATGCTTTGCCATCAGTCCATCGTATCAAATCCTCGGGTACCGCTTCAGCCAGATTGGTAGGATTGGACATGGGCATAATGATCGGGCGTTCCACATGCTTTGCCATTTCCTTGATAATCTCTTCAGAAAAGGCACCCGCTACACCGGAAGTCCCAATTAAGATTGTAGGTTTTACCTGACGGATGACCTCCAGCAACGGTATTTTGCCGTCTTCCGATCGGGCCCATGAGCTGATTTCTTCCTTTTTACGCACATATGGTTTCTGATAATCGAGTACATCTTCCATATCGTCCGTTAATAGCCCGCGATAATCAAAGGCCCAAAACGACCTGAAAGAATCTTCTGCAGGAAGCCCGTCCTCGATCATAGCGCTCCGTATTTGGTCGGCGTTACCGATTCCTGCTGCCCCTGGACCAAAGACAAGTATTTTTTGTTCACGTAGCGGAATTTTGGTGACACCTACCGCCGAAACAATCGCAGCTAATGTGACTGCTCCTGTGCCCTGGATGTCATCATTGAAGGTGAGAATGTTTTGACCGTATTTCCCTATAATGTGGCGTGCGTTCACGCTGCCCACATCCTCCCAATGCAAAAGCGCTTTCGGGAATTGTGTTAACGTTTTGCTGATAAAGGTATCAATAAATTGATGATAGGCTTCTCCGCGAACTCGTTTATGACGGTTTCCGATGTATAGCGGATCATTCAGCAGCTTTTCATTATTCGTGCCCACATCCAGTACAATGGGCAGCACCCGCCCGGGATGAATACCTGCCGCAGCTGTATATACAGCAAGTTTGCCAATAGCAATGTTAATTCCCCCGACCCCCCAGTCACCAATTCCCAAAATACTTTCTGAATCCGTGACCACGATCAGGTCAACATCCTCACTACGCAAGCCGGAATTATAGAACGCCTGTCCGATACCGTTCGGATGATCTATCGATAAATATACGCCCCCGGGACGGTTGTACTCATGGCTGTATTCTTGAATGGCGGTTCCTACAGTCGGTGTGTAGACTACGGGCAGCATTTCACTCAAATGGTCGGTTAGCAGCCGATAGTAAAGCACGACATTCCGGTTATGAAGGTCGTTAAGTGAAGCATTTTTACGCAGCATGGTGGGTTGTGCCAGGAATTGCTGATATGCCCGAACGCTCTGTTTTTCCAATGAAAGGACAGTGGGAGGAAGAATTCCTTCCAAGCCCAGTTCTTTGCGTTCTTCTTCTGTAAATGCCACCCCTTTGTTCAAAAGAGGGTTTGCTAGCACGTCCTTTCCTCGTAAGGGAGTAGATAATGACCCATCACGATTGACATGAAATGCTTCCATAAAAATACCTTCTTTCCCTATATTTCAGTAATTATTCATGATGAAAAATGACATGTTGTCCATAGTATGGACGTACGAATTGGTTTTATTCGTCTATCAATCTATGACAAAATGACCATATGTGTATCTTTTTATTAATCCTATAGAACTAATTTTGTTTTCGGATTCACCTTGTAATTCGTATGGTAATAGTCCTAATGAATCAGGTCTAAATGCTCTGTTTTTATTAAATATGAAAATTAGTTTTTCTTCTCTTGAATGCTTATATATCAAGGGATGTGAGCTATTTTGTTAAGAAAATATGAAGTATTTGGACATTAATTTAATCTTACTAAGCAAACATTTTTAATTCTTTTTCAACAAAATAGAATTATTCGGAGGAAAAGGAGAGGTTTGTGTGCAGGGACCTATAGCCATTTTTAGCGATAACAACAGGGCTATTGATTATCCCAATGTGATTTGTTTTTACCAATATATACAGTGCGAGGACACGGAGGAAGCTTCAGTCTACGAGGGCGCAAGTTGCTGCCTGATAGATTATAGGGAGCCGGGGCAAGCCGTGCGGAAAGCTAATCAGATCCGTAGCCAGTTTCCACAAATGCCATTGCTATTGGTGACGGATGTAACCTTTCCGTTCAGTGATCTGCATATGGTGCAAATTATCGGAGTAGGCCGATTGCGTCTGCTATTTTGGCAAGCCAATGATACCGAAGAAATACTTTCTGAAATACAAAGCTTGCTCTATCCCGAGTATTCGACTAAAAGCCAACATGTTGCATTCATCTTGTCTGTGTATAACGAAGAGAAACGTTTTGTTCATGTCAAAACCTTTGCTGAGCGACTGCAAGCCTTTATCCGCAGCCATATTATAGAGGGTTCGATTTATCTCATTGATGATGGTAGCCACGATGGCACGAATGCCTTGATTAAAGCGCTGGAGGCAGCAACGGACTTGTCCGTAAACCGGATTAACCAGAACTTGAGTCCACTGCTTCAAACAAGGGAATTGGGACGCAATACGCGCAAGGCAGGGACGTATCTGGAAGGAATGCGGACCATCGGTGCGGATTACTACGTATTTGTGGACGCGGACGATTCCTTTTTTATTGAGGATATTGCCAGAATGATCAATGTTGTTCAACAGGGCTACTATGATGTTGTGATTGGAACCAAAGATATGACCGCCGAGAATCGTTCTTTATTGCGATCTATCGTTAGCTTTGGCAAACGGGTCGTCTCTCGCCCCTTTTTACCAACCGGTGTAGTAGATTCCCAGACGGGTCTTAAAGTGATGAGCTCGGTTGCCGTGAAGCGGATGTTTCCACATTTGAAGGAACAACTCGGACTAGCGCTGGATCTGGAGATGATGTTCATTGCCAAGCGACTTCAGCTCCGTGTGCTGCAACTACCCGTCAAATGCATTGACCGAGATGGCTCGCACATTCATGTCTGGAAGGATTCCATTCGTTTTTTGCGCTCTATCATTGAGATTTGGCGACTGGATCGGCGGGTGAGATAACCACGTGAACAACCGATTGCGTTCGTTGATGTTCCCCCTCTTTAATGTGCTGCTTAACGGATTCAATTTTTTCTTCCACATTGCAGCGAGCTGGTATCTTACCGGACAAGCCTATGGTCAGGCGAACGCGCTGTTGGCCCTCTTTGCACTGTTGTCCGTATTGGGCTTATCCATCCAGCTGTTAACCGCCAAGCTGGTATCCAAGGCTGACCAGAAGCTTCTGCTACGCAGCTTACCGCTCGGTTCTCTATTACTAAAAGCACCTCTAGTGCTAACTCTGCTTGCCATGATCATTTCACTTTCCTTTCATCCGTTGCTGCGTTCGCTATTGGGCGTTGAGTCCGGCCCGCTGTTCATGCTGTATGCCTTGATCGGATTGCATATTCTGGTGAGTTCGTGCCGTGGAGATTTACAGGGGAGGGAACGCATGCTGGCGCTCAATGTGAACTATTACATTGAGGTATTAGGGAAGCTATGCCTGTTTTTTGTCCTGGCTGCCCTGGGGTTAAGGCTGGAAGCCTTACTATTAGCGAGCTGTGGGGGAATGCTGCTGTCGTTGCTTCACGGCTGGATCGTTTCGGCCCAAGGCTTGTCCCTATTGACATATAGAGGAGAACATATCCCTGCTGGGTTATGGAAGTCACTAGGTCAGGATTTCACCGACAGCCTTATGACGAATTTATTCATTCTGTTTTGTATATCCATCGACATGTTGTATGTACAGCATTATTTTCCTGAGCAGGCCAGCAGCTATGCCATTGCGCTGAAGTACAGCCAGTTGGTCTATTACGTTTCGTACAGCTTGATTGCTGCCTTTATTCCAAAGATCGGTGCGCAGGGGCATGACCGCCAGGCTTTGGGCAAGTTAATTGTAATCTATGCTGGATTAATGGCTGTAGCCGCGCTGTGTGTATATGTGGGCACAACTTATATATTCCCACCCTCTATTCCCATATTATTTGGAGCCTCTTACCAGGCGGCTGAGGCCTATATTCCATGGGGAGGCTGGGTGTATTGGCTTTTTTCCATCGTGCTATTTTTTGTGCATGTGCACGTATTAGTGGGCAGACGCACCTTTATGTTCAGTCTGATGGCGGGAGCCGCAGCTTTATTAGTAGCCTTTCATATGGCTCACACAGACCCGATCGATTTTTTGTTGTCAGAGTTCATTGTGTACGGAGCTATGTCTCTCTACTTTGTGATAGATGCCTATATGTATTTGTTCAAAATAAAGATAAGGGGAGGAATCACCCCATGAATACCATACTAGAGCAGGACGATAAGACCGTAGTTCTATTGCTTTCCTGGCGTGACATTCGTTCTCCGAAAAGCGGGGGAGCAGAAATTTTCACCCATGAAATGCTGAAACGCTCACAGCAAGGCCGGTTTCAGTTCATTCATTTCTCACCCCAATTTGAGGGGATGCCTGAGCATGAAGTCATCGACGGAATTACGTATATTCGAAAAGGAAACATATACAGTGTTATTTATTATGCGATGCGCTATTACCGTCGTCATCGGCAGCAGATTGACTATGTAATTAATCAAGCGAATACGCATCAGTTCTTTACCCGATTTTGGGTGGAGGCATCCAAGCGAATTTTTTTCATACATCAGCTAACAAGGGAAATATGGTATGAAAATGCCAGGTTCCCGCTAAATATGATTGGATTTCATATGGAGCCCCTCATGCTTAAGCTGGCACGGAAGGATCGGACGCTCACCGTATCCCCGTCTACCCGGTATGATCTGCTTAAGCTGGGCTTTCATCCAGATCGCGTTCATCTTTTACCGGAAGGCATTGAGTTTGATCATTGGCCGCGTGAACAATTTTTGACGAAGGAGTCTAACCCAACCTTCATGTATGCCGGACGCTTTGTTAAATATAAGGGCATTGATCTGGTCGTTGAAGCCTTTGGGCGGCTCAAGGAAAAGTTCCCCCAGGCTATGTTATGGATTGCCGGAAAAACCGATAAAACCTATGTGACAGAACAATTATTGCCGATTATAGAACGGTATGGATTGACATACGGAGAACCGGATGAACAGGGACAATCACAAGCCGATATTACCTTTTATGGATTTGTTTCAGCAGAGTATAAGCTGGAGCTGATGAGCCGTGCCCATGCGCTCGTATTCCCTTCCCTGCGTGAAGGCTGGGGATTGACGATTACCGAAGCGGCAGCGGTTGGAACTCCCAGCATTGTGAGCAATTCTCCCGGTCTGGTGGATGCGACGGATTTCGGAAAAAGCGGATATTTATGCTTTCACGGCGATATTCGAGGATTATCTGAACAAATGGAAAGAGCGGCAGAGGGTGGCGAAGATTACATGGCCATCCGTGAGCGAGCGTACCAATATGCGCTAAGATTTCATTTTGATCATACAGCTGCCGCGTTTGAGCAGTTGATGGAGAATTGGACAGAGGAGGCGGAACAGAGTGGACAAAGTGGTCATTCTCTTCTCCACGTACAACAATGAACGTACAATAGAGCCTTGTTTGCGAAGCTGTATGGGGCAAAATTACAGGGATCTGCATATTGTAATTGCCGATGATGGCTCCAGTGATCGGACGGTTGAGACGATTCGTATGCTGTCCGCAGGGAGCTCAGTACCCGTTACCGTATTGGAGCTTCCTCATGGAGAGCGGGGAGTTGCTAGAGTCAAAGCGGTTGAGGAAGCGAAGCGCTTGGGTGCCGAATACATATTTGTATTGGATTCCGATATGATTTTAGCCGAACATCTAATTCAGCAAAGCATCGACTTTTTTGACGATCATCAAGATATTGGTGCCTTGGTTATTCCAGAGGAGGCATATTCGGAAGCAAATAATTTTTTCTCCAAAGTAAAGGTTTTCGAGCGGAATGTAATTAACAACGCAGGAGAGACCTTGGGAAAACGCTCCATTGAAGCTGCACGCTTCTGGCGAATGAGCGCTTACGAATCGACAGGCGGATTTAATGCGGAGCAAATTGCTTTTGAAGAAATACAGCCAACCTTACGCTATATAGAGTCTGGCGGAGTCATTCGCCGGGCGGTTTTTACACGGGTATATCATGATGAAAAACAGGTATATTTGCAGGATGTATTACGTAAAAAAGCCTACTACTTCTCGGTGATGGATCGTACGATGTCATCTGAGGAGGGCGGATTGCGAAAGGCACTGGAACGTTGGTACTTCTTCCGTCCGGTGTTGTATACATGGGGGAATGTGAAAAACTACATCCGCCATCCGCTGCTAACGGGGGGGATGTTGTGGATGTACACCTGCCTGACTGTGATTGGGGTAGCCGCCGTGTTAAAGGGCGGCACCCGTCACTCAGGCGATCTCGCTAAGGCGGATAAGGCGTAACGATGAATGACCGAGGGTCAGCGTATCCAGTGAGTACAGGTCGGGATCGGAAGATTCCGGCTCCTCATACGGTATATATAATGAATGCGGAGTTAACTGAATACCTTCGCCAGCAGGATGACGCAGTGAGCAGCCGACAGGATACAGCTCAGCAAGTGCAATGTGTACGGCGGTTACGACATCTTGTTCATTCAGCAGGACATACGGTCGGTACGGAGCATTCAAAATGCTGTTTATAAATACCGATAGGTCTGATGCGACGTTCTGGTCTGCATACAGGCTGTTTCGATTGAGTCGGGCCTGATCAAGCGCCTCATACAGTATCTTTTTTAGCGTATCATCATCCAGCTCCAGCGGTTTCGTCAAAAAACGGAACACGCCGACTTGATTAATGGCCGATAAAATAGACTGTGTATGCAGGTGACCAGACAAAATGATGCGTACAATGTGCGGATAATCCTTCTTAATCATACGAAGGAACGTAATCCCGTCCAAACCAGGCATAAGCAGATCGGAAACGACAACATCAATCGGGTACTTTTCCAGCACTTGCAGAGCTTCTTTAGGCGTGTGAGCGGTATGTAAGGTGAATGTTTCTTGCGTCAATGTCCGTTCTAGCAGGGACAGCACCATGGGGCTGTCGTCAACAAATAGAATGTTTTGGGGTGTCATAAGAACTGCGCAACTCCAATCAGGAAGTAAGAAATGAGGAACTACATGTATAATATCAGCGTTTTGGCATTTTTGAAAGATGTCAGTACAGAACGGGCGTTGCGTCTTTTTTGTGAACGATTTGATTCGGCTGAACATGCGCTCTGGGAAAAAGGGATGCGTCTTCTTCACGAATATCATGCTGCGCGACATACAGGGGTGACCTTGGCTGTCTCCAGCGCACTTCAGCATATGGAAGATCGTCATGATATTTACGTTGTTGATCTGCGAGCATACAGCGAGGAAGATTTGGATCGTCTATATATAGCCAAAACATGCGAGTTGATCCTGCTGACAGACGGGGCAACGGAAACCGCTGCGAGGTTTGCCGCACTCCAGCGCCGCACTCCCCGGTTGCTGTGCGCACGGCTACCGCTGGTCAGCTACGAGCTGGAATGCCTGATGCAAGCGATTTTGAGCCGTCTTGAACAAAATGGAGGGGCCAGGTCATGAAGCAATGGGCTTTGTTGAAACCAAGTTGGCAAAAGCTGATCCTGTACCTGATGGTTTTGTGTGTGACAGTGTTCTTGGCCGCTGTGCTACAATGGTTCGTCATGCGGCAATTCAGCGGTCACTTGGCGGAAATTCAGAACGAGCAGCTCCAGGATGAGGTACAGGAACTGTCTGGCAGCATAACGGAGCATTATGCCGCATGGCAAGCTGAGCTAAAAGAGCTGTCGTCCAGTCTGGGCAGAGAGATGCTGAATCAGGGAACACGTCAATATGCTGTGGGGTTTAAGCGTGAGAGCGGGTCTTTTTATGTGCTGGATGAACAGTATCATGTGATGGTCGGACGTGACAATCGTGAGATGAGGAATGCGGTCCAGCAGATTAAATGGCTGCAAAATGGTTGTGCGGTAAGCTCTTTTGTGACTGAGGATCATCAGCCTGCCCAGTACATAGCGTGCAGGATTCAAGGGGCGCAGACGGGCGGTTTTATGGTGCGTACAGTTGACGCTGAAATGCTTAGTGGAATTGTTAAAAGTAAGCCGGTGAATCAGCATGAGACTTTATTTTATAACGGTCAATTCAAGATCGTAGCTTCCCGAAGTACTTCGGATATCAACCGGACGGACATCACGAGTGTAACCCGTAGGCTGCTGGAGGGCAATACGGGTATCGTTGAAGATCGTGGAGAGAAATACGGAATAGGATTCAGCCGCATTGGGGAAGAGGCCCTTTACATATCGGTTAAGGATATCAGTCAGGACACCCCCCAGCGAATTAGCTCCTTTCGCAAACAGTTGTGGATGGTGATGGCTCTAATACTCATTATTTTGTGGGCCATGCTCATACAGTTCCGCAAACGGATTGTGAAAGATGCCATCGTGAACAATCAAGTGCGTGACCAGCGGCGGGATGAAGATATGCGACAGCAGCAGGACACGTATTATTTGCCGTTAATGCAGACGATTGAGCAACAGCTGCAAGAGCTGCAAGAACAGACTAGCCGTCTCACAGGCGGCGATGATTTAAAGCTGTTGGGATTTTATCAAGATCTAGCCAACCGCTTTGAAGTGTCTTCCAGTCAGGGAAAAGGAGCATCTCATGAGGAACTGGAGTATTTCCGCGAGCTGAATGAAAATTTCATTCAGGGTCGTCTCAGACAGGAATCCTCACTAGGAGAATTACTGACAGGCGTCCGTAGTTTGCGTGATGAGCTGGAAGAGAAAATGCATGATAATAGCGGAATTAGCTTCACCGATATGAATGAGGTATTGTCCGAATCGCTGAAATGGGCGAACCGTTCGCTGAATATGAAGCACATTCAAGTGATCTTGCGGCAAGAGCCAGTTCCATCCATTGCAGCACAAGCACCCATGCTGTACAAAACAATTCAGGGGCTGCTGGAAAATGCAGTGCAGGCCATGAACCAAGATGGAGAGCAGCTGGAGGATCAGGAACGGAGCCGAACGGGTCTGCGGTCCAAGCGGCAATCTCATATGCTTAAGGTTAGCTCACGGCTGGAAGAAGCTGAAATTATGATTATCATTGAAGACACAGGCGGCGGGATTGATGACAAGATGCGTTGGAGCTATTTCCAGCCGGACTATTCCCAAAACGCACAGGAGCATACGTTCAGCCTGTATCACATGGATGCATATCTGAAGACTATAGGTGGTCGCTTAAAGCTGCGTAACACCGATCAGGGATTGCAGGCCATCGTTCATTTGAGAAGATAGATAGGCCCAAGATAACCAACAGATACAAGAGGTTCAAGAGAGGGGGACAAGCATGAAAAAGTGGATATTTCGCTACCGCTACGATATGGCGGCAATCCTATTGATGCTGGCTGCGATTGTCGCATATCTTGCCCCCATCTATGGATTAGGACAAATCGTATTCAGTGACATTGCCTTTGGAGCCACCTCTCATCGGTATCTGGAGGAAATAACCGGGGTATGGAACGAACGATGGTCTACCTCGACCTTGTTCAATGCTCCACGTATCCTGTACATCTTGCCCTTCTATGGACTTTCACTATTATTTGACGAAAGCGGCCCGGTCTTGCTCAAGTCGTTTATCACAGGCTTGTTATTTGTCTCGGCATTTTCGATGTATGCCTTTGCCAAGCGACTGGTCAGCGTGTATTATTCACCAAGTTTTACGAAAACCCGTATTTTTGCCATCATGGTTGGTTCGTTGTTTTACGCACTGAATCCGTGGGTTATTTTTCGCATCCAGCATATTTATTTGCTCTGTGGGTATAGTTTGTTTCCGTTAATGCTGCGATTCTTTTTCAGTGCGGTGGACCCCAAGTTTCAAATTCAACAAATTAAAAACTATCATCCCCATAAGTTGTATCAGCGGAACTGGATTGACCTGTTCCTGCTGGCTGCAGTATTCACTGTTAGTGCTGCGGCCATTCATTATTTTTTCTTCGGGATGATTTATTTGGGATTGTTCACCATGTTGCTGCTGCTCAAACTGACCTGGACTCATCGTAAAGCCGGGCGCGCCTATTTACAGCCCTTATACAGTAATTTTTTGCGTAAAGGCATGATTTTTGGT
This sequence comes from Paenibacillus sp. EKM211P, assembly GCF_011066175.1. NCBI lineage: Bacteria > Bacillati > Bacillota > Bacilli > Caryophanales > Paenibacillaceae > Paenibacillus > Paenibacillus sp. EKM211P. Next base: position 71,185 of record NZ_JAAMNS010000023.1, read on the forward strand.
GTGTTTTTCGGACTGCTTAGTTTTTACTGGTTGTCCCTGTATGTAGGTAGCATGTTGATGGACGCTCAAGCGTCTCAGCATAATATCAACGTCGTGGATACGTTGTCTCTGTTCAGCCGTAATAGCAGTTTATATAATGTGGGTTATTTACTGAGCTATTGGTGGCCAATGTTCTCCTTTTCCTCACTGCCTGCGATGTTTTATGTAGGTGGGGGATTCTTATTGCTATTGATCGGATACGCGATGGTGACACGTTCACATAAAAATCCGATCATTCTGATCTTCTCGCTCCTTACGCTGTTATTTATGGTTGCAGCGACTGGAACGACATTTCCGTCCATTGCCAAGTGGTTTGTTATTTTGGTTACGAAAACCCCTGTGATTGGTTCGGTTTTCCGTGATCCTAACAAATTTATTGGACTGCTTTCCCTTAATTTCGGTGTGTTGCTGACCTTTGGCGTCATTCAATGTATGGAATGGTTTGGATCATCGCCGCTACAGCGTGTGTATAAAAAGCTGGCGGTTGTTATCGTCGTTTTGTGCCTGGGCGTATATTTTGCTCCCTTGCGTACCCAGTTCATTGAGGGGTACTACAAGCCGGTACAAGTGCCGAAGGCTTATAGTCAAATGGCTGAAAAGCTGACTGACCCAGATCGTTTTGACAGCAAGGCACTGTATTTTCCGATTGCTGATAATATGATTCAAAGCTATAACGGAGTAGCGACGCCCAAATGGAATAAAGGAAAAACGGCAACCGAGAAGGCGACCGGGGATTTTCAGGTATACTCTTCTCCTAAAAATACGATCTTTCATCATGAAGGCAATGATCCCGGTATCACATACTATATGAATTTTCTACAGTATGTTATGGACAACGGACTAAGCTCGCGATTAGGCTGGCTGTTCTCTACCTTTGGGGTCAACCAGCTGGTCTACCATGATGAATATGAAGGACAGGAGAAGCGGCAGGATTTCCACCTGTCTCAGCTGGAAGGTCAGACCGGGTTGAAACGTACGTATAAGAACGATTTGTTTTCCATATTCAATCTTGATCAGACACCGCCCTATATGAATATTCTTGCAAGTAAAATTGTGACACCTTACGGATTTAGCCGACTGGAGAGCTACAGTCATCTGCCTGGTTTTGATTTCAGCCGCTTTGGCGTGCTGTTCAGCGCGTTAAAGCCTGAGTTAAACACCATTCAGACGGTCAACAAGGGGGATTATGTGGAGGCAGCCTCCTTTAATGACTTGCTGTTGTCCCAGCTCCCGGCAGAGGATTACTTGCGGCCTTTTGATGCCATTGAGGATGGCAATGCATTTTTGAAATGGTCAAAAACTTTTGCATCAACCAACGATTGGTTGTGGTATTTATCCTCCCAAAATATACGGAACTTCCCGTTTGATATGGAGATGGATGCAGGGATTGCGGTCACCTTCGCCAGTAAGAAGCTGGATGTGGCACCCTATCAGATGAGCAGTATTGAAGGCAAAACGGTGCTTGATTTTGACTCTATGCTGAGAACGGAAACCTTTTTCAAGCCTGATAATCCACAGTTGTTCAGTGTGCAGGCTAACCCCCGAGAGGAATCGAACGACGTGCCGACTCTGCATGGTGAGATTATGAAGGGAGATCCGAGTAATATATGGCAGGTTGCTAGATCGGGATTGCTAGAAGCCAAGGAAAATAACCCATATCAGTTCCACATCACCGTTTCTGGTCGTGGGACGAACAAAATGCATGTAAAAATGAGGTTTTATGATAAGCAAATGCGTGAGCTGGGGGTTAGCTATGTTGTGGCGCCTTCAGAGGGATATAATTTTGACAGTGTAAAATTTTACGGGGAATACGTCTCGCCGCCTGGAAGCTATTGGATGCGAATGGATTTATTAACCCTCCAGCGTCCGCAGCAAAAAAATTACTGGTGGATTCACGATATTCAGCTGCGTGATTTGGGGAAATACAGCAAGCCCAACACGTTTACGATGCATAAAAAGATGGACCAGCCTCAAACCTCGCATGTATATGCAAGAGTGTTCATGAATAAGGCAGGCGGGAAAATACAAGTCACACTGCCCGATGGAGTGGCTAACATCAAGACCCGTGATGAGGGATTAAACCAATTTCAATGGGTTGATTTGGGAGAACATGTTTTTCCAAAGGGAGATAACCCAATCACGGTTAATAACCTGCAAGGCTTTAATGCGGTCAATCAATTTGCGATTGTTCCTGTGGATCAACTGGATCGGTTATCTTTTCCGGTGGAGCAGGCATTGAAGCGGGGTAAGCTCTTTTTCACCTTGGAGGCAGAGAACGATTTTAATGCTCAAGGGAATGTGCAGACGGAACGTGCTTTACCTAGACTTAGTATGGGGCGGGGAATCAGTTACCAAAAAGGGACGTTAAGCAGAGAAGTGGAAGTCGCCAAAACGGGAACCTATGCCACAGCTATTTTGGCTAATTTACCTGCCGGATATGAAGGATCGTTAACCATGAAATGGAAGAATGAAGAGACTGGAGAGGTACTGACCAGAACGATTCGTACGGAGGACTCTTATAAGCGATTACCCGCTACCTCTTTATCCGAAAAGCAGGTTATTGAAACGGTGCCCAACCAAGATAGCTTTGCCAAGAAAAGCATACAAATTCCCGGTCTGCTGAACGACTATGGCCGAGTCGAATTTAAAAATCTGTTCTTAACCAAGGGAAAATATCGCTTAACCCTTGTACTGGACAGTCAGGTGCCGTCATTGAGCCATTTTGCAGATATTCATCGAATGGGCGGGCAGGAAGTGATCGTGATGCCTGGGCAGGACACGAAGGAATCATTGAGCACGGATGTTGGTTGTGTAGCAGATATTCGACCTGGCCAGACGGATCTATCCATCAAGGACACAGAACTGTCCATCCGTTACGCACCTAGCTATTCCTGTGATTGGAATATTTATGCGTCCAAAAAAATGAAGGCGGAACCGCTGCAAGAGTATGCCGTGCAGTTGGATGCACGGTCAGAACAAATTGGAAGTCGGCACATGAAGGTCATTTTCTTAAATAAAGCGTCCCAGGTTCTTCAAACCTCCTATATTGATGAGGTGGAGGAGAGAGATAAGGAGCAATGGAATCATTATGACCAGATTGTAAAGGCTCCGGCAGGAACCACCATGATGCAGTTTCAGATTTTAGCGCATGCGCACAAGAAGCAGACGGGCTTATTTCAAATGAAGCAATATTCCATCATCCCTTATCAAGCGATGATTACAGTGGATCAATTTACGCTGTTTGAGGGAACGGATATGGATACCTTTTTTATGGCACCACACGCTGCGGAAAGCATTCAGGCTACTCGTGAAAATTCCATGGAACGTAGTTTTACGCTATATAATCCAATGCATCAGCAGGTGCTGATCCGGGAGACGGAATCACCCAATCCACTATGGGAGTTCAGGCTGGGTAACGAAAATCAGCGAGCGCGTCTGTCTGTGAATGGAGTAACTACCGGATTCATAACGAATGGCAGCGGAAACGGTAAGGTTGTCGTTATTCTGGCTTCAGCCTACCGTTTTGGCTGGGTATTGTTTGTCATAGGGATCCTGAGCGGAGCAGCTTGTTTTCTTCCATATCGGCGATGGAATAAGCGGAAAATTCCATAAGAAGCAAGCTGCCCGGAGGGAAACAGGCGCCACAATATGGCTACATCTCGTATTTGTAGCCTCTGCCCCAAACGGTACGGATATGCTGAGGATTTTTAGGATCACGTTCAATTTTTTTGCGGAGGCTGGAGATATGTACGTCGATGGTACGGTCCAGATAAGCGCCATCTCCGCCTTTGACCCGATCCATCAGCTCGCTACGGGTAAAAACTTTCCCTGGATTGCTGGACATCTCTTTTATAATAGAAAATTCGATGTGAGTAACTTCGATTTCCTGGTCATCGACCAACAGGCTATGACGGTAATCATTCACCCAAACTCTTACCTTTTTAAGCTTTTGGGTTATCGTTCGTGATTCAGTGAGCATGTTGCTACCACTGCGGCGCAGCAAGGCTTTGATGCGGGCATTTAGCTCCCTCAGACTGAAAGGTTTGCATAAAAAGTCATCCGCTCCGTCATCCAGAGCCTTTATTCTTATATTCAGCAGGGTGTTATTAGAGATGACGAGCATAGGAACCGTGGTGAATTGACGGATGTGACTGATTAGCTCAGATTCGACTTTACCGGAAAACATTAGAGCGGTCACAATAATGTCCGGCTTAAAGTGCATTAATGTAGGAATTGCGAGTTTACAATCATAGATTAGTTCGGTATGATAGCCTTCCTCCTGAAGATGAAGAGCAATCATATCAGCCAAACTTTTTTGATCTTCAAGGATGAGTATTTTTATAGGCATGACTGACATCTCCTGTACGGACAAAGATACCATTAACATGGCATAACTATGTATGTTCTACGATGATACATACTTATGTATTCGGCAAAAGCACGAAAAGCAAACAGTCCAATAATGTAAGAAAATATGAATTTAGAGGAAGAAGGTTGCATCTTTGCGAATGATTTTATTATCCGGAGGCTCGGGTAAACGTCTATGGCCCTTATCCAATGTGAACCGTCCGAAGCAGTTTCTTTCCATCCTACGTCATGACGAGCGGCCGGAAAGCATGCTGCAACGGATATGGAGGCAGTTGGATGAGGCGAATTTGGCAGATCAAGCCTATTTTTCTACGAGTGGAACTCAGGTCGAACTGATTCAGGGACAAATTGGTGGAGACGCTGTAGTGATTGAGGAGCCGACTCAGCGGGATACCTTCCCGGCCATTTCCTTGGCTACCGCTTACTTGCATGACATTGCAGGTGCATCACGTGACGAGATCGTGGGGGTCATGCCGGTGGATGGCTATGCGGGGGATGAATTTTTCGAGCATCTGCGCAGGCTTCCTTCCATATTAGAGCAATCAGGAAGCCATATCGCATTGATGGGGGCTGTTCCAACGGAGCCCTCAGATAAATATGGATATATTGTGCCTTCAGCTCCTTTACTTGACCAGGAATATTATAGGGTGAGTTCATTTGTAGAAAAGCCCGATCTGATTCGATCTGAAGCCTTGATCCGTGAAGGAGCCTTATGGAACTGCGGAGTGTTTGCTTTTAGACTCGGCTTTTTATTGGATGTGCTGGCGCAAATGAGTTTACCAGCCGATTATAAAACACTTTCGACAAATTACGCAGACTTGCCTAAAACCAGCTTTGATATTGCGGTAGTAGAGCACACTCGTAAGCTCTCCGTGCTCCCATATCATGGAGAGTGGAGGGACTTGGGAACGTGGGATTCGTTGGTGCGGGAAGTAAGTTCAAAGCTAAGCGGTCCCGGATATATTTCGGAAGCATCACATGACTCGCATATCATCAATGAACTGGAAATTCCGGTTAGCATCTGGAATGTCCCAAACATTATTGTTGTTGCTGGGCCGGATGGTGTGCTGGTTACGGATCGACAATCATCAACAGGAATTAAGGATATGGTGGCAGAAATTGAAATTGGACCGCGTTTTGAGGAGCGATTCTGGGGAAAGCAAACGGTCTTGTCCCATCAACAAGCGGCAAGCGGGTTACAAACAGTCACCAAACGTGTTGTCATTTCGAACGGGAGATTTATCAGCTATCATGAGCATCAGTTCCGAAAAGAAGTTTGGACCATTGTTTCAGGAACCGGAAGCGTCTGTATCAATGGGATGACACAGACAGTCAGCCCTGGTATGGTCATCGTTGTAGAACCTGGTACCAAGCATTTTATAGGTGCAGTAGAGGGAGATTTGGAATTCATTGAGTCACAAATCGGACATATCGTATCCGAAACGGATATTATTCGATATGAATTTCCTGATTCGATGGATGCTCGTACTGTATAAAGGTGCCTGTAATATAGGAACGAACGGGTAAGAACGAGGTTCATCCGAAGCCAGTGAAGAGTGCTAGGAACTATTTTTTAATCAGCTTGATGATTTGGACATTCTCAATAAAAAGGTATTCATGCGTTGTTCGCTTGAATACCTTTTTGCATGAACAACTCGTATTGTTCTTAATGAATTGGATAGGAAAGAGGCTTATAAAATGAGTTTTTTGGAGGTTAGCCATTCTTTTACTGCATCTGTACTGAGATCTCTTTTTGGCGTCCATTCTATTTTATCCACCAGCTTGCCGTTCCTGAATTCTGCAATCGTGGGGGTGTATTTTACGTTGTAATCTGCTTTGAACTTATTCCATTGGGATTTGTCCTTATGAATTTTGTGAACGTTTAAAAAAGTAATTTTGGAGCCCAGATTATACTGTTCAATCATCTTGTTAAAGTTAGGCTCAAACCGATTGCAGTCGCCACAACTGGGTCTGCCAACATAGACAAATACACTTTGATCCTGCTGAATCAATTGTTTAAAACCATCCATTGTAACCGCATTCAAGTGGTCATATATTTCGGGGTAATTGCTTTTGCTCGCTTGGATCTCTTTATCTTTCTGCTGAACTACCTGCTCCAGGTCTTGAAATTTAACTACAGCTGAAATAGCGATACCAATGATAAGCAACACAATGACACTTAACCCGGCGATATATCCTTTTTTCACAGAAATCCTCCTTTTTTTACAATCTCAAACTTACAATATATGATATTTCCATTTTTCGCTGTAACACTTGTCTCATGATGTATAAAAAAAGAAGCTTTCCATTAGGAAAGCTTCTCAGGCTGTCGAGAAAGTTTCGACAGCCTATTTTTATGTTAAATTTGTTTAAGACGACACCGCGTTAATGTTATAT